>CALWFY010000081.1 GCA_944377775.1 uncultured Mediterraneibacter sp.
TCCCTCGTAGTCGAGAACGTGGAGGACGGTCTTGCTTTTGCCAACGAGATCGGATATCCGGTAGTGCTGCGTCCTGCATATACTCTGGGAGGAAGCGGCGGCGGTATCGCCCATGATTCTCAGCAGCTTGTGGAGATACTGGAGAACGGACTTCGTCTCTCCCGTGTGGGACAGGTACTGGTGGAGCGCTGCATTGCAGGCTGGAAAGAGATTGAATATGAAGTAATGCGCGACAGCGCAGGAAACTGTATTACAGTATGTAATATGGAAAATATTGACCCGGTGGGCGTTCATACCGGAGACAGTATCGTGGTGGCTCCGTCTCAGACGCTGGGCGACAAAGAGTACCAGATGCTTCGTACTTCCGCACTGAATATTATCAGTGAGCTTAATATTACCGGAGGATGTAACGTGCAGTATGCGCTTCACCCGGATACGTTTGAGTACTGTGTCATTGAGGTGAATCCCCGTGTGAGCCGGTCTTCTGCACTGGCTTCAAAGGCGACAGGATACCCGATTGCAAAGGTGGCGGCAAAAATTGCCCTGGGCTACACTCTGGACGAGATCAAAAACGCGATCACCCAGAAGACATATGCAAGCTTCGAACCCATGCTGGACTATGTGGTTGTAAAGCTGCCCCGTCTCCCGTTTGATAAATTCATCAGCGCCAAAAGAACGCTGACCACTCAGATGAAAGCTACCGGAGAGGTAATGAGCATCTGCAACAACTTTGAGGGTGCGCTCATGAAAGCCATCCGTTCTTTGGAGCAGCATGTGGACAGTCTGATGTCCTACGACTTTACCGGACTTTCTCTTGAGGACCTGATGGAGCAGCTGGCAAAAGTGGATGACATGCGGATGTGGAGAATCGCGGAAGCGGTCCGCAGAGGTGTTGATTATGACACGATCTACCATATTACTCGCGTAGATAAATGGTTCATTGATAAATTTGCCGTTATCGTGGAGATGGAGAATGCCTTAAAGACGCAGGAACTGACTGCGGACCTTTTAAGAGAGGCAAAGCGCATCGAGTTCCCAGACAATGTAATTGCCCGCCTGACAGGAAAGAGCGAGCGGGAAATCCACGACATGCGCCATGCAAACGGTATTGTGGCAGCATATAAGATCGTGGATACCTGTGCGGCTGAGTTCGCTGCGGAGACGCCGTACTATTATTCCGTATACGGAAGCGAGAACGAGGTGGAAGAGACAAAAGATAAGAAAAAAGTTCTTGTTCTTGGTTCCGGTCCCATCCGTATCGGTCAGGGAATCGAGTTTGATTTCTGCTCTGTGCACTGTACATGGGCATTTGCAAAAGAAGGATTTGAGACAATTATCGTGAACAATAACCCGGAGACCGTGAGTACGGACTTTGATATTGCGGACAAGCTGTATTTTGAGCCGCTTACTCCGGAGGATGTGGAGAGCATTGTTGATATTGAGAAGCCGGACGGAGCCGTGGTACAGTTCGGCGGGCAGACTGCTATCAAACTTACAGAGGCGCTTATGAAGATGGGCGTGCCCATTCTCGGAACATCTGCAGAGAATGTTGACAAGGCTGAGGACAGAGAACTCTTCGATGAGATACTGGAGGAATGTGAAATCCCGCGTCCTACAGGCGGAACCGTATATACGGCAGAGGAGGCAAAAGAGGTTGCCAACCGTCTGGGGTACCCGGTGCTGGTGCGCCCGTCTTATGTGCTGGGCGGTCAGGGAATGCAGATTACCATCAATGACAATGACATTGATGAGTTTATCGGTATTATCAACCGGATTGCACAGGATCATCCGATCCTTGTAGATAAATATCTTCAGGGAAAGGAGATCGAGGTGGATGCTGTGTGCGATGGCACGGACATCCTCATTCCGGGTATCATGGAGCATATCGAGCGTGCGGGAATCCATTCCGGCGACAGTATCTCCGTTTATCCGGCACAGAGCCTGACAGAAGGGGCAAAAGCGAAGATTGCGGAGTATACAAGACGTCTTGCAAAATCCCTGCATGTGATCGGCATGATCAATATCCAGTTTATCGTCTGCGGGGAAGAGGATGTGTATGTGATCGAAGTGAATCCGCGCTCCAGCCGTACTGTGCCGTACATCAGCAAGGTGACGGGCATACCGATCGTACCGCTGGCAACGCAGGTCATCATCGGGAAGAAAATCCGTGAGCTGGGCTATACGCCGGGACTTCAGCCGGAGGCAGACTATGTAGCAGTGAAGATGCCGGTATTCTCCTTTGAGAAAATCCGCGGCGCAGACATCAGCCTGGGACCAGAGATGAAATCAACAGGTGAGTGTCTCGGTATTGCGAAAACCTTTGACGAGGCTCTTTATAAAGCGTTCATCGGCGCAGGCATCAAACTGCCGAAATTCAAAAACATGATCATGACTGTCCGTGACGAGGACCAGCCGGAGGCTGTGGAAATCGGACGCAGATTTGCCGATATCGGTTATCACATCTTTGCTACCAGCGGGACGGCGCGCGCGCTTAATGCGGCAGGCGTGAAAGCCACTCAGGTGCGCAAGATTGAGCAGGAGTCCCCGAATCTTCTCGACTTGATTTTGGGACATAAGATCGACCTGGTCATCGACATCCCGGCGCAGGGTGCAGAGCACTCAAAAGACGGATTCGTGATCAGAAGAAACGCCATTGAGACAGGGGTGAACGTGCTGACTGCGATTGATACCGCAGAAGCGCTGATTACCAGTCTTGAGAACACGGATATAAAGAAACTGACGCTGATTGATATCGCGACCGTGTAAAAATATATCTTTCTTGTACAGATACAGCTGATAGTATTTGAAATTTTAGTTTCCATAACGTACGATATCCGCAGAACTATGACTGCATCGCGGCTTCGGGCCGCTGCGCTCTACGAGCCGCTCATGCAGCATAGTCCTGCGGATATCTTGTTTTTGGAAGCAGAAGTTTTATAACTTTTCTGACTTGAGTAAATAAGTTCAGGGAATCTGTATCATATAAGCAAAACTTTAAGTGAGAGCGTTCTGAAAAGCATTTGAGGCGGGTGTTAAATACGGACTGATGGAGACCCTTTGGTCGAACATCAATCCGTATTGTTACAGCCGCCCAAATCTTTGAAGTAAAGCGGAACGGTTTTGCGTTATGATACAGATTCCCTGAACGTATCTTAATCCATGTCACAAAGCTGTATTTGTGCAGCCTCCCTGATTTATTTACCATATCTGTTGCCGGTTCCGTGATGCCCACGGCCGTTTTCACTGTCAGAGGGGACTTCCTTTTCGCTGTCAGCAGACAGTTGTTGGATCAAATCTCTGATTTCCCGCATGGTCATGTTTTGTATTTCTTCGGTAGTGATATCGGGATCAACAGCCTGCAGCTCTAAAAAGGCCCTGTATTTGCCGTATGAAAGTCCGTTGGCGTGGGCATCTTTCATCCTCTCCGGATGTTCGTAATAACAGTGAGTGTTTTCTTTCCCATCAGTGCAGGATTGAATGTTGGAAAGAATCTCTGCAGACTGAGTCCCTTCCGGGCCTATGACGCCGATGGACATAACTTCCTCATTTGACAACAGAGTTGTGATCGTGGCATCGTTCAATATCTGATCGACAGCCTCTGTGTAGTACTTGTATTTTACGTTCAGAGATTCTGCTAATTTTTGTCCGTCATCATTGTAACCCTCAATGGAGACAATTCTGTTGAAGCGGTTCACTCCCAGTTCTATTGAGGGGTTTATATCTATACTGATCTGTACTGTGGGAGTAAAGTACAGCCGGTGTCCAATAAACAGAAGGAATAAAAAACATGCGGCCACGGGAACAAAATGCCGGTAATTAACAGTTTTTCTTTTAGTATACCCATTGGTTTTCCGGAAAAGAAATGTTTTCGTCTTGTCTTTTAAGTCCTGTTCTGCCTGCACTTGATCGAAAGCTTCTTTTAATTTATCTTTCATAACCATCACCTCCCAGCTTTTCCCGAAGCATCTGCTTTGAGCGGGTAAGAAGAGTATAAACTGTGTTCACGTTTTTCCCTAAAATCTGGCTGATCTGAGGAGCGGTATAGTTTTCATAATAATGCAGATATACTACATCTCTGTATTTGGGAGGAAGCGCAAGCACTGCCTCCAGAACCTCTTTGTGATCCGGGGATGACTTTGCAGGAAGCTCAATGATTTCGTCCAATGATGTAGTCCGGCTGCGGAAGAAGCTTTTGAGCAAATCTTTACAGGCATTAATTGTCACACGGATGAACCATGCTTTTTCATGTTCCGGGTTTTCAAAGGAAACAGAACTAAGGACATATTTCAAAAACACTGTCTGAAATATGTCCTCGGTGTCAGCATAATTCTTCAGATGTAGCATACAAATCCAACGAATCATATTGGAATATTTTTCGATTGCCCTGTTTACATCCTGTTCGCTCCGCATGCATCCTTACCTGTTGTGTCTGCCGTGGAAACAGTGCCCTTTCCTTGTATCCTGCCGCGAACACACTTGTCGCTCCCACAAATAATACCACCATTGCTGTTACAGATCCGATTACTGCTTTTTTCATGAGTATTCCTCCTTATCATCGAAATTAAAATTTTTGTTTTCATTTGAAATACGATTGAAAAGCAGTAATCCATTCAATTTTTAGAAAATTATTTTTTCCCGGTAAACAGTGTCCCGGCTTTTCCGCCTTTGATAATATCATACAGAACTTCCGGATGTTTCCCGTTTGTCACGATGGTGTCGATTCCCTGTGCGGTGGCGAGCTGAGCTGCCTGCAGTTTTGTTCTCATGCCGCCCGTGCCGCGTCTTGAACCCGCGCCCCCGGCAAGAGAGTACACGCTCTCGTCGATACAGTCGATCTGCTCGATCAGTTTTGCGTCCGGATGCAGTCTCGGATCGCTGTCATAGAAACCGTCGATGTCTGATAAAATGACGAGCCGTTTTGCACGGCAGAGAACTGCGACCACTGAGGAGAGCATATCATTGTCTCCGAACAGCCGGTCATCAGACTCGATTTCCTTGTAGCTTACGGAATCATTTTCATTTACGATCGGGATGACACCCATCTCCAGGAGGGCGTTAAACGTATTGGTCAGATTCTCTTTCTTTTCTTCTTCTTCGATATCTTCTGCATTTAAAAGAATCTGTGCCACTGTTTTGTCATAATCCCCGAAAAACTTGTCATAAAGATACATCAGACTGCACTGTCCCACGGCTGCGGCAGCCTGCTTCATGCGCATGCTGTCCGGTTTTTCCGTCATATTGAGCTTGTTTCTGCCAACAGCGATAGCACCGGAAGATACAAGGATGACCTCATACCCCATATTCTGGATGTCGGCCAGCGTGCAGACCAGGCGGTCTGTGGCGCGCAGGTCGCTTTTCCCTGCATCGTTTGTCAGAGTGGATGTACCTACTTTTACTACGATTCTGTTATCATAAAGTCCCATTGTGTCACTCCTTCTTATGTATCATACTTATAATGAACCGAGATATATCCAATACTGTAATTAGCCGAGATATTCTCAATAGCCCTATGGTATCACACTGTCTGAGGAGTAGCAACCATGATTTGAGCCGGGTTTATGACTTTTTTAAACATCCTTGCCAGTCCGGCATATATTGATTATAATAAACCCATATTAATTTTGTGTCTGAGTGGAATACGACCGTAATCCGGGGGCACAGATAGGAAGAGAGGTTAACTGTATGAAAAAAATAATCACCAGTCTCCCGTTTAAACTGCTCCTCGGAGTGGTGCTCGGAATCATCATCGGGCAGGTTTCCGGGACAGCGCTGATGAATGTAGTTGTAACAGTAAAGTTTGTACTCGGAGAGTTTATTAATTTCTGTGTACCGCTGATCATTATCGGCTTTATTGCACCGTCGATCACGCGGCTTGGAAGAAATGCATCGCGTATGCTGGGAGTGGCGCTGTTCTGTGCTTATATGTCGTCTATTTTGGCGGCGCTGCTGTCCATGGCAGCAGGTTACGGCCTGATTCCCCACCTGTCCATTGTCTCTGATGTGGAAGGGTTAAAGGAACTGCCGGAAGTGGTGTTCCAGCTTGAGATACCGCAGATCATGAGTGTGATGAGTGCACTGGTATTTTCCGTGCTGATCGGCCTGGCGGCAACCTGGACAAAAGCAGTGACAATTACGAATATTCTGGAAGAGTTCCAGAAAATCGTGCTTGAGGTTGTGACCAGAATTGTTATTCCGATACTTCCGGTCTTTATCGGCTTTACTTTCTGTGCTCTTTCTTACGAGGGAACAATCACAAAGCAGCTGCCGGTGTTTATCAAAATCGTTCTGATCGTGATGGTGGGACACTTTATCTGGATGGCATTTCTGTACATTGTGGCCGGGATTTATTCGAAGAGCAATCCGCTGGACGTGATCAAAAATTACGGGCCTGCTTATATCACTGCAGTGGGGACCATGTCCTCTGCAGCAACTCTTGCAGTAGCCCTTCGCTGTGCGAAGAAATCTAAACCTCTGCGTGAGGACATGGTTGATTTTGGGATTCCGCTGTTTGCGAACATCCATCTGTGCGGTTCTGTGCTGACAGAAGTATTTTTCGTCATGACGGTGTCACAGATACTGTATGGAGCGATACCGTCGCTTGGCTCTATGATCCTGTTCTGCCTGCTTCTTGGTGTGTTTGCCATCGGAGCTCCGGGGGTTCCCGGTGGAACGGTCATGGCGTCCCTGGGATTGATCACAGGAGTCCTTGGATTCGATTCTACGGGAACGGCGCTCATGCTTACGATCTTTGCCCTTCAGGACAGCTTTGGCACTGCATGTAATATCACGGGAGACGGAGCTCTGACTATGATCCTGACCGGATATGCAAACCGCCATAATATTGAAAAACAGGAATTAAAAGTGGAGCTGTAGGCAGGCAAAACTGTTATGGTCGGGTTTTTGACTGTGAACAGGAAACAATAATTTCATAATGATGCTGCAGGTGCGCCGGGATATGTTTCCCGGCGTACAGTGCAGGCGGAGTTTTACGCAGATTTAATATAAATATAACTTTCCTGTCTGCCGAGATAAGATAAAATAAAATCGACTGTATATGAATGAGGATACATAGCAAAATACTGCAGTGAATAGGAGAAGCATATGGAAAAGATATACATGAACCGGGAACTGTCATGGCTGAAATTTAATGCCAGAGTGCTGGAGGAGGCTGAGAATCAGGAAGTCCCGCTCTGTGAGCGGATGACGTTTGTATCCATTTACCAGAGTAATCTGGACGAGTTTTTTATGGTGAGAGTGGGCTCGCTTCAGGATCAGATGCTGCTCAATAAAAAGATCAGGGATAATAAGACAAAAATGACTTCCGAGGAGCAGATTCGGGCGATTTTAAAAGAAGTGAAAAAGCTGAATAAAAGAAAAGATGAAGTCTATAGAAAACTTATGGACAAAGCAGCAGGGTATGGAGTTGAGCTGATCGGTTTTCAGGATGCAAAACCAGAGGAGAAAAAGTATCTGGAACAGTATTTTAATCATGAGATCGTACCTTTGAGTTCACCTACGATTGTTGGAAAACGCCAGCCGTTTCCTTTCCTGAGAAACAAGGAAATATATGCTGTCGTTGTTCTTGAGACAAGAAGCGGAAAAGAACGTCTGGGTATTATCCCGTGTACGAACAATATGGTGGAGCGTATGATCCAATTACCGGGAGGGACCGGGAGATACATGCTCTCAGAAGATTTGATACTCCACTTTATCGGAAAGGTATTCAAAGGCTACAAAGTTAAGGGAAAATCGCTTATCCGCGTGGTGAGGAACGCAGACATTGACGCGGATGCGCTCTATGACGAAGATTTGGATTACCGGGAGTTTATGGCAGATTTGATGAAAGAAAGGAAAAAACTTTCACCGGTCCGCCTGGATTTATCCAGGGATATGGAAGGGAATGTGGTGGAAGCGCTGTGCAGATATCTGGAAATATCCCCGGAGAGAGTGTTTAAGAGCAGGGCGCCCTTGGATATGTCTTTCATCTTTCAGATACAGGACCTTCTGCGCATGCATTCGGAACTGTTTTATGTGAAAAGAGTGCCGCAGAAATCAGCGGACTTTCATGAAGGAGAAAGTATACTGGCCCAGATTAAGAAGGAAGACAAGCTGCTTTCCTATCCCTATGAATCTATCCGTCCGTTCCTTAATATGCTCAACGAGGCTGCGGAGGATGAAAGCGTGGTTTCCATTAAGATGACGCTGTACCGTTTGGCAAAGCAGAGCAAAGTCGTGGAGGCGCTCTGTGAAGCCGCGGAGAACGGCAAAGAGGTTGTAGTGCTTGTGGAACTGCGGGCGCGGTTTGACGAGGAAAACAATATCCGCTGGTCGCGCATGCTGGAGAAGGCTGGGTGTCAGATTATCTACGGGCTGGAGGGATTCAAAGTACATTCCAAACTGTGCCTTATTACCAGGCGCGGGGCTGACGGCGTGGAATATATCACTCAGATTGGCACCGGAAACTATAATGAAAAGACGGCAAGGCTTTATACGGACCTTTCGCTTATGACTGCCGATGAGCAGATCGGTCTGGAGGCGGCAAAGGTGTTCCAGGCTTTAACAAAAGGCGAGACAGTGGAAGAATCCGAACATTTGCTTGTTGCACCGAAATGTCTGCAGTCCAAAATAATTGAGCTGATCGACGAGGAAATCCAACGTGTGAAAAACGGGGAGGAGGCATATATCGGTTTAAAGCTGAACTCTCTTACAGACAAGAAGATTATGGACAAGCTGGCAGAGGCTTCCTGTGCGGGCGTCCGAATTGATATGATCGTGAGGGGAATATGCTGTCTGATACCGGGGCTGGAAGACAAAACAGAGAATATCCGCGTTATCAGCATTGTGGGAAGATTTCTCGAACATTCCAGAATCTATATTTTCGGATGCAGGGAGCGGACGAAATATTATATTGGTTCCGCTGATTTTATGACCCGGAATACGGTAAAGAGAGTGGAGGTTGCCGCACCTGTTTATTCAGAAAAGCTGCAAAAAAGAATTCAGGCAATGTTTGATCTGATGCTCAGTGATAACAAAAAAGCTCGCTGTGAAAATAAAAACGGAGATTATTCCATTGTGAAATGCCAGGGAGAGCCGAGAAATTCTCAGGAAATTTTGTATCAGGAAGCATATGATAAGGCGGCGGCCAGATAGGAAAATACATCTTTCTTATACAGATAAACAGCTGATAGTATTTGAAACTTTATTTTCTATAACATACAATATCCGCAGAACTGTGACTACGTCGCGGCTACGGGGCCGCTTCGATCTACTTGCCGCTCACGCGGCACAGTTCTGGGGATATCTTGTTTTATGAAATCAGAAGTTTCATATGCTTTCAGTTGTTAGACTGCATAAAAAAGATATATTTGCATGACCGTTTTAAAGCCGACAGGCACTTCCGCCAGGGGACTTTTACTTCGGCAGTACAAATATATCTTTTGCTGCTTTCCTATACTGTTCAGATTTATATTCCAAGTACCTTGCGGGTCAGTCTTCTTTCATCTTCTCCGGCATTCCTGTACTGTGTCAGCAATTCGACCTCCTCTTTTGACAGGTAGATCGTATCAGCGCTCTCAACAATCATCCCGGTGTAGTAGGGGCCGGTGGTTTCGTTTATGACGCCGGTCTTCGTACATGTCTGAGTGATAAGCTGTTCCAGTGTGACCTGATAGATGTCGGCAATGCGGATGAGCATATCAATGTCCGGAATACGCTTCCCGGTTTCATAATTGGAGTATGCCTGACGGGAAATATTCAGCTTTTCGCCAATCTGCGTCTGTGTGTAGTTGTGGTCGTTTCTCAGTCTGCGCAGATTCGCTGCGAGTTGGATATTGGACACTGCGGCACCTCCGTTTACAAGAAATTGTTTAAATTCTTCATCATTATATCAATTTTTCCTGTAAACAAAGTGTTATGCAACGAAACGGGTAATTATAAAATAAAGGCAATGATACGTTGCCTTATGTCTGACTGAGAGTGCTGTTGTGATATTCAGAGGACTGGGTTACATCCCGGCCAAGCCATGAAGGAGGTTCATAAGAGAGGGCTGTGTCTTCGTCAGGAAACTCGATTTCCGCCAGAACGAGAGGCGCCAGTTCACCTTCGAAAAAGTCCAGTTCCAGATTAAGTCCGTTTTCAAGCGGGATCACATATCTTTTTTTGGTAATAAGTCTTCCGTCCGTCTTGGGAATCAGATGTTCATAGGCTTCTTTTGTGAGGGGAAGATTATATTCTTTGCGTACCATAAGCCCTTTGGATTTATAAGTGAGAAAATAATTTTCGTTATCTCTGCGTATGCGGACAACAGGATTTGTGCAGAGATATCCCTGTTCGATATGGCGGCAGGGATAATCTTCCGGACAGAAAGGAAGCTGCTCTGCACTGACCAGAAATTTACGTTCGATTTCCATAGTGTACCCTCCTTATATATCAGTAACTGTGATTTACATTATAAAGTATCTCCCGCGGGTTTTCTACGGGAAAATACCTGCGGACAGGGGAAGTGTTCATTGCATTTAAACATATGGTCTGTTACACTGGAGAAAAGTATGTTTGGACAAAAACAGGAGGTAAAGCCAGATGAGAAAAGTATGTGTTTTTCTTGCAGATGGGTTTGAAGAGATTGAAGGGCTTACAGTGGTAGATATTCTAAGGCGTGCGGGCATAGAAACTGTGACAGTGTCAATTACGGAGGAAAAAGAAATACATGGCGCCCATGGGATCATCGTGAAAGCAGACCGACTTTTTGAGGAGGCGGATACAGAAGATGCAGATATGCTGGTGCTTCCGGGCGGGATGCCGGGCACTCTGAATTTAAAAGCTCATGAAGGGCTTAAAAAGCTTCTGCTGTCTTTTGACAGGCAGAAAAAATATATTGGGGCGATCTGTGCGGCTCCGAGTATTCTGGGGGAACTTGGAATTTTAAATGGGAAAAAAGCATGTTGTTATCCGTCCTTTGAAGAACAGTTAAAAGGCTCGGAAGTGGTATGGGAACCGGCTGTTACAGATGGACATATTACCACAGGGCGGGGCATGGGTACTGCCATCCTGTTTACGCTGAAACTGACGGAGGTGCTGGCAGGAGCAGAAACAGCGGCAGAGGTGAAGAAGGCAATCCTGTATGAGGGATAGTTACGCCGCGTCATTCGCAAAACCGCCCTGCGGGCTAACCGCGGCATACGCCGCAGTTTTGCTCATGAGAAGGCGCTCGGCCCATCCATCTTCCTGCTCACGAAACCATGCAAGCATGGTTTCTGCTCCCAATAAGATGGATGGCGTGTGGAAAGAACAGTTCCGCCCGCGCCATTCGCAAAACCGCCCTGCGGGCTAACCGCGGCATACGCCGCAGTTTTGCTCATGAGAAGGCGCTCAACTCATCCATCTTCCTGCTCGCAAAACCATGCAAGCATGGTTTCTGCTCCCAATAAGATGGATGGCGGAACTGTTTTGGCAAAAAGTACTGGAAATATGCGGGTGTGTGTGCTATAATGTGTTAATGACTGAAAATGTCTTCTTTAGAAGAAGAAGAGATAGAATTTTGCACATTCAAGGAGGAAGAAAATGAGTTTACAGGTAGAAAAATTAGAACATAATATGGCGAAGCTGACCATCGAGGTTTCAGCGGAGGATGTGGAGAAAGCGCTCCAGGCGTCATATCTGAAACAGCGCGGAAAGATCAGTCTGCCGGGATTCCGTAAGGGCAAAGTGCCGCGCCAGATGATCGAGAAGATGTACGGACCGGAAGTGTTCTATGATGAAGCGGCAAATCATATGATATCAGAGGCATATGGAAAAGCATATGATGAGTGTGAACTCGAGATCGTGTCCCAGCCGCAGGTTGAGATTACACAGCTTGAGAAAGGCAAGCCGTTTATTTTCACAGCAGAGATTGCAGTGAAACCGGAAGTTACACTCGGTGAATATAAAGGGCTGAAAGTGGACAAAGTTTCTACAAGAGTTACACAGAAAGAAGTTGACGAGGAGATCGACAGAGAGCGTGAGCGCAACGCAAGGACGGTAGAGGTTACAGACCGTGCTGTTCAGGATAAAGATCAGGTTATCCTTGATTTTGAAGGATTTGTGGACGGTGTTCCGTTCGAGGGCGGAAAGGGAGAGAACTATCCGCTTACAATCGGTTCCGGAGCATTTATCCCGGGATTTGAGGAGCAGCTTATCGGCGCTGAGATTGACAAAGAAGTAGAAGTGAACGTGACATTCCCGAAGGAATATCAGGCAGAGGAACTTGCAGGAAAAGACGCTGTATTTAAATGTACAGTACATGAGATCAAAGCAAAAGAGCTTCCTGAGTTGGATGATGAGTTCGTTTCCGACGTATCTGAAAAGAGCGAGACAGTTGACGCATATAAGGCTGAAGTAAAGGCTAAGATCAAAGAGCGCAAAGAACGCGAGGGCAAGCAGAAGAAAGAAGATCAGGCTGTGGAGCAGGCTGTGGCAAATGCACAGATTGATCTTCCGGAACCCATGCTTGATCTTCAGACAAAGCAGATGGCAGACGATTTTGCACGTCGCATTATGCAGCAGGGAATGAGCATGGAACAGTATTTCCAGTTCACAGGACTTTCAGAGGAGAAGATGATGGCAGAACTCCGCCCGCAGGCAGAGAAGCGCATCCGCACAAGACTGGTGCTGGAGGCAGTGGCCGCGGCTGAAAACATCGAAGTTTCAGAAGAACGCCTGGACGAGGAGCTTCAGAAGATGGCAGATTCCTACCAGATGGAAGTAGACAAACTCAAAGAGTTTATGGGCGACAATGAGAAGAAACAGATGAAAGATGATATTGCGGTGCAGGAGGCAGTGACGCTGATTACAGATGCGGCAGTAGAAGGTTAATTTTGGTTCTTGAGAGGTGTGCCGCATGGTGCACCTCTTGTCACAGAACAGACAATTTTTCAGAAAGAGGGGTATAACACATGAGTTTAGTACCTTATGTCATTGAACAGACGAGCAGGGGAGAGCGCTCTTACGATATTTATTCGAGACTGTTAAAAGAAAGGATTATCTTTCTCGGCGAAGAAGTGAATGATGTGTCAGCCAGCGTGATTGTGGCACAGCTTCTCTTCCTGGAAGCAGATGATCCGGATAAGGATATCCAGCTTTATATTAACAGTCCGGGAGGATCTGTAACAGCCGGACTTGCAATCTATGACACGATGCAGTATATCAAGTGCGATGTGTCCACCGTGTGTATTGGTATGGCGGCGAGCATGGGGGCATTCCTGCTCTCCGGAGGAAAGAAAGGCAAGAGATTCGCGCTGCCTAACGCAGAGATCATGATCCATCAGCCGTCAGGCGGAGCCCAGGGACAGGCGACGGAGATTCAGATCGCGGCAGAGCATATTCTGCGTACAAAGCAGAAATTAAACGAGATTCTGGCGGCAAATACAGGTCAGGACCTGGAGACGATCAAGGCCGATACAGAACGCGACAATTTCATGTCCGCTCAGGAGGCGAAAACCTACGGCCTGATTGATGAAGTGATCATAAATCACTAATACTGTATGAGGTGACATATATGGCAGGAAAAATGACCGACGATATCGTGAGATGTTCTTTCTGCAACAAAACCCAGGCTCAGGTGCGCAAACTGATCGCAGGGCCGAACGGCACTTATATCTGTGATGAGTGTATCGGGATTTGTTCGGAGATCATTGAAGAAGAACTGGATTATAATGAAAGAGATGTGTTTGGCGACATTAATCTTTTGACACCCGAGGAGATGAAAGCGTTTCTGGACGATTATGTGATCGGACAGGATGAGGCGAAAAAGGTGCTCTCGGTGGCAGTGTACAACCACTATAAAAGGATTATGGCGGAGCAGGATCTGGGAGTGGAGCTTCAGAAGAGCAACATTCTCATGTTGGGACCGACAGGGTGCGGTAAGACGCTCCTTGCCCAGACGCTTGCAAAGATTTTGAATGTTCCGTTTGCCATTGCAGATGCAACGGCTTTGACAGAGGCCGGGTATGTGGGAGAGGATGTGGAGAACATTCTGCTCAAAGTGATCCAGGCGGCAGACGGAGATATCGAGCGCGCGGAGCACGGCATCATCTATATTGACGAGATTGATAAAATCACGAGAAAGTCTGAGAATCCGTCTATTACCCGTGATGTATCCGGTGAGGGCGTACAGCAGGCTCTCCTGAAGATCATTGAGGGGACGGTTGCCTCTGTGCCGCCTCAGGGAGGACGCAAGCATCCGCATCAGGAACTGATCCAGATAGATACAAGCAATATACTCTTTATCTGCGGCGGAGCGTTTGAAGGGCTGGATAAAATAATCGAAACCCGTCTGGACAGGAAATCCATTGGCTTTAATGCGGAGATTGCGGCAAAACATGAGTATGATATGAATGTCCTGTTCCGGGAAGTGCTTCCGCAGGACCTGGTGAAATACGGATTGATTCCGGAGCTGGTCGGAAGACTGCCGGTTACAGTGTCTTTGGAACTGCTTGACAAGGAGGCTCTTATCCGAATACTGACAGAGCCGAAAAGCGCGATTGTGAAACAGTATCAGAAACTTCTTGAACTGGATGGCGTGAGGCTGGAATTCGATCGGGATGCGCTGACAGCGATCGCGGAGACAACCCTTGCAAGAAAGACGGGAGCGAGGGGACTTAGGGCGATCATGGAGAAGATCATGATGGATACTATGTATCAGGTTCCGTCAGACGAGACGATCAAAGAGTGCCGTATTACGAAAGAGGCGGTGAACGGAACAGGAGAACCGCTGTATATGCGGGACGGAGAAGAACGGAGATCATTTCTGACATCAGAGAGTGCATAAGATCAGAAAAGTGTGAGGGCGGGTGCAATGGGGGTACCATATGTGCCTGCCTGCTTTGTTCTATAGAAACTGACAGATCAGGAGGAGAAAAAATGAACAACGAGATAAAGAGTCTGCCCGTGGTTGCTCTTCGCGGTATGACCATCATGCCGGAGATGGTCGTGCATTTTGATGTGATCCGGGAGCGGTCGATCGCCGCTGTTCAGGAGGCAATGGTAGAAGAACAGAAGATTTTTCTTACTGCCCAGAAATCCATTGACATAGAAGAACCGGGAATAGAAGATGTATATCCGGTCGGTACGGTGGGAACGATCAGACAGATCATCAAGCTCCCAAAGCAGATAGTGCGTGTGCTCGTCTCCGGGGAGACGAGGGGAAGGTTACAGGAACTCGAATTTTCTGACCCGTATTTAAGGGCGAAGGTGGAAGTTATAAACGAGGAAGAGCTTCCTGTACCAGAAGGCGCTGACGCAGAGGCCATGGAGCGCGGGCTTAAAGATATTTTTACAGACTATGCGGCAAAGAACGGAAAGATATCAAGAGAGTCTGCGGCCCGACTGCTGGAAGTGAAAGGACTTAAGAAACTGGTTAATGAGATTGCGGCGAATATCCCTCTTTACTATACGGATCAGCAGGAAATTTTAAACGAGATTGACTTTGAAAAACGGTATGACAAGCTGGCGTTCAAGCTGGTTAATGAAGTTCAGATATTAGGTATCAAAGAAGAAATTCAGAGAAAAGTGAAAGAGCGCGTGGACCGGCATCAGAGAGAATATATTTTGCGGGAACAGCTGAAACTGATACGGGAGGAACTGGGTGAGGACTCCACTGTGTCAGATGCAGAGGAATTTGAAAATGCCTTAAAGAAACTGAAGGCTCCAAAAGAAATCAAAGAAAAACTCCAAAAAGAGATCAACCGGTTTAAAAGTTCCATGAACTCCCCGGCAGAAAACGGAGTTATCCGCACTTATATAGAGACCCTGCTGGAAATGCCGTGGGAGAAGGCTTCAAAGGACAATCACGACATAGAGTATGCAAGGCAGGTGCTGGATGAGGACCATTACGGGCTGGAGCAGGTGAAAGAGCGTATCCTGGAATTCCTGGCCGTGCGTACTCTGACGAAAAAGGGCGACAGTCCGATTCTCTGTCTGGCAGGTCCTCCGGGAACAGGAAAGACTTCCATCGCAAAGTCTCTGGCAAGAGCGCTCAAAAAGCCTTATGTGCGCATCTCTTTGGGAGGCGTTCGGGATGAGGCGGAAATTCGCGGACACAGGAAGACATATGTGGGAGCCATGCCGGGTCGCATTGCCAACGGGCTGCGCACGGCGGGCGTAAAAAATCCGGTTATGCTTCTGGATGAGATCGACAAGGTGAGCACAGACTATAAAGGAGATACTTTTTCAGCCCTGTTGGAGGTACTGGACGGCGAACAGAACAGTCGGTTCAGGGATCATTATCTGGAAGTTCCGCTGGATCTTTCGGAAGTTATGTTCATCACGACGGCAAACACACTCCAGACGATACCAAGACCGCTTCTGGACAGAATGGAAGTGATCGAGATCAGCAGTTATACGGAAAATGAGAAGCTCCATATTGCTGTGGAACATCTGATCCCGAAACAGCTTGAAAAGCACGGACTTACGGGAGAACAGCTCACTTTCAGCCGGCAGGCAATCTGGAAGATGGCCCGCAATTACACGAAAGAAGCAGGGGTCAGACAGCTTGAACGTGAGATAGGAAACGTGTGCAGAAAAGCTGCAAAAGAAATCCTGACTACGGACCGGAAGAAGATCGCTGTGACAGACCGCAATATCCATAAATTTTTAGGTAAAGAAAAGTATACTTATCAGATGGCGAATCCTGCGCCTGAGATCGGAATCGTCCGGGGACTGGCATGGACCAGCGTGGGCGGCGATACACTTCAGATTGAGGTGAATGTGATGCCGGGCAGCGGGGATATGATGCTGACAGGCCAGCTTGGTGATGTGATGAAAGAGTCGGCGCGGGCGGGTATCAGCTATATCCGCTCTGTAAGCGGGAAATATGGGGTCAAAGAAGACTTTTTTGAAAATCATGATATCCATGTGCATATCCCGGAGGGAGCAGTGCCAAAAGACGGACCTTCTGCCGGAATCACCATGGCCACAGCCATGTTCTCTGCGATCACGGAGAAGAAAGTGCGTGCAGACCTGGCGATGACCGGGGAGATTACCTTAAGAGGTCGGGTGCTTCCTATCGGCGGATTGAAAGAAAAGCTGCTGGCAGCCAGAAGCGCAGGCATAAAGACAGTTCTTATCCCAAAGGAAAACAAAGCGGATGTGGAGGAGCTTTCTTTAGAGATCACAAAAGGGCTTGAGATCATTCCGGTGGAGAGCATGAAAGAGGTTTTAAAAGAAGCGCTCATAGAGCAGAGAGAATAACCGGAGGAAACTATGGTAATAAGAAGTATAAATCTAGAGACAGTGTGCGGCATTACAAGCACACTGCCTGAAAATGAAAAACCGGAGGTAGCGTTTGCAGGAAAGTCTAATGTGGGCAAATCGTCACTGATCAACGCGCTTATGAACCGGAAGTCTTATGCCCGTATATCAGCTACTCCGGGAAAGACCCAGACAATCAATTTTTATAATATCAATGATGAATTGTATCTTGTCGATCTTCCGGGATATGGTTACGCGAGAGTGTCTGAAAAAGAGAAGGCTCAGTGGGGAAGGATGATTGAGAGGTATCTGCACGATTCAAAACAGCTCAAAGCAGTGTTCCTGCTCATTGATATCCGGCACGAACCGTCTGCAAATGATAAAATGATGTATCAGTGGATCGTGGAACAGGGTTATCAGCCTGTCATAATTGCCACAAAGCACGATAAAATCAAACGCAGTCAAGTGCAGAAACATGTGAAAATGTTAAAAGAAGGGCTCGCACTCGTCCCGGGAACTAAAATTATCCCGTTTTCTTCTGTGACAAAACAGGGCCGGGACGAGATATGGGAACTTATAGAGACTGAGTATATGTAATGAGCCGTTCATGCATTTGCACAGGAGTTTGGGAGCTTACTTTATAAGATTAGGAGGAGCAGGATGGAAAACACACGTCCTTACTGGCAGGTCGGGCTGAGGCTTTTGTTCAGCATTATTGCTACTGCTGCATTTGTGTTTACAGGTATAAAACTGATCGGTTTTCTTATGCCGTTTGTCATAGGATGGGTGATCGCGGCAATCGCCTCCCCGCTGGTAAACTGGCTGGAAAAAAGGCTTCGGATCATCAAGAAACTGGGATCGGCGCTGATCGTTATTGTCGTGCTGGCAGCGATCGTGCTGGCGCTGTATTTCGGCATCAGCCGTCTTGCGGCAGAGGTCGGTGATCTGATCAAAAATTTCCCTGAGATGTACGCTCAGTTGGAAGTCGGACTCAAACAGATAGGAGATACCCTGTCAGGAATATTTGAACGTCTGCCGGAGGGAATTCAGAACGGCTGGAATGCAGTTGCGGAAAACCTGGACAAGTACATGGGCAACCTTGTTTCAAACATAAGCGAGCCTACGGTGGCGGCAGCGGGGAATCTGGCAAAAAGAGTGCCTTACTACCTGATATCTTTTATCGTGGCAGTGATGTCTGCATACTTTTTTATCGTGCAGAGAGAAGAAGTCCTGCGCTGGATGAAGAAGGTTGCACCCGAGTCCGTGCAGAAACGGATGACACTGGTGATGGATAATCTGCGGTATGCAGTGGGGGGATATTTTAAGGCTCAGTTTAAGATCATGGGCATCGTATTTCTGATTCTTCTGGCAGGTCTTGGTTTTCTGGGCACAGGGTATTTTGTGCTCGTGGCCCTGCTTATTGCGATCCTCGATTTCCTCCCGTTTTTCGGTACAGGAACGGCTATGATTCCATGGGCTGTGTACAAGTTTTTCATGGGAGATTATAAGATGACAGTGGCGCTTGTGTTGATCTATGTGGTGACTCAGGTAGTCAGGCAGCTTCTTCAGCCGAAACTGGTGGGGGACAGCGTGGGTCTCAACCCTCTCGTCACGCTGCTGCTCCTGTATGTGGGATACCGAATGGGCGGTGTACTTTGGATGATCCTGGCAGTGCCCATCGGCATGGTGCTGATCAACATGTGTCAGGCGGGGGCGTTTGACTATATTTTTGATGATGTAAAGATATTGATTGAGGGAATTTTGGGGCTGCAGGAAAACGAAAGCAAAAGCGCAGGCCGGGACATATAGATTACTAAAGTGAATGGGATAAATTAAAAGGAGGATACTGATGTCAAGGAAATTCATTATCAAACGGTCAGGAAACAAAGAGGAATATCAGCCGGAAAAAATAAAAGCGGCTATAAAGAAAAGTTTTGATTCCTGTAAGACAAAGGTGGATGAGGAGCATCTGCAGATGCTTCTGCTGGCGGTAGAGGAAAAGCTTTCCCAGCAGCATGCCGACTCAGTGGAACATATACAGGATGTGGTTGAAGAGGCCCTGATGGAGAAAGGGTATTTCAGAGAGGCGAAATCATACATTCTGTACCGCCAGAAAAGAACGGAGTTGAGGACAGTAAGACAGGAGATTGAGGAGAAGGTAAAGGTTGACGGGATTTCTGAGTTGTTAAAAGACATACAGAAGACCTTTCCGGCAGAAATCTATCCCTTTCCGGTGCTCTGCGGAAAATTTATTGGCTTTCTGAAATCGGATATGGATTCGAACGAGAGACTCGGGGCTCTCGTGAAAGCCGCAATGGAGCTTACAAGTCAGGAGGCTCCCAGGTGGGAAAATATTGCGGGATGGCTGCTGGCATTCCAATTCGCAAGAAATCTTTCAGCAGAGGAAGAGAAAAGAGGGCTTGGAAGTCTTTATGATAAGATCACTTATCTGTCTGAGCAGGGGCTCTATGGACATTATATACTGGAGGCATACACCCGAGAGGAGATTGATGAGGCGGAACAATATATTGTTCTAGAGAGGGACAGGCTTTTTAATTATTCCGGCCTTGACCTACTGCTGAAAAGATATGTGATTACAACTCACCGGCATGTGCCACTTGAGAGTCCTCAGGAAATGTTCCTCGGTATTGCCATGCATCTGGCGATGAATGAAAAAAGAGAAGTGCGCCTGAAATGGGTAAAAGCGTTTTATGATATGCTCTCAAAGTTGGAAGTCACAATGGCGACTCCGACACTGGCAAATGCCAGGAAGCCTTTCCATCAGCTGAGTTCCTGCTTTATTGACACTGTTCCGGACAGTCTGAAAGGAATTTTCAGGTCGGTGGACAATTTTGCCCAGGTCAGCAAATACGGTGGAGGCATGGGGATGTATTTCGGAAAGGTACGGGCGGCAGGAAGTACGATACGCGGCTTTGAAGGAGCGGCGGGAGGGGTGATCCGCTGGGTGCGTATTGTAAATGATACGGCCGTTGCGGTTGATCAGCTCGGGGTGAGAGCAGGTGCGGTGGCAGTATACCTGGATGCATGGCACAGAGATCTGCCGGAGTTTCTGCAGATACGGACGAACAATGGTGATGAGAGAATGAAGGCTCACGATGTATTCCCTGCAGTCTGCTATCCGGATCTTTTCTGGAAAATGGTAAAGGAAGATCT
Source organism: uncultured Mediterraneibacter sp. (assembly GCA_944377775.1). GTDB lineage: Bacteria > Bacillota > Clostridia > Lachnospirales > Lachnospiraceae > Mediterraneibacter. The sequence goes on from CALWFY010000081.1 coordinate 20,398, forward strand.
TGATCAGGACTGGTATCTTATGTGCCCTCATGATATCTTCACGATAAAAGGGTATAGCCTGGAAGATTTTTACGGAGATGAATGGGAAAAAAGATATTGGGATTGTGTGCATGATTCGCGTATTACAAAGAGAACGATTGGACTTAAAGATCTTGTACGCCTTATAATCAAATCTGTAGTAGAGACAGGCGCTCCGTTTACATTTAACAGAGATATTGTTAATCGCGCCAATCCAAATTCTCACAGAGGGATCATTTACTGCTCCAATCTCTGTACGGAGATCGCACAGAATATGGCGCCTATCTCCACAGTCGATACAAAAGTACAGACAAAGGACGGAGATACGGTTGTGATCAATACGACAAAGGCGGGAGAGTTTGTCGTATGTAATCTTGCTTCTTTGTCGCTTGGGCGCCTTCCGGCGGATGACCCGGCGTATATCAGACAGGTAGTGAGGACGGTTGTCCGTGCGCTGGATAATGTGATAGACCTTAATTTCTATCCGATTCCCTACGCAAAGATCACGAACCATACATACCGTTCCATCGGGCTTGGTGTCAGCGGTTATCACCATATGCTGGCAAAAAATAAAGTCAAATGGCAGTCAGAGGAGCATCTGGAGTTTGTGGACCGTCTGTTTGAGGAAATCAGTTATGCGGCAGTGGAAGCGAGCAGTGATTATGCAGCTGAAAAAGGCAGCTACAGTTATTTTGAAGGCTCTGACTGGGATACGGGAGCATATTTTGAAAAGAGAGGCTATAATTCAGAACGGTGGAATACACTAAAAGAAAAAGTTCGCGCTCAGGGAATGAGAAATGCGTACCTTCTGGCCATTGCTCCTACAAGTTCGACTTCTATCATTGCAGGGACAACGGCAGGAATAGATCCGGTCATGAATAAATATTTTCTCGAGGAGAAAAAGGGCGCTATGCTGCCTAGAGTTGCCCCGGATCTCAGTATGGATACATACTGGTATTATACAAACGCCCATTATATCGACCAGAGCTGGTCGGTGCGTGCGTGCGGTATTCGCCAGCGTCATGTGGATCAGGCTCAGTCAATGAATTTTTATATAACGAATGACTATACGATGAGGCAGGTTCTTGATCTGTATATAAAGGCATGGGAGTGTGGTGTGAAGACGGTTTACTATGTGCGCTCAAAATCTCTCGAAGTGGAGGAGTGTGAATCCTGTTCTTCATAAAATATCAGTGAATCGATTATCGGACGCCAAGATCGGAAACAGATGAAAAACGAAAGCGAGGAATAAGAAGATGAAAGAATTTGATGTGTGCAGCCCTCTGCCGCACAAGCCACTGTTCAATCCCAACGGGGATACGGACGTACTGAAAAGACGTATAATCGGAGGAAATACAACAAACCTGAATGATTATAACAACCTGAAATATCCATGGGCATCGGAATGGTACCGCCAGGCAATGAATAATTTCTGGATACCGGAAGAGATTAATCTGTCCCAGGATATCAAGGACTACCCAAAACTGGAAAAGGCCGAGCGTAAGGCGTATGATAAAATACTGTCTTTCCTTGTATTTCTCGATTCGATCCAGACCGCAAATCTGCCGTGCGTAGGAGAGTATATTACTGCAAATGAAGTGAATCTCTGCCTTAATATCCAGACATTTCAGGAGTGTGTCCACTCCCAGTCGTACTCTTATATGCTGGATACGATATGCTCTCCCGATGAGAGAATGGATATTTTGTATCAGTGGAAAACTGACGAGCATCTTTTAAAGAGAAATACATTTATCGGAGACTGCTACAATGAATTTCAGAAAAGCAAAGACGCCCGGACTCTGCTCAGAGTGATGATGGCGAACTATGTTCTGGAAGGGGTGTATTTTTATTCCGGGTTTATGTTTTTCTACAATCTTTCAAGAAACGGGAAAATGCCGGGATCTGCCCAGGAGATTCGCTATATTAACAGAGATGAAAATACGCATCTGTGGCTGTTCAGAAATATTATTATCGAGCTGCGAAAAGAGCATCCCGAGCTTTTTGATGACGAGATGATCAACGATCTAAAAGAACTGCTCATGGAAGGTGTGCGTCAGGAGATTGCCTGGGGTCATTATGTAATTGGGGAAGATGTGGCAGGACTGAACCGTCAGATGGTGACGGATTATATTCAGTACCTCGGGAATCTTAGATGGACAAGCCTGGGATATGAGACGATCTATCCCGGTTATGAAAGAGAACCGGAATCTATGCGTTGGGTATCACAGTACTCTAATGCAAATATGGTTAAAACAGACTTCTTCGAGGCCCGCTCAACAGCTTATGCCAAGTCGACAGCTCTTGTGGATGATCTGTGATGATGCAAAAAGAGCGGTATATTTATAATATAGATTGAAAAAAATATTAGGGTATGCTATGATTAGCAGGGAAGAGGACTTTCCACAAATAAATTGAAGAATATTTAATAATTTTTAAAGTTTTATCAGGAGGGATATTTAGATGAAAAAATATGTATGTGATGTATGTGGATACATTTATGATGAAGTAACAGGTGATCCGGATAACGGGATTGAGGCTGGAACAAAGTGGGAAGACGTGCCGGAAGATTTCCTCTGCCCTCTGTGCGGTGTAGGAAAAGATCAGTTTTCAGAGGCAGAATAGTCAGACCGGATATTATTTAAGACGATAAGCAACAATCCGCCGTCCCATACAAAATGGGGCGGCAGTGTTTTGTAAAAAATGAGAATGGGAGAAAAGATAAGATGGAGAGGAAAAAAGAAAAATTTGCGTCAGACACATCCGGGCGGAGTGTCAAAGACTGGGCAAAAGCGCTGGTTATTCTGCTGATCGGTCTGACGGTTGCACACCTCGGCGTGACACTCTTTCTCCTGTCGGAACTTGGGACTGACACATTTACAGTCTTTATCCAGGGCCTTTCCCGCATATTCGGGTTGACCGTGGGCACGGTGCATGTGATTGTGCTGTGCATTCTTATGGTTATCATGCTTCTTACAACAAAAGGCTATGTCAAACCGGGGACCGTGGTGTGTGCGTTCTGCGGGGGACCAATCATTGATCTTTTCAGCTGGATGCTGGGAGACTGGATCAATGCGCAGGCAGGAATGCCTGTACGGATTTTGAGTATGACAGCGGGCTGCGTGATACTGGCGGCAGGCATGTCCATTGTGATCAACAGCAACGCGGGGACCGGACCTAATGACCTGGTGGCTGTCATCTTGTCAGACAAGATCGAGCGGGTAGAGTTCCGCTGGGTGAGGATGGGATGCGATTTGTTTTTCGTAGTGCTGGGATATATCCTGGGAGGCACAGTGGGAGCGGGAACGGTTGTGGCAGTGTTTCTCACCGGGCCGCTGGTACAGTTCTGGCTTCCGAAGACAAAACGGGCAGTGCAGGCTGTGCTTCATGAGGAACTGATATAAAGGGCGTTTTGAGTAAGAATGGATAAAAGAGTACAGAAAATGTCAGAAAGGATGGAAAACATGGGGAAGTATGATGTGATTATCATTGGGGCAGGACCGGGAGGTATTTTTGCAGCATACGAGCTTGTAAAGATAGCGCCGGAACTGAAGGTAGCGGTATTTGAATCCGGAAATCCTCTGGAGAAAAGAAAATGCCCGATTGACGGGAAAAAGGTAAAGAGCTGTATCAGCTGTAAGACATGTGCGATTATGAGCGGATTTGGCGGAGCCGGCGCTTTTTCTGACGGGAAATATAATATCACCAATGATTTTGGGGGAACTCTGTACGAATACATCGGTAAAGATACAGCCATTGAACTGATGCGGTATGTAGATCAGATCAATGTCCGTTATGGCGGAGAGGGAACGAAGATGTATTCCACGGCAGGGACGAAGTTTAAAAAACTGTGCATGCAGAATAAACTGAAACTGCTGGATGCATCCGTGCGTCATCTTGGTACAGACATTAATTATATAGTGCTTGAAAACATGTTTGAAGAGCTTAAAGAAAAGGTAGAGTTTCATTTTAACTGTCATGTAGACAATGTGGAACTTATGGACGGAGGCTACCGGATCAGCACAAAAGAGGGTGTGTCCAAGTGCGATCAGTGTATTGTTTCCGTAGGGCGCAGCGGAAGTAAATGGATGGAGAAAATCTGTGAGGGCCTGGATATTCCGACGCGTTCTAACCGGGTGGACATTGGTGTGCGGGTGGAACTTCCGGCGGTTATTTTCTCCCATTTGACAGATGAACTCTATGAGAGTAAGATCGTGTACCGCACGGAGAAATTCGAGGATAAAGTCCGTACATTCTGTATGAACCCCCGGGGAATTGTCGTAAATGAGAATACCAACGGGATCGTGACAGTAAACGGACACAGCTATGAGGACCCGGAGAAGCAGACGGAAAATACAAACTTTGCGCTGCTTGTGGAGAAGCATTTTTCAGAACCTTTCAAAGACAGCAACGGATACGGTGAAAGCATTGCCAGACTGTCCAACATGCTGGGAGGAGGAGTCCTTGTACAGCGGTTTGGAGACCTGATCCGCGGACGCAGAAGTACACAGGAGCGAATCGAGGAAGGGTTCGTGCGCCCCACACTGGCGGCAGCGCCCGGAGATTTAAGTCTTGTACTGCCCAAGAGGATTTTGGACGGAATTATCGAGATGGTATATGCGCTGGATAAAATTGCTCCCGGAACAGCTAATGATGACACTCTGCTCTACGGCGTAGAAGTGAAGTTCTATAACATGGAAGTGAAGCTGGATGAGCATCTGGAGACAAGACATAAAGGACTCTATGTGATCGGAGACGGAAGCGGTGTTACTCATTCTCTGTCACACGCATCAGCAAGCGGTGTGTATGTGGCAAGGGAGATCACGGGATGAGGATAAGGGGCGCAGACACGGCGGACGCGCAGGAGCTGCTGGCAATTTATGCTCCTTATGTGGAAGAAACGGCCATCTCGTTTGAATATGATGTGCCCACAGAAAAAGAGTTTGAGAGAAGAATACAGACTACACTGGAAAAATATCCGTATCTTGTGGCAGAGCACAACAATGAACTGCTCGGATACGCGTGCACAGGACCTTTTGTCGGGCGGGCGGCATACGGATGGTCTGCTGAGACAACGATTTATGTAAAAAAAGGCTGCACCAGGCAGGGGACAGGAAGAGCGCTGTATGAAGCGCTTGAGAGAGTGTCAGGGGCACAGAATATCCTGAATCTGAATGCATGTATTGGTTATCCTGAAACAGAAGATGAGTATCTGACAGAGAACAGTGTGAAATTTCACCGGCACATGGGGTACAGGAGGGTGGGATTGTTTCACAACAGTGGATACAAGTTCGGAAGATGGTATCACATGGTCTGGATGGAAAAGCTGATCGGAAAGCATGCTAAGAGTCCGGAACCAATTATCCCTTTTTCGCGGATGGACCGCCGGATGCTTGAGGCGCTTGATATTCATTGCCCCTGATGTGCAGGAGAAAGTAAAGATTCTGAATAATAATGGAGCTGCTGCAGAAAAGTTCTGCGGCAGCTCCGATTTTTGTTTAGTTTGCCTGTACGATGGATTTTACATGGCTGATCTCTTCCTGAGTCGCCTTTGCTGCAGGCACATAGTAACTTCTTTCTCTTGCGGCGTCATACATTTTCTCCTGTGACATTTCGCATTGATTACGCATCTGTTTTAAGCACTGTTTCAGTTCCTTGTTCTCTGTCTGGGCGATCATGTCGCCAAACATTTTCAATTCACCGTTTATGCCGACAAGAGCATCGGCAACCATTGTTTTTTCATCCATTTTCTTCACCTCATACTTTGGAATTTTTTACAGGAATTTCATAAGTTCCTGTTTGTTTTTCATAGCAGAATCTGCTGCATCCTGAAACAGTTTTTTGATTTCAGGATCCTGTGTTTTTGAAGCATAGTCCGTCATCTTACAATGTGTGGTAGAATATCCTCCGATGAGATGACGCAGGTTCTGCAGATCGAGAATTGATATTTCTGACATGGTGTAACCTCCTTAAGATATAATAATGTTTCAGAGGCTAGTATGCCCTGCATGTTCGCTGTTTATGAGTGAATGTGCGACAAATTCATGAAAGAGGTTTCTCATTTCCGGTGAAGTGCGGTACATACATTCCGGATGCCATTGTACACCTACCGCAAAAGGATGACCGCCCAGTTCGATGGCTTCGATCGTGTGATCCTGTGCGCGGGCGCTCACTGTAACACCTTTGCCGGGATGATTGACTGCCTGGTGATGGAAACTGTTCACATACAGGCAGGAACCGACATACTGTCTGAGCCGGCTTCCGCGCTCCATGCGGATTCGGTGGCTGACTTCGCTTCTGCAGGCGGACTGCTGCATGTGATTGAGTGTTTTTCCCGGGATCAGAGACATGTCCTGCCAGATCGTCCCCCCGCATGCTACGCTTAATATCTGCATGCCCCGGCAGATGGCCAGAACAGATTTTCCAGAAGTGAGGATGCGTTTCATAAGACGTATCTGGAACAGGTCTACCGTAATGTCGGTCTTTCCGTTTCCGTTTTGTGGCTCCTCGCCGAAAAGCAGCGGGGTGATATCTTCACCCCCGCAGAAAAGAAAACCATCGCAGAGATTCATATATTCGTCGATCACATGATCGCTGCGAACAAGCGGGAGGATAACAGGCAGTCCTTTGGAATAGCGGACAGACTGGATATAAGAATTGGTCACAAACTGGCGGTCTTGTGTAAAACCGCAGACAACAATGCCGATTTTGGGTTCCATATGCACTCCTTGCAGGGGACTGATGATATGATAGACTATGTAAAAAAGCTGAAAATTATACATAAGATGATATTGAAAAATTTTATCCGGAGAGAGGAAAATATGAAATGGATTGATCTGCACTGTGATACAATCAGTGCTCTGATAAAAGAAAAGAAAGACACTCTTGCCGAAAACAGTCTGTGTGTGGATATTCAAAGGCTGCGTAAGTCAGATGCATCAGCTCAATTTTTTGCATGCTATGTAAATATAGCAGAATTTAAAGGGGATACTGGGGAAGATATGTCGGCAATATGGGATAAGGCTTATGAGAAAATCCTCTCTATGACTGCATATGCACAGAATATTGATCATGATGCGTTCGGCCTGGCGTTTTCGGCTGAAGATATTGAACACATGGAGAAAAGAGGGCGTGTTGCAGGAGTCCTGACCGTGGAGGAGGGCGGCGTGTTAAACGGAGATATTACCCGTCTGGACAGTCTGTATGACAGAGGAGTCCGGCTTATGACGCTGACATGGAATCATGAGAACTGTATCGGATTCCCAAACAGCAGAAATCCGGCGGTAATGGAAAAAGGACTCACGCCGTTTGGTAAAGAAACTCTGGAGCGGCTCAATGAACTGGGAATTATCGTGGACGTCTCGCACTTATCGGACGGAGGTTTTTGGGACTGCATCAGGCTGAGCAGGTATCCGGTCATAGCTTCCCACTCTAATGCGAGAGCTTTGTGTTCACATCCGAGAAACTTAGGTGATGAGATGCTAAGAGCTCTCGGAGAAAAAGGCGGTGTGGCAGGCCTGAATTTTTACAGTCCATTTTTAAAAAACAGCGGAAGAGCAGGTGCAGAGGACATTGCCCGCCATGCGGTTCACATGGTCAGTGTTGCGGGAGAAGAGGCAGTGTCTCTGGGGTCGGATTTTGACGGATTTGAAAAAGAGGCGCTCCCACATGGAATCCATGACGTCCAGGATATGGAGAAAGTCTGGCATGCCATGAAACAACAGG
>CALWFY010000082.1 GCA_944377775.1 uncultured Mediterraneibacter sp.
GCTTTCAGGCCGGCAGACACTTCCGACAGGGAACTTCTCCCACGGGCTGCGAAATGCAGTTTTTCTGATTTGAATAAATAAGTTCACAGAAGCTGTATCATATAAGCAAAACTTTAAGTGGCGCGTTCTGAAAAGCATTTGTGGAAGATGTTAGACAGAGGCAGATGAAGTCCCTTTGGACGAACATCTGCCTCTGGCGTTACATATTCCCAAATCTTTGAAGTAAAGCAGAACGGTTTTGCGTTATGATACAGCTTCCGTGAACGTATCTTAATCTATACCAGAAAAATGTATTTTCATCCCTTCTATTTTGTCAGCAGCAGCATGATCTCATTGCTCCTCTGCACAAACGCCGTCATCTCCTCCGGACTTAACGGCTTGTGCGCCAGCATTGCCAGATCATAGAGCTGTTTACAGATCACCGGCACGCTCTTGCTGCGCTTATGCTCCACAAGGAATCTCACGAGCGGATGATTTGCATTGAGCACCAGCGTAGCCTGACTTCCGAACATAGACGGATCCATGCCTCCCATGCCGTACATCTTCATCATCTCTGCCATACGTCTCTCCTGTTCGGACAGAACTGCCATGGAAGCCACTTTATCGTCTTTTAACTTCTCCACTTTTACATCCAGCTTGTCATTGCCCAGCTCTTTGCGGAAAATCTCAACTAAAGTGTCTGCGGTCTTCTGGAAGGATTCCTTCTCATCCTCCGCCACTTCGTCTTTCAGAGACTCATGTACATCCGCATCAATCCGCAGGAACTGTACATCCTGGTGTTTCTGCTCCAGATAGGTCACAAACGCGGAATCAATATTGTGCGACAGAATGATCGCGTCCTGTCCCTGCGCCTTAAACATATTGATGTACTGGCTCTGCTGCACCTCGTCTGTCACATAATACACACTGGTCTTTTCTTCTTTTCCCTCGTCAGCAGTCTTTGTCTCCTCTGATTCAGAAGCACTGTCTGTGCTCTTTTCTGTATCACCGGGTATTTCCTCTGCTTTCTTATTCTCATTTATGATGTCTTCCAGCGTCAGATACTTGTGTTCCAGATTCTTATAGATCATGGAATCTTTCATCTTCTCACCGAATTTCTCATCTTTTAAGCAGCCGAACTTGATAAACGGACTGATGTCGTCCCAGTATTTCTCGTAATTTTCCCGGTCTGTCTTGAACATGCCGGTCAGCTTATCAGCCACTTTCTTGGAAATATAATCCGCAACTTTATTGACAAAACCATCATTCTGCAGCGCACTTCTTGAGACATTAAGCGGCAGGTCCGGACAGTCAATCACACCCTTTAATACCATCAAAAACTCTGGAATCACTTCCTTAATATTATCAGCAATAAATACCTGATTGTTGTACAGCTTGATGGTGCCTTCAATGGACTCGTACTCCGTGTTGATCTTCGGGAAATAAAGGATTCCCTTTAAATTAAACGGGTAGTCCATGTTCAGATGAATCCAGAACAGCGGCTCCTTGTAGTCCATGAACACCTTGCGGTAAAAATCAATATACTCTTCCTTTGTACATTCACTGGGATTTTTGCCCCACAGCGGATGAGTATCACTCAGGGAAACCGGGCGTTTCACAATCTTAACTTTCTTCTCTGGTTCAGCTTTTTCTCCGTCCTTCTCCGGCTCTTCTTCGATATGTTCCACCACTTCATCTGTGTCCAGAAGTTCATCTTCATTGATGGTCTCATATTCAGGCTCTGTATTTACTTTCGAGAGGAATATCTCTACCGGCATGAAAGAGCAGTATTTCTCCAGCACCTCTCTTGCTCTGTATTCATTTGCAAAAGCAAGACTGTCCTCATTTAAGAACAAGGTGATCTCTGTTCCCACACTCGTTTTATTCCCGTCCTGCATCTCGTACTCTGTGCCGCCCTGGCTTGCCCAGTGTACGGCAGACGCACCTTCTCTGTAGGAGAGTGTATCAATCTGCACCTCGTCAGCAACCATAAACGCAGAATAGAAACCGAGTCCGAAGTGTCCGATCATATCGTCCTCTGTGGTCTTATCTTTGTATTTTTCAAGGAACTGCGTTGCCCCCGAAAATGCAATCTGTGTGATGTACTCCTCCACTTCATCTGCTGTCATTCCAAGACCATTGTCGATAAATTTCATGGTCTTTTCCTCCGGGTTAACGATCACTTCGATCTTCGGTTTATATCCTTCCGGAAGCTCATACTCTCCCATCATATCCAGCTTTTTCAGCTTTGTAATAGCATCGCATCCATTAGATACAAGCTCGCGGACAAAAATATCATGATCCGAATATACCCATTTCTTTATAATCGGAAATATATTCTCACTGTCAATTGATAAATTACCTTTTTTCACTGCCATATTGAACACTCCTTTTCCTGATTTTCCGGACAGCTTCTGTCTAAAAGACATTCTAGTACAGCAAATATGAAAAGTCAACAGAAAATTAGCACTCTTTGAATGCGAGTGCTAATAATCCGTGCTTTTCTTCTTCAAAAAATGTGTTATACTTAATACATTGTTTTATATATCTCTGTACTTATTTTAAAAATAAATACAAGCTGACTGGAGGGCTGTATAAATGAACACTGATTTTTATTTAAAAAAAGCAGAAACTGATGACCATCTCAGGCAGATCGCTGACCTGGCCGAGATTATCTGGAATGAACATTTCACCCCCATCATTGGAAAAAAACAGGTAGACTATATGATAGAAAAATTCCAGTCTTATCCTGCTCTCAAAGAACAGATCGCGGACGGGTACGAGTACTACCAGATTTTTGACAAAGATGAATTCTGCGGGTACACCGGAATCCATCCCGGGGAGGACAACCGGCTCTTTTTAAGCAAGCTGTACATAAAAAAAGAATGCCGTGGACGTCACCTGGCATCCCTGGCATTCAGTTTCTTAAAAGATATCTGCCAAAAGCGCGGCTATTCCGCCATCTGGCTTACATGCAACAAACAGAACAAAAGCACGCTCAATGTGTACCGGCATCTCGGATTTGAGACGATTGACACACAGGAAGCAGATATCGGCGACGGATTCATCATGGATGATTATATTATGGAATACACCATTGTATGAAAAAAATCATGTCCGGTTCATGATCACAATCCCTGCGCTTACAAGTGCCAGGGCGATCAGATTTTTCACTTCAAATACAGGCTCTCCAAGGATTATCCCGGACAAAACCACTCCAAATATCGGGATCGTGAACGTATACACAGCCACCCTGCCGACAGGATTATACTTCATCAAAAGTGTCCAGATACTGAATGCTGCTGTGGACAAAAGAGCCAGATAGATCAGAAGGGCAGTGCTTTTAGCATCAAACCCGCTCACCTGTCCTCCCAGGACAGCGCCTGTCACGATCAGTATCGCTCCTCCGATCAATGTCTGATATGCGGTGATCGTCATGGGGCTTTCCTCATCTGAAATCATCTTGAGAAGTACCATGCTGATTCCGTACACCACCGTGCATAAAAGGATCATCCCCTCCCCCATGAGGGAAAACCCGCCGTCCCAAGCACCCGGCGAAAGATTGACGGAGATCACGCCCGCCAGTCCCAGGATACACCCTGCCGCTTTTCTCCACGTCATTTTCTCAGATTTCAACATGAAATGTGAAGCGATGACGGCCACAAACCCCTGAGACGCATTAATAATAGAACTCTTTGCGCCTGTTGCGTGCGCAAGACCAATATAGAAGAATACATACTGCAGGGCTGTCTGCAAAAATCCCTGGCGGAAAACATGCCATGCGGATGAACGCTTCATCATGAGAAACCGTCTCTCGGCTCCACACCCGATCACAAATGTGAAAATACCCGACAGGAAAAAGCGGTATCCCGCAAATAAAATCTGACTTCCGGTTCCCCGGATATTCAGCCACTCATACCCCAGTTTAATACAGGGAAACGCGCTCCCCCACAGTGCACAGCACAACAGGGCGAGCGCGCATATAACAGCTGGTTTTCGGAGCATTTCCGAACCCTCTATTTTTCTTTTGTCTCCCATTTTACGCCTGCTCCGGCTCACCGTATTCTTCCCCGAACAGCTCCACCGTAACTTTCTTCATTACCTGCGGTTCAAGAGGACGGTCGCTGTAATCTGTCGCAGTCTCCGCGATTTTATTCACCACGTCCATTCCCTCTGTAATCTTTCCAAATGCAGCGTATACCCCGTCAAGATGCGGTGACTTCTCGTGCATGATGAAGAACTGGCTTCCTGCTGAATCCGGGTGCATTGCACGCGCCATGGAAAGCACGCCCGGATCATGTGCAAGATCGTTTGCAAAACCGTTCTGTGCAAACTCTCCCCTGATTGTATATCCCGGACCGCCCATGCCTGTTCCGTCCGGACAGCCGCCCTGAATCATAAATCCGCGGATCACACGATGAAAAATCAGCCCATCATAAAATCCTTTATTCACCAGAGAAATAAAATTCTTCACTGTATTCGGCGCGATGTCAGGATAAAGCTCCGCTTTCATAATATCGCCGTTTTCCATTTCAAAAGTAACAACTGGATTTGCCATGATATGTCTCCTTTTCTTTTTTCGTTCTTAATCTGTTTTCTATCGGTATCCGCCGCAGTGGATACATGTGTTATTGTATCGGATTTGTCGGTATGCGTCAATCATCCCTCCCGCTTTTCACAAACGCCGTTCACAGAGATGTATGTTCTGTCTGGTCAACATGCATAGAATTTCCTGCCTTTTTTAGTCACTCGTGACATTGTCCATTTGCAGGCAGCGGATTATACTGAATTCATAGTTAAGACATACATAAAAACAACATAACAATATCAAGGAGGCTAATACAATGGCAAGTTTATCACTCGAAGGCATTCAGAAAATTTATCCAAACGGATTTCACGCTGTAAAAGATTTCAATCTTGAAATTGAAGACAAAGAATTTATCATCTTCGTAGGTCCGTCAGGATGTGGAAAATCAACGACACTGCGTATGATCGCAGGTCTGGAAGACATCTCCGGCGGTACACTGAAAATCGACGAAAAAGTAATGAACGATGTTGAGCCAAAAGACCGTGATATCGCAATGGTATTCCAGAACTATGCTTTGTATCCTCATATGACAGTATATGACAACATGGCATTCGGTCTGAAACTCCGTAAAGTTCCGAAAGCTGAGATTGACAAAAAAGTAAGGGAAGCTGCAAGAATCCTTGACCTTGAAAAACTTCTTGACCGTAAACCGAAAGCTCTTTCCGGTGGACAGAGACAGCGTGTTGCCATGGGACGTGCTATCGTTCGTAACCCGAAAGTATTCCTTATGGATGAGCCGCTCTCCAACCTGGATGCAAAACTGAGAGTTCAGATGCGTATCGAGATTTCCAAGCTTCATGAGAACCTGGGTGCTACGATCATCTATGTAACACATGACCAGACAGAGGCCATGACACTTGGTACAAGAATCGTCGTTATGAAAGACGGTGTTGTTCAGCAGGTTGATACTCCTCAGAACCTTTACAATACTCCGTGCAACCTGTTTGTTGCCGGATTCATCGGTTCTCCCCAGATGAACTTTCTTGATGCAGTGTGCTCTGTAAAGGGAGATGATGTGACTCTTACGATCGGCAAACATGTATTAACCGTACCGGTTTCTAAGAAAAAAGCACTCATTGACGGCGGATATGACGGAAAAACCGTTGTTCTCGGAATCCGCCCTGAAGACGTGCACGATTCCGAAGCATTTATCAGCAACTCACCAAACAGTATCATCGAATCCACGATCAAAGTTTATGAGCTGCTCGGCGCCGAGGTATTCCTGTACTTTGATGTGGAAGGAACGCAGATGACAGCGCGCGTAAATCCCCGCACAACACTGAGAACAGGCGACCGGGCCGTGTTCGCACTTGACATGGAAAAAATTCACATTTTCGATAAGGAGACAGAGTTGACGATTACAAACTAATCCTTTAAAATTAAGGTGGCAACTGCTTATCGGATATTATTTTATATGAGGAGCTGCACTTTATTGGTGCGGCCCTCTTTATTTCAGGCGAGGTAAAAAATGGAGTATATGCAGAAACTGCAGAAAGCCCTTCAGGAATTAAACCATATCACCGGTATCACACTTGATATAAAAGCGGACACTCCGGAAGAGGCAGAACAGGCGCTCATCCAGATCAAATGTCTGTGCACAGCCTACCGGGAAAAATATAACAGCACAGATTTTCTGCAGAACCTTATGACCGGAGTTCTTCCGGCCTATGACATAGACAGCCGTGCTTCCCGTCTCCATATAAGTACCAGTGACAGGAGAGTGCTGTTCCTTCTGGAGATAAAATCAGTGAACGACACTGTGATGGAAATTCTGAAAAATCTGTTTCCTTCACAGACAAAAACCTATCTCATACCTGTGTCTGTTAATGTTGTCGGGATTCTGCACCCGATAGCCCCGGATGAATCCGAAGAAACAATCAGGAATACTGCATATGCTGTAGCAGATACTCTGACCACAGAAGCTCTCGCTTTAGTCCATCTGTCCTACAGCGGAATCATGGACTCTCTTTCGGAACTTCCAAATGTATTTCAGGAGACAAGCCTGGCATTAAAAATCGGAAAAATTTTTTATTCAGAACAAACCGTATTCCCGTACAATGAGCTCGGAATCGGACGGCTGATCTATCAACTCCCCGTATCTTTGTGTCAAAGTTTTTTAAAAGAAATATTTGGTTCAAAGATTCCCGATTCATTTGACACAGAGACTTCGGTTGCCATAAACCGATTTTTCCAGAATAACCTGAACATTGCAGAAACTTCCCGCCAGCTTCATATGCACAGAAACACTCTGATCTACCGCCTGGATCAGATTCAGAAGCGCACCGGTCTTGATCTTCGCCTTTTTGAAGATGCCATGACTTTTAAAATTGCTTTAATGATTATAAATTATCTACACTCAGAAAGGAATCTGTAAACTATGAACGACGCATTATATGAACAGCTTGTAGCCCGCAGGCAGAAAACTTCCGACTTTCTTATCCGTATTCTTGTAATTCTGGTAATGGTAGCCGTAATAATTTTCGGTTTTCCTTTTCTTGGTTTTCTGGCAGTTATGGCAGGACTGATCATTGCCCTGCTGGCATATTTTCTTATCTTTCCCAGACTGAACGTGGAGTACGAATACACTCTGTTAAACCACGATATGCAGATTGATATCATCTACAATAAAGCCAAAAGGAAGCCGAAATTCAGCGTGGATATCCAGACTGCAGAAATCATTGCTCCCAAAGGATCACATCGTCTGGACTTTTACAAGCCTGACAAAGTTTCTGATTTTTCTTCCGGTGATCCGGCTGCCAAAGTATATGCCATGATGATCCCGGCAGGACAGAATATCACCTGCATCTACATCGAACCTGACAATAAAATGACAGAACTCATGAAACACTGGATGGGAATAAAAATGCACGAGGATTAACTTGTGCATTTTCTTCTTCCCTTTATTTTCTTCTTCCCTTTATCACGCCAACGTGCTATAATAGCATAGACTGCGTATTAAGTCATAAAAAACATCTAGAAAGGAATGAACATCATGGACAACAAGAATGAGTTCAAGCCGTATATTCCGGCGGACAAAGTCGTTCCGGAGTTTACGGTCACATCCATCGTGATTGGTATCATCCTTGCGGTTGTATTCGGCGCAGCGAATGCATATCTCGGACTTCTCGTTGGTATGACAATCTCCGCTTCTATTCCGGCGGCAGTTATCTCAATGGGTATTATCCGTGTAATTCTCCGCAGAGATTCCATTCTCGAGAACAACATCGTACAGACCATTGGTTCTGCCGGTGAGTCTCTGGCAGCCGGAGCGATCTTTACACTCCCCGCTTTATTCTTATGGGCAGAGGAAGGCAAGATTGAATTCCCGAGCATGATAACAATTTTCTTTATCGCTCTGTTCGGCGGTCTCCTCGGCGTATGTTTTATGGTTCCGCTTCGTCAGGCTCTGATCGTTGAAGAGCACGGAACGCTTCCGTTCCCGGAGGGAACTGCCTGTGCAGAAGTACTTCTCGCAGGTGAAGAAGGCGGCGCTAAAGCCGGTACAGTCTTTACAGGACTTGGAATTGCAGCAGTATACAAATTTATCGCTGACGGATTAAAACTTTTCCCGAGTGAAATCGGATACGCATTTAAAGGTTATGCAGGATCTCAGATCGGTATCCAGGTACTTCCTTCACTCGCAGGTGTCGGATTTATCTGCGGACCTAAGATCGCAAGCTACATGCTTGCCGGCGGCACATTAAGCTGGTTTGTACTTATGCCGGCGATCGCCCTGTTCGGCGGAGATGCTACAATCTTCCCGGGTACGGTTCCGATCTCCGAGCTTGCTCCTGGCGACCTTTGGGGCAATTACATCAAATACATTGGTGCAGGTGCTGTGGCAACCGGCGGTATCATCAGTCTGATCAAGACTTTCCCGCTGATCGTCCGCACATTCAAGCAGGCAATGTCAAGCATGAGCAAAAAACACGCTCAGAAGAACACACTGCGTACACAGCAGGATCTTCCAATGCCGGCACTGCTTGTCATTCTTGCAGCTATCGTTATTTTGATCTGGATCATCCCGACATTCCCGGTAAGCCCGCTCGGCTCCCTTATCGTCGTGATCTTCGGATTCTTCTTTGCATCCGTATCTTCACGTATGGTAGGTCTAATCGGTTCTTCCAACAACCCGGTATCCGGTATGGCAATCGCTACACTGATCATTGCTACACTGGTTCTTAAAGCTACGGGAACAGACGGTACAACAGGTATGGTTGGCGCTATCGCAATCGGCGGTGTTATCTGTATCATCGCAGCAATTGCCGGAGATACATCTCAGGACCTTAAGACTGGTTTCATCGTAGGTGCTACACCGAAGAAACAGCAGCTTGCTGAGATGATCGGTGTTGTTGTATCTGCTGCAGCAATCGGTGGCGTTCTCTATCTTCTGAATGAAGCATGGGGATACGGAAGCGAGCAGATTCCGGCAGCACAGGCTACAATGATGAAGATGCTCGTTGAAGGTATCATGAACGCTGACCTTCCATGGGCGCTGATCTTTATCGGAGTATTTGTGGCAATCGTTGTTGAGATTCTTAAAGTGCCGGTAATGCCGTTTGCAGTTGGTATGTATCTGCCGTTCAGCCTGAGCGCAGGTATCATGGCAGGTGGTATTGTCCGCTACATCGTTGAGAAGATCAAAGGTACAGACGAAGAGAAAAAAGA
This sequence comes from uncultured Mediterraneibacter sp., assembly GCA_944377775.1. Taxonomy (GTDB): domain Bacteria; phylum Bacillota; class Clostridia; order Lachnospirales; family Lachnospiraceae; genus Mediterraneibacter. The sequence continues at coordinate 9,236 of CALWFY010000082.1, forward strand.
GCGCGCAGACAAAGGTGTTCTCTTTACTTCCGGTATGATCGCCGGAGAGGGTATCATGGGTATTGTCCTTGCTGTCCTTGCTGTTGCAAAAGTGGATTCCGCTATCGTGATCGGCGTGACAGCTCCGCAGTGGGTAAGCCTGATTATCTTCATTCTCCTGCTGTTCTATCTGTATACACGGTGCATGAAGAAATCAAAATAAAAATAAAACTTCCGCAAAATATGCGGAATATAAAAGCCGGATAACCGGCAGAGAAACAGTCTGCATCTTGCGGGCTGTTTCTCTCTGTGATATGATGCTTTATAACAGGCAGGCGGCATAACACCGCCTGCACACTGTGATAAAAAATGAGAGGACACCTCTGAAAGATCATGAGTAAAAAAATCAGTAAAAACTATATGGACTATGTCCCGGTGAAAAATCCGAAAATTGAATATGAGACCGCAGAAAACGGAAGAGTTACTGTGTTTATCGAATGGAAGGGATTTCATAACAGGATCGCCCAGAAGTTTTTCCACCGTCCGAGAGTCAGCGACATTAAGATGGATGAACTCGGCAGTTTTGTCTGGCTCGCCATTGATGACCAGAAGGATGTGCATCAGCTCTCCAAAGAACTTGATGAAAAGTTCCCCAAAATGGAAAAATCGCTGGCAAGGCTGATTAAATTCCTGGAAATTCTGCGTGATAATCACCTGATCTACTGGAAAGGGGAGAAACAACGATAATGATACAGTATATTCCTTACGTACTCCTGTTTGCCCTTGTCACCGCAGTCCTCTATACATGGGGGCTTTGGCGCAGTGTACGTCAGAAACAGGACCTTGCCAACATGCTCAGCGCAAAAGGGATTTCAAAAATAAAGAAAGCGCTGAAGAAAAACGGCCCGCTAACGAAAAAAGAGCTGGAACCTTTCGTGAAGGGACTCACAGCCCGCCAGCCTTTTTCCAGGGAACAGATCGGCGTAACCGAACCCGAAAAGTTTCTTGACTCCATCCTGCCCTACATGGTACGGCAGAAAATGATACGGGAAGAGACTCAAGAAAATAAAGCTGTCTATCAGTTAAACAAATAACTGAAAGACAGCTTTTCTTTCATTAGGAATGATAGTACCATTCGATAGGATCTATGGGATCAAAAGGATGTTCTTCCACCATTTTCTTATTTCTCCCGCGCCGCTTCATAAGCTCTCCGCTCTTATTATATACCCAAAAAGAATACACCAGCAGTTTATTGATTTTCCCGATCCGTTCTTTTGTCGTCTTCTCATAAAGAGTCCCGCCTGCTTTAAATACAGTCTTTTTATGGATCAGGGATATCAGTTCTGTCTCACATGTAACCGGCTCCGGAAGTATAGTATATCCACGTCCCACACAGTCAGGCTTGTGGGAATCACTTCCCCCGGTCATCACTTTCCCGTATTTTTTCGCCAGTTTTTCAGCGCCCATATTGGACTGAGCAGACTCACAGCTGTTAAATGTCTCCACAAAATCAAAACGCTTCACGATCTCAGGCGACTGGTAGAATCGTCTGGCATTTGTAAAGCTCATGTATTTTTCCCCGCAGGGGTGGGCCGGACCTAACACACCACCGTTTCGGTGAACCAGGTCGATCAAAACCGCCAGCGGCATCCCCCGCATCTCCAGAAGGCGCATCTTGACTCCCTCTGGCATGATCACAAGAATATGCCCGGCATCCCTTGTATCATATTCAATACCCTTGAGCACAACAAAATCCGTGTGCTTCTTCCCCTTTATATGCTCTTTCCAGTAACGATAACCGTTATAAGTATCATGATCCGTAATAACCATGCCCTGGAATCCACGATTTTTCAATATCGTGATATACTCTTCAAGTCCCACTTTGCTGTCAATGGAACCTTCTTTGACATGGCAATGCATATCAATCTTCATACACATGTCCTCTTTTCCGGCGATTCACCAATAGTATTTCCGGCTGTTCCTGACTTTATTATACATCATCCGGGTTCCTGATGGCAACCTGGGGCACGGACTTTTCAGCAAGAGGGTATATTCCCTCAGCGATATATCCTGGAGGCACTGCGCAGCATTGCCAGAAGACATCCTACCCACGCTGCAGCATAAACAGCAGATGGAATCTGTATCTCTGTAAAACAGAACAGCACCATCAATAAGGAAAGGACTGCCATCCCCGCTGCTGCCACAAGTCCTGCAAGTAAAGATTTTTTTATATACATGATCAAACACACCTTTCTCTCATAGAATTTTTTGTTCTAAAAATATTCTATCAGTCAAGGTGTGTCATAAAACGGACTTTACTCTCATCCTATTTAATTTTTTTCAGAAGATTCTCCGTCAATTTCACTCTCTGCTTCAGTTGTACTTTCAAGATCGTTCATGGCTGCCCTTGCCCGTTCAACTTCGTTTTCTGTGGATATCTCATTTCTGATCTCCTCCGCCTTTTTCAGGCTTTGCTTCTTTCGCTTCTTTGATTCCAAAAGAAGCTGAACCAGCACGCCCCCTGCGCCAAACAGAGTACACAGCAGAATGCGGACGAGCACGTCCATCCCGGTGTCCGGAAGAAGATAATATACCGCCGGTCCTGCTATGACAGCGCCGCAGCATGCTGTTGCAAGTATCGTAAGAACGGCCGCAAACTTCACGGACAAGACTGCTGCCACCAGTCCGATTGCCAGACATATTCCCAATAATATCCCATTCTGAGGATTGATCAGATGAGCACTGAACAGGCTGGCTGTAATAAATACTGTCACAAAAATGGCCATCTTGTATAAGATGGAACTCAGCAAAGCCAGGATGATGCCCACCACTGCTCCGGCGATGATTCCCACATCCACCCCGGCTGCCAGGGCCGCCGGGGTTCCGATAATAAATCCGAAGGCCAATCCTAATACCGCGCCCCAGAACCGCACTATTTTAAGACCGAGCAGACAGAGCAAAAGTCCTGCTGCCGCTGTCACCGCCAGTATAATGATCTCCGTCTCTGTCAGCACATGTCCGCTCTTATCCAGCTCGGAAAAGGCATTGCCAATATTGAAAAGGTCCATATTCTGTATTGTTTGATAAATCTCATTCATATCCATACTCACCCTTATTCTCTATGTTATTCCCCGTACATTTTCCCCAGATCTTTCAGCAGTTCCCTGTATTCTTCCACCACAGATTCCGGGGACAGCAGCTGCGCGTCCCGTCCCAGTCCGGTTATCCATCCGTAAAACTGTTCGCTCACCGCCACCTCGGCCCGGGCGATAAAGTGAGCCTCGCCATCCGGTCTCAGAGACACGTTTCTCCCAAACCGGTCGATAACCACCCCTACATATTTATTATGAAAACGCATCCTGACAGTCTGCTCGTCTCCTCCAAACATTCCAAAGGTCTGTTTTGTATAACGTGCAAGATCAAAACGTCCGAATTCTTCTTTTCCCGCGCGCTCCTGATCAAGCAGATTGATATGAAGCATCTTGTCCACACGAAAATGCTTGATCATCCCGGCATCCATGTCATAACCGATGAGATAATAATTCTCATTGTCCCATGTCAGCGCCCAGGGGCTTACCTGATAATTCTCTCCGCCTTTTTTCATCCTCATTTCCTTGGACACAGTCCACTCAAAATATCGGAATATGATCTGCCTGTTTTCTGCAATAGCCGCATGCAGTTTGTCTACATTATAGTATATACTCTCATTCATTGCTTTTATGCGGTCTGCCACCACTACCTGCCGCTGGAGCTTACGCGCCTCATGTCTGCTAGTCAGCTTCTCGATCTTTTTAATGAGCGCATCTGATTTTTTCTGTGTAATAAAACGCGATGACTGGACTGCATCCACCAACAGTTTGAGTTCCGGAAGTTCAAATTCTCTCTGTGCGAGATAATAGCCCTCCGGATGCTCTTTCCGATATGCAATATCCATTCCGAAATGCTTCAATGTCTCAATGTCATGATAAAGACTCTTTCGTTCTGCATGTATCCCTATATCAGCCAGCTTCTGCTCCAGCTCCCTGCGGGAGAGCGGATGATCTTCATCTGTCTCCTCGTGAAACAGCTCCATCAGATACAGCAGTTTCACTTTCTGATTACTGCTCTTTGCCATGTAATGCTTCCCCGGTATTCTTTCTTAATTGCTTTCATTTTTCTTCAACATTTTATCAACTTTTCTATTTATTGACAAGCCACGTAAGCAACGCGCTCTGCGCACCTGTTTCACACACACTGAAAATGGATGCCAATCAACTTTTTTGATCAACATCCATCTTCATACTGATATTTCTATCATTTTCTTTTTACCTCTTTCTTTTCTTCTATCTTTTTGTGATAGATTTTAACTTATGTTCCCGGCGGTCCGTACCTCCTTTTCTTAAATTCCTGCCCCTGTGGGTTTTGATGTTCTTTCTGCTGATATAGATTTTACTTCTCTCATAACTTTCTCGTCATTATGATCTTTCTCTATATCTGACACCCGGTTCCCGTTCACGATATCCGGCAGGTAATAAAACTTTTTTTGAATTTTCTCTCGAACAAAAATTTTTTCGTTTGATTATTCAATTAGTTTTATTTGTTAAATTGATAATAACACTCTTTTTATATTTTGTCAATTAATTTTTAGTTATTTTATTATTTTATATCTAATTATCTGTTAATTCTATCGTCTTACTTCTGGTTGACTTCTAACCATTCCGTCAGTAAAATAGAATGGTAATTTCAATTTTAGACTACTGAAAAAGGAGGCTTTATATATGGAAAACCTGAGAATTCCCAAGGACTATTCTTCCCCTCTCACCATCCGTGAGACAGAGGTCGCCATCAAAGAGGTAAAAGACCACTTTGAACGCGCCCTTGCGAAATCACTTCACCTGACCCGTGTATCCGCTCCCCTGTTTGTTCGTCCGGAGTCCGGCTTAAATGACAACTTAAACGGAGTGGAGCGCCCTGTATCCTTCGGAATCAAAGAACAGGGAGACGCTGCCGCAGAGATCGTACATTCTCTGGCCAAATGGAAGAGGTACGCCCTGAAAAATTATGGCTTCCATTCCGGAGAAGGTCTCTACACAGATATGAGCGCAATCCGCAGAGATGAAGATACAGACAATATCCATTCTCTCTATGTAGACCAGTGGGACTGGGAAAAAGTAATTTCCCGTGAGGAAAGAAACATGGAGACACTTGAGTACACTGTCCGGAAAGTCTACAGTGCACTTAAAGATACTGAGGACTACATATCCAGAAGATATAACTACATAGAGCCCTTGCTTCCTGATGATATCTTTTTCATCACATCTCAGGAGCTGGAAGACATGTTCCCCGACTGTACGCCAAAAGAACGGGAAACCCGTATCGCCAAAGAGAAAGGCGCGGTATTCATTTCTCAGATCGGCAAGGTCTTAGCTTCCGGAGAAAAGCACGACGGACGCGCGCCGGACTATGACGACTGGGAATTAAACGGCGATATTATCGTCTACTACCCGGTTCTCGATATGGGATTGGAACTCTCTTCCATGGGTATCCGTGTAGATGAAAATTCTTTAAAAAAACAGCTTGAAGAAGCCGGCTGCGAAGAGCGCAGTGAACTGCCGTTCCAGAAATCTCTGTTAAACTGTGAACTGCCCTATACCGTAGGCGGAGGAATCGGACAGTCCCGCATCTGTATGTACTATTTAAGAAAAGCACATATCGGTGAAGTACAGTCCTCTCTCTGGCCGGAGGATATAATAGCTGAAGCAAGAGAAAACGGTATCAACCTGTTGTAACATCCAAAACGCTTTAACATAGAGGAAAACCTATGAATTATAAAAATGTTATTTTTGATTTTGGAAATGTAATAGGAAAATTTGACGGCAGATACATACTGGAACAGTTCTGTTCCTCCCGTGAAGACTGTGAGCTTCTTTTTCCCATCGTGTATGCGGACTGGGCAGAACTGGACAAGGGGACGATCGACTATGATGAGTATATCGAGAAAACAGTCTCCCTTGCGCCCAAACGTCTGGAGAACACTGTCCGCAGTTTTTTTCACGGATGGCCGGAGCATGTGCATCCCATCCAGGAGACACTCGATCTTATCAGCGAGCTTCATCAAAAAAATGTTCCCACATACCTGCTGTCCAATGCTCCTGTCTATTTTGCAGAATGGGCTGCCCGATATACCTTCCTGGAGAATTTCCACGGGCTGGTATTTTCTGGACCTCCTAAAATGGCAAAACCTGATCCGGAAATTTATCAGTATCTGTTCGAAACATTCTCTCTTGATCCAAAAGAATGCTTCTTTATCGACGATCTTGAAAAAAATATCGCAGTCGGAAAAGCACTTGGCATGGACGGAATCGTATTTACAGGAAACACTGACAAAGTAAAAGCCGCACTCAATTTATGAGTCGGCTTTTTCTGCTCTCTTTCTTCTTTTCTCTCCGGTCAGCAAGGAGGCTGCCGACAGGATCACTGTCCCGGCGGCAATAAAGAAATCCGCCAGATTATAAGTGATGGAAGCCAGTTTCCTGTTTTCGGCCCTAAAACCGATATAATCCACAACATAGCCCCTTGTCAGCCGGTCAAACGTATTGCTCCATGCACCTGCTGCCAGCAGGGAAAGACCTTTCTTCTTCCATATCCTCTTTGTTCTGAAAAGCGATACTATCTGCCAGAGGGTTACACCCCCGGCGGCAGCTGCCGAAAATGCTTTCACAATCTTTGGTCTGGAAGATAAAACCCCCAGACACATTCCCTCATTGGAAATTCTTCGAAGGGCAATGTGTTCTGTCAGTTTTTTCTCCTGTCCCTTCTCCAGACTGTTTTCTGCATAGGTCTTTAATATCTGATCTGCCGCAAACAAGATGCCTGTTTCACACAGAAACCATTTTTTCTTCATCCGCTCCTCCGCCTGTCTTTCCTTTATCCGGACTATTTCTGATTCATTTTCTCGGAAACCTTTTCTGCGGTATCACTGATCTTATCTGCCGCTTTCTCAGCCATCTCCTCTGCCTTTTTTGCGGCTTTCTGTGCCATATCGCCTGTCTTCTCTGCGGCCTTCTGCGCCATGTCCCCGGTCTTTTCCGCCGCTTTCTTTGCCATATCGCCGGCTTTCTTAAGAGCTTCGGCCGTCTCTCCTGCTGCCTCTTCTTTCATATCTTCCATTTTCTCTCCACAGTACGGACAGTAAGCCATATCCTTTGCCACCATCTTTCCGCATCCTGCACACTCTGATGAGCCTTTGAGCTCTGCAATCTTTTTCTCATAATCTTCTATGGATGCTTCTCTGTCTTTGACTGCTTCACACAGGGCTTTTGCAGATTCTCCAACATCTTCGCCTGCTTTATATTTCTCATAAACAGCGCGTCCGAGTTCCATCAGGTCTACCGCGTTTCCTCTGGCGAGACCTCTGATCTGGCTTTTCATTCTCTGAATCTCAAGCGCATCTCCCGCTTTATTTGTCACAGTCTCTGCTGTCTCTCCAAGGCGTTTTCCTAAATCTTCAAAAAAATCTCTCATGATATCATTCTCCCTTCTTCTTTTGCCCTTCCCGGACTTCTGGGACACCGGTCGGGCAAAAAGCCGCCCGATGTTTCGACTTATATTCATTATACCCCATTAGCCGGCAACTTCAACATATGCCCGCAGAATTTATACTTTTTTAAGTTCGTGCATCCGTATGCAGTTCTATTCTCATCATACTTTCCTTTTTCTTTTCATAATATTATTAAAAATTCTATCAGGATGAACACCATGATTGATTCCAGATTATGCCGCGAACAGATTTTATCAGAAGATTACCGTGACTTTATCGGTGACCATGTTCGCACGCCCTTTTTTGACAGTATCATGCAGGAGGAACGCTGCGAGCAGGATGCCGGATTTGACTATAAATGTTTTTATCTTCCCGCAGACGTTGCAGACCCTATTACTCTTTCAAGATATTCTTATAATTCCATTCCAAAATGCTACGCTCCCCTCAGCATGGAGACTCTTAACCAGACCGGAATACTGCCGGTTCAGAATTACCCCACACTGCAGTTAAAAGGGGACGGCGTACTGATCGGTTTTCTCGACAGCGGCATTGACTATTCAAACGAAATTTTTCGAAATCTTGACGGAACTACCCGCATCGCAGCGATCTGGGATCAGACAGTCCAGACCGGAACACCGCCCGATGGTTTTGGTTACGGAAGTGAATTTAAAAGAGAAACGATCAATGAAGCCCTGCGCTCCGAATCCCCTCTTGAGCTCGTCCCGTCCACGGACACAACCGGACACGGTACTTTTGTCGCAAGCCTGGCTGCCGGATCTGCCGCTCCGGAAGAACAGTTCCTGGGGGCAGCGCCGGAAGCAGCCATCGCGATGGTAAAACTCAAACAGGCAAAAAAATATCTCCGGGACTATTACTTTATTCCCGAAGATACTGTCTGCTATCAGGAGACCGATCTGATGCTGGGACTGAAATACTTAAACGATCTGGCAGATTCTCTCGGTCTTCCCCTTGTCATGTGCATCACCGTAGGCTCCAGCATGGGCGGCCATATCGGCACCCTCCCCCTGTCTTTTCTCATAGAGGGATACAGCACGCGAGCCAACCACATCTCTGTGATCGGCGTTGGAAATGAAGCTGACAAACGTCACCATTACTACAACATCATAGAAAATGAAACTGACACGAAGACCATAGAACTGCGGGTAGGAGAAAATGTCTCCGGATTTTCAACAGAACTTTGGACAGAGATACCAAACATCCTGTCCATTTCCATCATATCTCCGTCCGGGGAAAACACGTCCCGCATCCCATTCCGGGTTGGAGCAAGCGCTGAAATTGATTTTCTTTTCGAACGCACAAAAGTGTCTGTAGATTATCGGCTTCTTGTAGAGCGAAGCAACTCAGAGCTGATCTTTTTCCGGTTCAACGCACCTGCTCCCGGCATCTGGAAGATTGTAGTGGAACCGCTGACCGTGATCGACGGGCGCTTCCATATGTGGCTTCCTCTGACAGAATTTTTAAGCGGGGAGGTCTATTTTCTTGAATCAGACCCCTATTATACGCTGACCAATCCTGCCAACACCGAAAGTCCGGTGATCGTGTCCTACTATAACGGCGGCAATGACGGACTGGCGCAGGAGTCCGGCAGAGGATACACACGCACGCAGCGTCTCAAACCGGATATCACTGCCCCGGGCATCAACGTCATCGGAGCCCTTCCCGGCGGACGTTTCACCCGGCGCTCCGGCTCCTGCGTCTCCGCTGCCGTGACCGCCGGCGCAGCAGCCCTTATGCTGGAATGGCTGATCTATATACAGGAAGTCCCCGGCATAGACTCTTTTCAGATCAAAAGTCTGCTCATACTGGGAGCAGTCCGCCCGAAGATCATGGAATACCCGAACCGGGAGTGGGGTTACGGGCAGCTGAACCTCTATAACACATTCGAGGTAATGAGACAGCTGTAAATACTCAATAATATTTTACTGTCACTTTGCGGCCCATTTTTTCCGCTGTTACAATCAGCTGATCAACCAGATTCTGCCGCATGCTCAGGTCAAAATTCAACCCAGACTCTTTGTGGGCATCATTTACCGCCGTGCCTACAAAGAGGTTGAGTTCCGTACATTCTTCAATCAAAAGCCTTGCAAGACGCGAAGCGCCGTTGTCTGCATCCAGCTCATCAAAAAAGTCTGCGTCAAATTCATCCCTGACATATTTTTTTAACAGCTTTAAAGCTTTTCCAAGAGTCAGCACTCCCTCTGTCACAAGGTCAATTCCTTCAAGCGTGGCCGTGGGCGGCACATCCGGGTTCCGGCTGTCTATCTTTGTCACGATTTCTTTTCCCAGAATCCGGGCGGCAATGTTCGCGCTGGTTCCCCCGGCCACCACTTTTTTCCCCTCTGTGTGCATAAATTCGTGCATCAGCCGTTCATCATCCTCTTTTTCCTTTGGCGGCCCGGTAAAAATATTGACCACCCGGCGTTCTATCACACGCGCAACAGCAACCGTTGTGTCGTCTCCGGGTTTCTCCTCATACAGTTCGTCGCACGCCTGACTGAGCATAACTGCAAGCCTGGAAGCGGACATTGTCTTTTTCGTACATTTCAGCGTATATTCTGCCATTGCCTCCCATGTCCATCCCTGAAGATTCAGGATGGAACCAGCTCCGGCATAGATCACGCCGTCACTCATCAGCACGAAACAGTCATTTTTCTTCACCTGAAAACGGTATTCGTGAATTTTTTTCCCTTCAATCTCCCTCATCTCATAAGGATACTTTATAATCTTACCGTCCCGGATGAACACACAGGACGGATTATCGAACTCCGCAAGATACGCCTCACCGCTGTGAAATATCTGAAGAATGGAAAATGTAGCATACGCCACTTTCCGCACGCTGCATATGGGGAGAGTCTTTGCGATCGTCTCCACACAAGACTCAATGGTCGCGCCCTCGTAGAGCATGGTTCCCAGGATTTTGGAAGTCAGGGTAGCCAGAATATTCGCTTTCACTCCGCTTCCCATCCCGTCTGCAAGAATCATGATATCAGAGTCCTCTGTCTTTATGATCTCCACCTTGTCCCCGCACAGTTCCTCATGGTGCTTATTCAGACTTTTCCACGCCACATCAATACTTACACTCATTATCACTCCTCCTCATTTAAGATGGAATCCCTGAGCTTTGTAAGCGTCACCTTTGTCTCCGCTGTTGTCTCCCCTAAAAGTCCCGCGATCTCCTGCGCCACCATCATCTGCTTCTCGATGACTTTCTGCGCCATCTCCACGGTTTCCACTTTGAGATTGTAATGCTGCTCCCTGATCTTTTCCTCCCGGGTCACATCCTGGAAAGTAACAAGGACTGCATCCAGATTTTCAATATAGACGATTGTCTCCTCTGCCACCATTCTTCCGTTCTCAAGCTGAATTTTTTTATGGAATACCGGTTCCCTTGTCAAAAGCGCGTTTTCAATATCCTCAGCCTCAATAAACTCAAATATGTACCTCTGCACAGCTTCTTCGTGTCCCACATTGAGAAGTTCCTGAGCTTTGCGGTTGCAGTCAAGTATGCGCATGTCGTTTCCTATGACAAAGATCATATTGGGAGTCACATCCATGACCACATTTGACATGGACTCAGCCTGTGCCAGCGCATACGGCATGCACATCGAAAGTTCTGCTTTCCCCTGATACACTGCGATCGCCTTTTCCCTGCAGGTGGAATATCCGCAGGCTCCGCAGTTTAATTCATCCTCCGGGGTATATTTGCCGGTGGACTTAAGTATCTTTCTTATCTGTTCTTCGGACGGCATAAGATCAGAAAGGCTGTGATCGCCGAATTCCTTTGCAAGTTCTTCCGTACTCATATCCGGCAGATCGCGGGCAGCCTTGTATGACACCACGTTTTCAATCTTTACCTTTGTCTTTACATAAGACGTGTTCCAGTGTGCGGATGCAGGTCCTTTGGCACAGCCTCCCTCACAGACATTTGCCTCAATAAAGCAGTGATCCAGTTCTCCTTTTCGGAGACATTCCAGCATCTCCATGCAATTTTCCAGCCCGTCCACAAACACTTTGTGGTACCCGTCTGCTTCTTCCTCCATGATAACGGACTGAATGACGCCTCCGCTGACCGGATAGAGCCGATTGATCTGCGGGTCCGGATTTCCCATCGGTTTATCCTCACAGGCATGCAGGTCAATGCCCGCCTCCTGAAACCAGTCCGCCAGTTCCTCGAATGTAAGGATCGCGTCGATCGCCCCGAATACCCGGTCATCCCCGATGGCCTCCTGCTTCTTTGCAATACACGGCCCTAAAAATACGACCTTTACTTCGGGCCCGTAAATTTTCTTGATATACCTTCCGTGAGCCACCATGGGCGACACCACCGGAGCCATCAGTTTGGCACAATCAGGATAATATTTTTCAATCAGATCGTTCACGCTGGGACAGCAGGTGGTGATGATGTTTTTCATCTTGTTTTCCCGCACCAGTTTCTTATACTCATTAGTCACCAGCGCTGCTCCCTCCGCTGTCTCCCGCACCTCATAAAATCCCAGCTTTAACAGGGCGTCTACCACCTGCCCGGGAGTGTCGAGCTCCAGCACTCCCGCATAGGACGGTGCAATGGATATGATCGTCCGAAATCCCTGCCGCAAGTAGCCTTTCACGCGTTCCAGATCACTTGCGAACGTCTTTGCATTCTGGGGACAAACTTCCAGACAGCGCCCGCAGTTAATGCAGTGATCGACCATGATACGCGCCTGTTCATCTTTGACGGAGATTGCTTTCACCGCGCAGTTTCGCACACATTTATAACAGTGACGGCATTTTGCATCTTTAAAGTCAATGACCTTCATCCTGCATAACCTCCTTGATTTTCTGTTACTCCTATTTTACCAGAGGGAAAAGAGAATATCCATATTTTATTGTTCAGCATACTGCTCTGAGCGCGCAGAAATTTTTTGAAAATAAAAACCGTGGTGTGCAACTTTTCTGCACGCTCCGGCCGTCTAATATATGAAAACACCTGAAATAACCTGCCCTCGGCATCTCCCCGCCGTGTGGACAGAACGGAGAGGAGGCAGTAATATAAAAATGAATAAACAAAAGAAGGAGGGGATCAGTCTGGAATATCTGGTACGAAAAGCCCGGCAGGGAGACGCACAGGCCTTTGTCGAGCTCATAGAGACAAATAAGCAGAGCATGTACAAAGTGGCGCGCAGCTACTGTTCCAGGGAGGACGATATTGCAGACGCCATTCAGGACACCATCGAAGCCGCCTGGCGCACCATCCCCCATCTTAAAAAAGCGGAATATTTCCGAACATGGCTCATCCGCATCCTTATCAACAAATGCATTGACATCCTGCGGAAAAACAAATTGGAAAGTCCCATTGATATCTTTCCCGAGCAAGGAGAAGTATGCAGAGAACTGGTGAATTGTGAATTTGAAGAACTGATGCGCACTCTTGATGAAAAATATCGGACAATCCTTTTGCT
>CALWFY010000083.1 GCA_944377775.1 uncultured Mediterraneibacter sp.
CGTCACAGCCGCTTTGACTTCATCCGGCTTCTGTATCGTGGTTGCCGCATTATCCATATAGATCACAGCGCTTTCAGCCCCCTTTCACTGTACGGACGCAAAGCTCTTTTCCTGCAATATATCCGCTGATATAAGTATAAGTTGCCCGGCACAAACCGTCTAATCGAAAACCCTGATAATTCGCATCCGCTTATAGATAATATCTATAAGCCAGAAAACTCCTGCCCCCTCCTATTCACTCCAAAGGGCAGGAGTTATTTTCTATTTGATACATTTCTTTTACTTTTTTGATAAACCTCCCGGCAGTGGGAAGTCCGGGATACCCTGCGTCAAACACAAGATTGACGGACCGCTTTCCCCCGTTCTCCCCCAGCGGAAATGAAAGCAGTTTTCCCCGGCTCACTTCATCCTGAGCGGCAAGACGGGACAGGATGGATATTCCCACTCCGCTCTCAACGGAACGCTTGATTGTCTCCGGATTCTCCATGACGGCGGCAATGTGAAACTCTGATATATCAATTCCCATCCGCGAGAGTATGGATTCTGCCTCTTTGCGCGTGCCCGAACCCTCTTCTCTTAAAATAATCGGCTCGTCCTTGAGCCACGAGAGAAGGCTGCTTTCTTTCCGTTTGATAAACCGCTCTGACACAGGGGTTATGACAACCAGTTCATCCTGATAGAAAGGAATATAGGTACAATTTCCTTTTTCCAGCACCGTCCCTGTAAACCCTACATCAGCCTTGTGAGCCAGTATCATCTCTATCACCCCGGCGCTGTCAGACTCAAGCACTTTGAGACGCTCCCCTGGATATGCCTCGCAAAACGCAGCCATGATCCCCGGAAGAAGATATTGGGACGGAACCGTGGAAGCTGCAATGCGCAGGACACTGCCTCTGTTTTCTCCGGTCAATCCAAACCGCTCCCTGATTTTCTGCTCCAGCTCCAGCATCTGCTCTGCATAAGCATAAAGCTCTTTTCCAGCCTCGGAAAGCACGGCTCCTTTTGTATTTCTTACAAGCAGACAAACGTTCAGCTCCTTTTCCAGGGATGCAATATGAGCGCTCACAGTAGGCTGGGTGAGATAAAGCTGCCTTGCAGTGGCAGAAAAGCTTTTTGTCTCCGCCACTTTCACAAATGCTTCAAGCTGTTTTAAATTCATCTGCTCCTGTCCTTTCTGTATCTTCCCCGGCATCCAATCCTGGTGTTCTTTCTCACTGTTTCAGCCGAATGCAGCCTTTTTCACAGCCGCTCTTTACGACTCTGCCTACGACCGAGATCTCTGTCCCCATCTGTGCATCAACAAAATCATTGAGGATACGCTGCGCCTCCGTCTCCGGCACTGCCAGGAGAAGTCCTCCTGAAGTCTGCGGGTCACACAGCAGGTCAAGCCATACTTCCTCCACATCCCCTGCGTCAAGAATGGAAGAGACATGCCTGCGGTTTTTATATGCCCCGCCCGGGATCAGACCCATCTGAGCATACTCCTTCGCCCCGCTTATATACGCCACGTCTTTTGCGTTAATTTCAATGACCGCGCCGCTGGCTGACGCCATCTCAGAACAGTGTCCCAGAAGGCCGAATCCGGTCACATCCGTGCATGCATGAACCGTATGTCTGCACGCGGTTTCTTTTGCTTTCCGGTTCAATGTGGTCATGACCCGGATTACTTCTCTTTCTGACTGAGCGGAAGCCATCTGCGCTTTCACTGCCGTGTTCACAATGCCGCTTCCAAGCTGCTTTGTCAGTATCAGCACGTCCCCTTCCCGGCATCCGTAATTTTTATAGATTTTATCCGGGTGGACAAATCCAGTGACAGCAAGCCCGTACTTGGGCACGTCATCCTGGATCGAATGTCCGCCCACCAGCACGGCTCCTGCTTCCCGCACCTTATCTGCTCCGCCTTTTAAAATTTCTCCTAAAATATCCGGGTCCAGCTCCCCCGGAAATTCCACGATATTGAGTGCGATCTTTGGCTCGCCTCCCATGGCGTACACATCGCTTAACGCATTTGTGGCAGCCACCTGGCCAAACGTGTAGGGATCATCTACCACCGGAGTAAAGAAATCCAACGTCTGTATCACCGCCACATCGTCTGTAACCTTGTAAATCGCTGCATCATCCGAAGTCTCGAATCCAACCAACAGAGACGGGTCAGCAAACTTCGGGAGCTTATCAAGCACCCGGGAAAGCGTATCCGGACCGATCTTTGCCGCACATCCTCCGTGTTTCGCAAACTGTGTCAAACGAATCTCTCTGTCCATCCCGACACCTCCTAAGGCCGGATAACGCTCATTGCGCCCTGCAGTATCTCCACAATGCTGTACATATTTGTCACGGTTCCTATTGCCAGCTTATCCTTGATCCCATAATAATCCAGACAGGTTCCGCAGGTCAGTATCTCCACGCCCTGTTCTTCCAGATTTTTCAAATCTTCCAGACACTCGGAGCCTTCGATCGTCAGTTTTGCCCCGCTGTTATAAAAAAGCATTTTGTCCGGAAGAGTATCAAGCTGTGTCACCGCAAAAATAAAACTCTTCATCAGGATATGCCCCAGCTCGTCACTGCCGTCTCCCATCCGGTCCGACCCTGCTGCCACAACCGTGCCCACACATGTCGGGCAGGCCTGAACCCCGGCTGTGTCTGATGTCTGCTGTGCTGCCGGACTGTCCTTTGCATCCTGAACCTGCCCAGCCTCAGAGCTTTCTGCAGAAGCCTCCACTGTGATCATGACCTGATACTGCCCTTCTGCGAGCTGCTTTGCCTCCGCCTGTGCACCTGAACTCTTCGCCATCTTCATTACATTGCGCATGGCGGTCTCATTGTCCACCAGAACTTCAATCTGCCCGGAACCGTTCAGCTCTCCCAGTGCTTTTTTTGTCTTTACTACGGGAATCGGACAGATATCACCCATTGCATTTACTGTAATCATCACTTTTCACCTCTCCAGCCAATTTTTTTACTTCTTCATTCAGCTTATACGCATATTATATCAGGTTATTTCAAAATTCCATAGTGCTTCAATGCGTTTTCTATGCCGTCCTTATCAACATCTGAAGTGATATGGTCTGCACATGCTTTTACCTCTGTCTCCGCGTTTCCCATTGCTACCCCAATCTCTGTAAACTGCAGCATTTCAATATCATTCTCTCCATCTCCGAATGACATGGTCTCATGCTCACTGATATGATGCAGTTCGAGATACTGCTTTATCCCCTCCATTTTGCCTCCGTGGGATGAAATAATATCAACCGCATGATCATTCCACCGCGTTATCTTACATCCAGGCAGGCTCTCTTTCAGCTGACCTTCTTCACTTTTATCTATAAAAGCGATTGCCTGATAGATTTCCGCCCCGGTATAACTTCCAACATCCGGCAGAGCCGTGGAGATTGCCTGCTGTGCCTGTCGCACCCGCTCATTGATAAAATTAATATACATGGCATCTTTCTCAACGAGCATGACCGGTATCCTGTTTTGTCCAAACAGTGACAGGATACATTCTTTTTCTGTTCCAGGGATCGGGACACTGTGAAATACCGCCTTTTTATCGTCTAAACACAACTGACCGTTCAGCGTGATATACCCGTCGAAATCCATATCTTTGACCGGCAGTTCCGACAATTCTATAAGATGCCTTCCGGTTGCCACAACACATTTGATATCGTTCTCCCTCAGTCTGCATACAGCTGATCTGGTACTGGCAGAAACTTCATTTTTTGCATGTGAAACCAGGGTTCCGTCAACATCGAAAAAAACTGCTTTTATCATCCTTCCTCCTTAACAGGCATATTGGCCTTTTCGCATTATACCATCCCCCGGAAGGCTTTACAATTTATTTTCTCTGCCGAAATATCTCCAGCCTCTTCCCCCGCATCCTTTCTCTGTGCTATAATCAGTTGAATACAGAATAAACCATGTCCGGGGCATTTACCCCGGTTCTTACAGAAAGGGATATCATATGTGGATTGCAGATAAATGGAAAGATTATGAAGTCATCGACTGTTCAAAAGGAGAGAAGCTGGAGCGCTGGGGAGATTATCTTCTCGTCCGCCCCGACCCGCAGGTCATCTGGGACACTCCAAAAAAGCATTCCGGCTGGAAGAAAATGAACGGACACTACCATCGCAGCAAAAAGGGCGGCGGAGAATGGGAGTTTTTCAATCTGCCCCAGCAGTGGCAGATTCATTATGGGGAGCTTACATTTAACTTAAAGCCGTTCAGTTTTAAACATACAGGACTTTTTCCGGAACAGGCGGCCAACTGGGACTGGTTTTCCAAAAAGATCGCAAATGCCGGACGGCCGGTTAAAGTGCTGAATCTTTTTGCCTACACCGGAGGAGCCACTCTTGCGGCAGCTGCCGCCGGAGCCCATGTGACACACGTTGACGCCTCCAAAGGCATGGTGACCTGGGCAAAAGAAAATGCCGTATCCTCCGGCCTTAAGGATGCGCCCATCCGCTGGCTCGTGGACGACTGCGTAAAGTTTGTAGAACGTGAAATCCGACGGGGAAATACTTATGACGCCATCATCATGGATCCTCCTTCCTACGGAAGAGGGCCAAAAGGCGAAATCTGGAAAATTGAGGACATGATACATCCTCTCATCAAACTGTGTACAAAAATTCTCTCAAAAGATGCCTTATTTTTTCTGGTGAATTCTTACACCACCGGCCTTGCGCCCGCTGTGCTCACTTACATGATCGACACGGAATTAAGGCCATGGAACGGACATGTAACATCTCAGGAAATCGGGCTGCCTGTAACTGAATCCGGGCTGGTGCTCCCCTGCGGGGCCTCCGGAAGATGGGAAAGATAACAGCCCTTGCTGTCACACGTTTATCCGCGCCATCACTTCACCGATTGGCGCGGATATTGTTAATTCAGCCCTCACCGCTTTCGCTGTCTCAGACTTGTTGATCACAACCAGGTGTCTGCCCCTGAAATAGTCGATAAATCCTGCTGCCGGGTACACGACCAGGGATGTTCCGCCAATGATCAGTGTGTCCGCCTGCGCGATCGCCTGCACTGCTCCCTGTATTGTATTCTGGTCAAGCCCTTCTTCATAGAGCACTACATCCGGTTTGATCGTCCCTCCGCACTCACATCTTGGCACGCCCGTGCAGCTTTTCACATATTCTGCGTCATAAAATTTCCCGCACTTCATACAGTAATTCCTGTGAATGCTCCCATGCAGTTCATACACGGTTTTGCTCCCTGCCGCCTGATGAAGCCCGTCGATGTTCTGAGTCACGACCGCGGAAAGTTTTCCCGCCTTCTCCAATTCCGCCAGCTTGATGTGGGCCGGATTCGGCTTTGCATCAAGAGCCATCATCTTCTCTTTATAGAACTCATAAAAAACCTCCGGGTAACGCATAAAAAAACTGTGGCTTACTACCTGCTCCGGAGAATATTTATATTTCTGGTGGTAAATGCCGTCCGCACTTCGAAAATCCGGTATTCCGCTCTCCGTGGACACCCCGGCTCCCCCGAAAAACACGATACGGCTGCTGTCATCTACAATCGCCTGTAACTGCTCCACTTCTCGCTCATACATTCCTGCTCTTCCTTTCATACAGTGATCTCAATCTGGTTTCCTTCCACTCCCACGATACAACTCTCATAATAGCCGTCCCCCGTGGTGCGCGGGCCGCTGAGTACTTCAAATCCGTCTTCCCTTAATACGGCAGTCAGTTCATCCACCTTTTCCCGGCTTCCCAGACTGAAAGCAATATGGATAAATCCTGTCCGGGCAGATGTTTTTTCTGCATCCTGCATACCCGGCCTGTTCATGATCTCCAGCCTTGCCCCATCGTCAAAGGACAGAAAATAAGAACGAAAGCCTGTGTTTTTGTTGTGGTAGCCCGCATTTGACACTGCCCCGAAATATTTGATAAAAAAATCTCTTGCCCGCTCTAAATCGTTTACATACATTGCAATGTGTTCAATCCGCATTTAAATTCCCCTTCTCTACATGTTTATCCATGATCTCCAGCATCTTTTCCCACACTGTTTCTGATGTCTCCGGTATACGCTCATTTCTCCTGCACACCTGTGATCTGTGCACGCCGTGCTCTGCCCAGCTTTTACCGTCCGAAGCGTCATTCAAAAGCAGCGGCTGGAAATTATCCAGCAGGTGGGCAAATTTTGCATCCGCTGTCTCATACTCCTCAAACTCGTCCCAGAGGGCCCGGAAATATCTTCCCTGATCTTCCGGAAGGATTCCGAAAATACGGTCTGCCGCTTTGACTTCCCTCTCTCTTTTGGTGGCCGCGCCCGCCTCGTCATAGGCATATGTGTCTCCTGCATCTATCTCCACAAGATCATGAATCAGCACCATGATCATTACTTTCGTCAAGTCCACATCCTCTTTCATATGCTCCTTTAAAAGTACTGCCGACAGCGCCAGATGCCATGAGTGCTCTGCGTCATTTTCCTTCCGTTTTCCGTCTGCCAGGTAAGTTTGACGGAAGATATTCTTCACTTTGTCCGCTTCTGTGATAAACTGAATCTGCTGTTCAATCCGTTTCTTGTCTTCGCTGATTTTTCCGTCCATATGCTTCATCTCCGTTTTATTGGCAAGTTTATTTTCTCTCTGTCTTTCATTATAGCACACTCTTAAAAAAGGAAAATCCCCTCTGCCCGGGAATTTTCCCGAATGCAGAGAGGATTGTGTCTTCCTTACTTACAGGTCTACTTTTCCGGTGGTGTCGCCGTTTACTACATAGTAAGCTGCTGACTCTTCCGGTTTCAGATATATTTTGACGTCCTTCATGTCGCCCACTTTGTTCTTCAGGACTTTTGTCCAGATTTCTTTCACTTTCTGAAAGATTTCTTTTTCTGTGTACTCTTTTCCTGCAAACTGAAGGAACATCTCTGTTTTAACTTCCGCCTTCTTCTTTGCCGGAGCTTTCTTTGCTGCCGCTTTCTTTGCCGGAGCTTTTTTTGCCGGAGCCTTTGCTTCAGTCTTTTCCGGTGTATCTACTAAAACTGCTGCTTTTGTCTCAAGTTTTTTCGTCGTGTCTTTCTTTGTCTCGATTGCTTTTGCCGGTTCTGCTTTCACCGCTTTTTCTGTTGCTTTCGCCGGTTCTGCTTTCACTGCTGCTTTCGCCGGTTCTGTCTTTACGTTCTTTGCTGTGGTCTCTTTTTTCACAGCTGATGCTTTTGTTGTTGAATTTGTTTTCTTTGCTGCCATACTTGTTCCCTCCTAAATAATACAACCAAGTATTTCCGGCATTGGCATCTGTTCGGATGTCAGCGCCATTAAATATTCAACTCAAACTACAATGTTCCAACTGGGATTGTACATCATTTTTCCATAAAGGTCAAATTTTTACAAGTCCCCTGACCCTTTATTTCATTTGACCGCTGTATCCCCTGAAAAACTCAGACAGTCCGTTGAGCGTCTTTATAAGAATCGGTATCTCTGCTTCATCCAGCTTTTCGATCACCTCCTCTGTCATCTTCCGGTGATAATCCCGGTGATGATCATACGCTCTTACCCCTCTGTCTGTGAGCTTTAAGAAAATAACACGTCTGTCCTGCTCGCTCCTTTGGCGCGTCACATATTTTTTATTTACAAGACCATTGACTGCTGTTGTGAGAGTGCCTGCAGTAATTCCTATTTTTTTAGCCACTGCGGACATCGTATTTTCCCCGGAAAGTCCGATCGCCTCAATGATATGCATGTCATTGTTGGTAATATCCTTAAATTCTTCCGTTATGATCGCATCTTCTTCCAACTTCCATATCTCATTGAACAAATTTACCAGAATATCATTGATGGTTTCATATGGATTCATCCGGTTCCTCCTCTTAGTCAGGCAAACAACGCCTGCATCACTTCTCTGACTGTCTCTATTTTCTCTGCTTTCCATGCTTTTGCACCGCAGAAGAGAAGTCCTTTCTCTATGTTTCCCTTTACCGCATCAATCAGCCCGTCCGTAATACAGTACGGAATCTCTGACGGGCTGCATTTTGCAAGGCATCTGTGGCATGGGCTGTGTGGGATTTTTCCGCCGCTCATGACCTTTTCCATAAATGAGTTCATGATTGCTCTCCCCGGCATTCCCACCGGGCTTTTTACGATTTTTATGTCGTCTTTTGAAGCGTTGATATACGCTTCTTTATACCTGATATCAGCGTCACATTCCTCTGTGGTGACAAATCTTGTGGCAACCTGAACTCCGTCTGCTCCGAGAGCCATCACTCTTTTTACATCATCGCTGTCATAAATACCTCCTGCCACAACGATCGGAATGTCTGCATTATATTTATCTGCATAAGCTCTGACTGTACGAATGATGTCTCTGATCTCCCGGGCATAGGCTCCGGATGTGTAAGCGTCAAGCTCCTCTTTTTTAAATCCGAGATGTCCTCCTGCCTCCGGCCCCTCTATCACTACAAGGTCCGCCGTCCTTTTATATTTTCTGTCCCAGTATTTCAAGATTACTTTCGCAGACTTGTCAGTGGAAACAATGGGCGCAATCTTTGTACTGCTTCCCTCTGTCAGCGCCGGAAGCTCTGTGGGCAGGCCTGCGCCCGAGATAATGATATCCGCGCCAGCCCTTACCGCGGCTTTCACATGTGCCGCGTGTTCTTTCAGCGCAGTCATTATATTAAAACCAATGATTCCATCCGGAGATATCTTTCTTGCCTTTTCCATTTCTTTCGTGATTGCCCTTAGATTGGCTTCCGCCGGGTCACGGTCGAAATCGCTCTCCCTGTACCCGATCTGGGCAGTCGATATAATTCCGATGCCGCCCTCTTTGGCCACTGTGCCTGCAAGACGTCCAAGGCTTACTCCTACTCCCATTCCTCCCTGTATCAGGGGAAATCCAGTGAGTTTTTCGCCTATTTTCAGATTTTTCATATTCCTCCTCGCATTCTACGCTGCCTGAAGGAGCAGACAAAAGCCTGCATCCGTGACAGCATTACATCCCGCGAAATCTATTATACCTCTTTTCAACCAGTTCCGCACTGTCTGTCTTTGTATATTTCTCGAGGAATCCGAGCATACAGCGCTCAAGTTCCTCACAGACCGGCTGCATATTTGTATCACTGAAATTTTCCGGCTCGGCGATCACCTGCTCGATAACGCCCAGACGCTTAAGGTCTCCGGCTGTCAGCTTCATCACTTCCGCCGCTTCGCTGGCGCGCTTGCTGTCTTTCCAGAGGATGCTTGCGAATCCTTCCGGCGAGAGCACAGAATAGATGGCATTCTCCATCATCCACACCTCATCCGCCACAGCCATGGCAAGCGCTCCGCCGCTTCCGCCCTCTCCGATCACAATGGAAAGCACCGGAACTTTCAGCCCGGACAGTTCGTACAGATTTCTCGCGATGGCTTCGCCCTGCCCGCGCTCCTCTGCCTCAAGTCCGCAGAATGCTCCGGGGGTGTCCACAAAGCAGATCACCGGACGGCCAAACTTCTCCGCCTGTTTCATAAGACGCAGTGCTTTTCTGTATCCATCGGGAGACGGCATTGCAAAATTGCGGTCCAGATTTTCCTTTGTCGTCTTTCCTTTTACCTGCGCGATCACGGTCACAGGGATTCCATGGAAATGCGCGATTCCGCCTGCAACAGCATGATCATCCTTAAAATATCTGTCCCCATGAAATTCCATAAAATCCGTAAACAGAGCGTTGATGTAATCAGTTCCCACCGGACGGTCTTTCTTCCTGGACAACTGCACGCGCTCCCAGGCATTTAATCGGGTATCCACACTCTTGGCTTGTTCCTGCGTCCCATCCTGTATGTGTGCATCCACTGAAAATCCTTTTTTATGCATTTCCAGTATCTGGCCGAGCACTTCTTTCATTTCTTCCCGTTCCACAATACGGTCTATAAACCCATGTTCCAAAAGGAACTCTGAACGCTGAAAGACTTTCGGCAGCTTCTGCCCGATGGTCTGCTCGATCACACGCGGACCTGCAAATCCGATCAGGGCTTTCGGCTCTGCCAGAATAATGTCGCCGAGCATGGCAAAACTTGCGGTCACTCCTCCCGTGGTCGGGTCTGTAAACACAGAGATATAAAGCTGCCCTGCATCACTGTGGCGCTTGAGCGCAGCCGATGTCTTTGCCATCTGCATCAGAGAGACAATTCCCTCCTGCATCCTGGCCCCTCCTGAACAGGCAAAGATAATGACAGGAAGCTGCTCCTTTGTAGCACGCTCTACCGCTCTGGTGATCTTCTCGCCCACGATCTGTCCCATGCTCGCCATCATGAATCTTCCGTCGCACACCCCGATCACCGCCGGATTTCCGTTGATGGTAATCTTTCCTGTGACAACTGCTTCATTTAAGTTCGTCTGCTCTTTCAGACGGGCGACCTTTTCCTCATATCCCCGAAATTCCAGAGGATTGACAAAGTCCATCTCCTTATCCCACTCTTCGAAGGAGCCTTCATCCGCCACCATCTCAATCCTTCTGTACGCATGTACTCTGAAATACCCGTGACATTTCGGACAGATATAGTACCCTTTTTTCACATCTTCCGCGATAATGGCTGCTCCGCATTTATTACACTTACGCAAAAGCCCTTCCGGAACTTCCGGTCGGGCGCTCTTCAGAGAAATATAGTGAGACTT
This sequence comes from uncultured Mediterraneibacter sp., assembly GCA_944377775.1. Taxonomy (GTDB): domain Bacteria; phylum Bacillota; class Clostridia; order Lachnospirales; family Lachnospiraceae; genus Mediterraneibacter. The sequence goes on from CALWFY010000083.1 coordinate 10,590, forward strand.
ATTGTTTGTTTTCTTAAACATGTCCTTTAACTTCATCTGGGATTATCCTCCTGAAACAGCGGTTTTCCCGCTGTTTTTTGACATTTTACATATTCTCAATAAACTCGACATCAATGTTTCCCTTTATAAAATCCGGATGATTCAGTATTTCATACTGATAATCCACATTCGTGTCGATTCCTTCTATGATAACTTCTCCCAGCGCGCTGCGCATCTTTTTGATGGCCTCGCTGCGGTTCTTGGCATGCACGATCAGCTTTGCCAGCATGGAATCATAGTACGGGGGAACCGTGTATCCGCTGTAGATCGCCGCGTCAATACGGACGCCTTTGCCTCCCGGCAGATACATATCCGTGATCGTCCCCGGTGAGGGCCGGAAATTCTTTTCAGGATTTTCCGCATTGATCCTGCACTCGATGGCATGCCCTGTGATGTGCACGTCTTCCTGCTTATAACTTAAAGCCTGTCCGTCCGCAATGCGAATCTGCTCTTTGATCAGGTCTATCCCTGTCACCCACTCTGTTACAGGATGTTCCACCTGGATTCTTGTATTCATCTCCATAAAATAGAAATTCCCGTTCTTTTCCAGAAGGAATTCTATGGTTCCTGCATTCGTGTAATGTGCAGCCTTTGCAGCTTTTACCGCTGCCTCGCCCATTTTTTCACGCAGCTTGGGAGTCAGTGCGGCAGACGGAGATTCCTCGATCATCTTCTGATGATTTCTCTGTATGGAGCAGTCACGCTCTCCTAAATGAATCACATTTCCGTGCTCATCCGCAAGAATCTGGAACTCAATATGGCGTGGATGCTGTACAAAATGTTCAATGTACATTGTATTATCCCCGAAAGCCATCTGTGCCTCTTTCTGGGCAGTCTTAAAACTGTTTTCAAACTCTTCCGGAGTCTGTGCCACACGCATGCCTTTTCCGCCTCCGCCAAGAGCCGCTTTCACAATTACCGGATATCCGACCTTTGCTGCCAGCTCAGCCCCGGTCTGCGCATCATAGACAGGCTCTTTACTTCCCAGAATAACCGGAACGCCTGCATTTATCATGGTGTTTCTCGCCTCAGATTTATTGCCGAGACTTTGGATCACCTGGGACTTCGGTCCGATAAAGGTAATATTGCACTGTTCACACAGCTCTGCAAACTTGCTGTTCTCCGACAGAAACCCAAATCCCGGATGGATGGCGTCCGCTCCGGACACAAGTGTTGCGCTGATAATATTCTGCATGTTCAGATAGCTCTCAGAAGAAGGCGCAGGCCCGATACATACTGCCTCATCCGCCAGCTGTGTGTGCAGCGCTTCTCTGTCTGCTTCAGAATAGACAGCCACTGTCTCAATTCCCATCTCCCGGCACGCGCGGATGATTCGAACAGCGATCTCCCCGCGGTTTGCAATCAATACTTTCCCAATCATGTCTGAATTACTCTCCCACCATAAATGTCAGCTCTGCGCTGACAACAACTTTTCCGTCAACAGATGCAACAGCCTCGCCTACTCCTACCGGACCCTTGCGCTTAATGATTTTTGTCTCCAGCTTCAGCGTATCTCCTGGAAATACCATGCCCTTGAAACGGCACTTCTGCACTCCGCCGAAAAAGGCGATTTTCCCCTGGTTTTCCGGCACGCTCAGGATCGCTACCGCTCCGGCCTGAGCCAGCGCCTCAAGGATCAGTACCCCCGGCATCACTGCCTTCTGCGGAAAGTGTCCCTTAAAAAAATCTTCCCTGTATGTCACACATTTATATCCGACTGCATATTCCCCCGGTTCATAATCCTCAATCTTGTCGATCAGAAGGAACGGATGTCTGTGGGGAATGATCTCCTGAATCTGTTCTACATTTAAACTGTTCATAACTCTATGCACCTTTCTTAAACATATCTCATGGAACCGCGTGCACGCACTAGCTGATAACAAAAATCGGCTGTCCGTATTCCACCGGCTGTCCGTTTTCCACGAGGATTTCTGTTACAGTGCCTGCGAAATCGCTCTCGATCTCGTTCATCAGTTTCATGGCCTCAACAATGGCAAGCACCTGTCCTTCTTTTACGCTGTCGCCCACTTTAACAAACGCCTCTGCATCCTCCGCAGGAGCAGCATAAAATGTTCCCACCAGAGGGGACTTCACCACGTTTCCTGTCTTAGGCGCACTCTCGGCTGCCGACTCAGCTGTTGGAGCTGCTGCCGGAGTTTCGGCCAAAACTGCCGGTGCGGTCACAGGCGCCGCCGGCTGAACAGCCGGAGCCTGTACCTGCACTGTGCTGTCACTCGTTTTTTTAAGAGAAAGCTTTACGCCGTCTTCTTCATATTTGAACTCGGTCAGTTCAGAACCGGACACAGCTTCCACAAGCTGCAATATCTGTTCTATCTTCATTTCCAATACCTCTCTGTAACTGATGATTTCCTCTAACCTTCAAACTTTCTGACAAGCAGTGTGGCATTATGCCCGCCGAATCCCAGTGA
>CALWFY010000084.1 GCA_944377775.1 uncultured Mediterraneibacter sp.
CTCCTTGTCGTAGATACGGTAGATGGTCTTATTGCCGGGGTTTGTGATCTTTTCAGTATTTTCAGAAATTTTGATCTTGGGTACAAATTCCCCGTCTTTATTCTGGATGGCAGCCAGCTTGTACACTCCGCCGAAGGATGGGCAGTCTTTCGACGTGATCAGGTTGGTTCCCACTCCCCAGGAGGTAATAGCCGCACCCTGAATCTTCAGGTCGTTGATCAGGAATTCGTCCAGATCGTTGGATGCAGCAATCACAGCGTCTGTAAACCCGGCATCGTCCAGCATTTTTCTGGCCTTTTTAGAAAGGTATGCAAGGTCGCCGGAATCAAGGCGGATACCGTAACTCTCAGGATGAATACCGGCTTCGCGCATTTCTTTGAAGACGCGGATGGCATTTGGAACGCCGGATTTCAGTGTATCGTATGTGTCTACCAGCAGTGTGCATGCATCCGGATAGAGGCGGGCGTATTCCTTAAAAGCTGTGTATTCGTCTTTAAAACTCATGATCCAGCTGTGAGCGTGCGTACCCAGGACCGGCACATCGAAAAGTTCGCCTGCCAGCACATTGGAGGTTCCCACACATCCTCCGATCATAGCTGCTCTGGCCCCGTACAGTCCGGCATCCGGGCCCTGAGCCCGCCGGAGGCCGAATTCCATGACGCCGTTGCCCTGAGCAGCGTGCACGACACGGGATGCCTTGGTGGCAATCAGACACTGGTGATTGATGATCGTTAAGATAGCTGTTTCCACAAGCTGAGCCTCCATGATAGGAGCAATCACTTTGATGAGCGGTTCCCGGGGGAAGATGACACTTCCTTCCGGGATGGCATAGATATCTCCGCTGAAATGAAATCCGCTCAGATAGTGAAGAAAATCTTCGCTGAAGATTCCAAGACCGCGCAGATAGTCTACATCTTCATAAGAAAAGTTCAGATTCTTGACATACTCAATGACCTGTTCCAGTCCCGCCATGACAGAGTAGCCGCCTTTGTTTGGGTTTTCGCGGAAAAACATGTCAAAGATGACAGTCTCATTTTCCTGTGTTTCGAAATATCCCTGCATCATGGTCAGTTCATAGAGATCGGTCAGCAGAGTAAGATTCTGTGAACTCATAGTATTTTACCTCTTTTCATTTACTGCGGCACCTGGAAGAAGGCGCCTCTCGTGTGATTTTCTTTTCGATTATAGCACAACTTGAAGAAAAAGTGAAAGAAAATGGGAAAAAGCCGCACTTTATGCAGGCGCCTTATCCTTTCCAGGCTTTCCGGTAGGAGAGGGGAGTCATTTCTTCTCTGCTCTTAAACAGGTTGATAAAATGCGTCACATTGTTCATGCCTACTTCAAATGTGATTTCTCCGATCTGCAGGTCCGTGTATTTCAACAGCTCTTTCGCATAGGAGATTCTCACATTTATCAAGTATTCGTTTAACGTGATGCCCATATATTTTTTGAATTCTCTGGCAATATGGAAACGGCTTAAATGGTATTTGTCTTCAAAATATGAAAGAGTCAGTCTGTTCCGGAAGTTGCGGTCGATATCCCGGACGATCTCTTTGATGTGGTCAGGAAGCAGAAAGTCTCCGGAATTGACGGACGCGGTGTGCAGCAAAAGCTCTGTGAGCAGGCCGTTGATAAGATGAGAGACGAGGATTTCCGTGCTGGAGTCTTTGTGCTGGCAGTGGGAGATGATCTGACGGATGGCGCTGCTGATGCCGTCAGAGTTCTGGCAGTCAACGATATGGAATCCGTTTTTTGTAAATTCCCGGTAATATCCAAGGGCATTTCCGCCGTTAAAATGGATCCACAGGATTTCCCAGTCCTCTTCTTTCCCCGTGCGGTACAGGTGGTGCTCTTCGCAGTTGATATAGAAGCATTTCCCCGGAGTGAGTGTGTAGGCATGCCCTTCATACTCCAGGTATCCTTTTCCTGAAACCGTATAGATAATGAGAAAGGAGTCCAGATTCTGTCTCTCTGAAAAATAGGGATAGCTGGTTTTAAAGTATCCGGCTTCCTGTGTATAAAAGTACAGTTTTTTTGCTGTTGTGCTCGGGGTGAGGATGAGACGTACCGAGTCCTCGCTCCACGTGTGGATACCCCGTTCTAAAAGCGCTGGTTTTTTCATTTTTCCCGCCTTTCTCTCCCTTCCCTGTGAGGGAGACAGGATCTCTGCAAGATTCTGTTATTTTTGGACAATTTGTTTTAAAAAAAAAAAAATATTAATGGATTATAATGCAATTATCAAGTGAAAGACAGAAAAGGAGGCATTTTTCATGAGAACGAGAAAAGAAGCAAAAAAACGAAGAATCGGAGTTTATTCGATGGGGCTGAAGCATTACTGGGGACAGTTCCCGGGCCTGCGTGAAAGAATGATCGAATATGGAGAGTTCATCTCCAAAAAAGTGGAAAGATTTGGAGCAGAAGTCTTTTTTTACGGACTTGTTGACTGTGAGCAGGAGGGCCGGAAAGCAGGCGAGTATTTTAATGAGAAAAATGTGGACCTGATCTTTGCACACTCTGCAACCTATGTGACAAGTGCGTCCGTTCTTCCGGTGCACCAGATTTGTACTGCGCCCACTGTTGTGCTGAATCTTCAGCCGACTGCAAGAATCAATTATGAAAAGACAACGACAGGTGAATGGCTGGCACACTGCGGGGCATGTCCTGTACCTGAGATTTCCAATGCATTTAACCGCGCCGGCATCAAGTACCGTGTAGTAAACGGAATGCTGGGACTTGACTATACGCCTGAGATTTCTATGACGAATGAAGTGACCAATGAGCGCATGGAGGCGATCCGTGCATGGAAGAAGATTGAGGAGTGGGTTCTTGCTGCAAAGGTAAAGAGAAATTTAAGCGGAGCGAGATTCGGATTCCTTGGAAATACATACAGCGGTATGCTGGATATGTACAGTGATTATACAATGTTCCAGGGACAGACAGGCGCCCATCTTCAGGTGCTGGAGATGTGTGATCTGGACCGTCACCTCCAGACAGTCACAGATGAGGAGATCAAAGAAAAGCGCAAAGAGATTGAGGAGTTTTTCATTATCAGTGAGGATGCTGCAGCAGACCCGCTGGCTCAGAAGCCGACGGAGGAACAGTTAAACTGGTCGGCAAAAGTTGCTGTGGCACAGGAGAAACTGGTGGATGAGTTTGATCTGGATGCACTGACCTATTATTATCATGGCGCGCCGGGCAATCACTATGAGGAAGTTCAGGGCGGATTTATCGTGGGACATTCACTGCTTACTGCAGAGGGAATTCCGTGTGCGGGCGAAGGTGACTTAAAGACATGTCTTGCCATGAAGATATGTGATATTTTAGGAAAAGGCGGAAGTTCCTGCGAGATCGTCACCGTGGATTATGAGGACGGAACCATTCTCTTAGGACACGACGGACCGTTCCACCTTGAGATCGCAAAAGGCAAGCCGATCTTAAGAGGTATGGGACTCTATCATGGAAAACAGGGTACGGGCGTCTCTGTAGAAGCAAAAGTCCGCACAGGAGATATCACAAATCTGGGATGCACGCAGACCATCGACGGAAAACTGAAATTTATCATAACAGAGGCTGAATCCACCGACGGGGACATCATGACCATCGGCAATACGCAGACACCTGTGAAGTTTAAACATGATCCGGACACATACATGGACGAGTGGTTTGCACAGGCGCCGACCCATCACTTTGCCATGGGTGTGGGACACAACGCAAGCCTTTTCGAAAAGGTTGCGGACCTCCTGGAAATTCCTTATGTAGTCCTGGATAAATAAGAAATGATAAATACGGAAAGACAAGGAGAAGGACCGCTTCTGAGTATCCCGGTAAACTGTGAGTCTTACAATATTGCTTACAATAAAGATGTGTTCGAAAAGCTGGGGCTTGAAGTGCCCCGCACATGGGATGAATAGAAGCAGCGTGGAGATTTATGAAATGGGCTTCAGGAAAACAGTTCCTGTTAAGGGCTGCTCTGGAAGGAAATATGAATCCAACCCGTACAAGTACATGGGATCATGAAGAATTCAAAGCCGTGTCAGAGCAGTGGGGTGATTTCTGCAAAGTATCCAGACAGCTGGCTGAGAAGGACGGACGTGTCCGTGTGACGCCGTATAAGAATTATCGCATGATTGCCGAGCGCTGGGTGAAAGCGATCTTAAATGCATACGAAAACGGACAGGTAAAAGAAGAACTGGAAAAAGCGGCGGAAGAAATAGACCACGTGTCCCGGTCTGCTCTTTCTG
>CALWFY010000085.1 GCA_944377775.1 uncultured Mediterraneibacter sp.
TTCATCGACGGGTGGAACCTGGATGAATTCTGCCGGGAGGAATACTGGAAATTAAGACGGATCGAGCCTGTTGGAAATGGCTTGTCCAAAGTTGTCAATTACAGCGATTACAGCAGTGATGAGAAGAGGGCGGCTGCCGCGAGCTATAACTATGAAAATATTCTGAAATATCAGGATCAGATTTTGCTCTTTATGATTAACCTCTGCGAGATCATGCAGTATATTACGGAGCAGAAATACGTGCTGCACTTGGATATTAAACCGGAGAATATTATGGTTACCCGGTACGGCAAGGAACTGGTGCTGATCGATTTCGGCAAGTCATACAAGGTCACCAGGGCACAGCGTTTTGCGTACAGCAATCTGACAGAGGCGGATTACAGCCGCCCGGAAACAATCGACCGCTTATACCAGTATGGGACATTGGGATACGCTGCGCCGGAGTGTTATTCAGAGGCCGGGGATGGCTCTGAATTCCCCTTCCCGTCAGAATTTGAAAAAGGGAAAATGTCAGTGGAAAGCGATATCTTCTCTCTTGGGGCGGCCTTTTGGGAGTGCCTGAATATTTATGAGCTGGTTACGAAGAACAGGCTGTTTGCGGAAGACCCCCACGCGTTCTACCAGAAATATTTTCTGCGGGAGGACTTATATACGGGAAGAGATCTGTCCTGTACCTCCCGGTATTATCATAAGAAGCTTGATCATATTATCAGAAAATGCACAAGAAAGCGTGCTCCGGGATATACAGACCCTGACAATAAGAAATATTATCACTCCTATACGGAATTGAAAAAGGATCTGGAGGATGCCAGGAACTCTGTGCCGACCATTGTGAAAGAAGAAAGCGTCAAGGTGCGCAATGCCTTCCGGATCGGAGGCGTCATGCTTTCCTGTTTCCTGATCTCTCTCATTATCTATGGAATCTATCGGGCGGCAGCCTTCCATATTGCCATGGGGAAATGGGACAGCCTTACAGCGGACTATAATGATACGCAGTTTTATAGGCTGGAAGAAACCGCGGGGGATCTGATTGATTCTGCAAGTGCGGGACAGATAGACAGTACCTATGAAGAGATCGCTGCTTTTACATATAACGGGAATGATATCTCAGAGTATGAAGCCCAGATGCTGACAGACCTGCTTCAAAAAATCGATGATCCGCAGGCGCTGCCGCAGCGGATCGACGAGATTGTGAGACATGCCAATACCCGCAGTTTCAGGGAGATATCCACCGCTGTTGTGAAGCTGGGAGATGTGGATAACAGTATTGGTTATGACCTGGCATATGCCATATACAGCATAGAGGCCGGAAAGACGGGAATTCTGGAGGGGTACGAGACCCTGCTGACCTATCAGGATAACAGTGAGTTCCGCAGCGCGGTGGTGAAGCTGAAAAATGTCCTGGACAATGACGAGTATATCAATATGATCGCCGAGGGTTACGGGATTACACGGCAGGAAGTACAGAATCTCTTTAAAACGATTACACTGGAGGAGTGATTATGAAAAAGTGGATGAAAAAAATATTTAACAGGATTCCGCTCCTGAAATATGTGCTGACAGCTTTCGCAAAGGGCTTTTGTATCATTGCACCAGTCCTGGCAGTTCTCTTTGGGATCGGCTATGCGACCGGAATATATGGGAGAATAGAGAGAGCGCTGGATCTGAAATATGATTCTGTATTTGTGACAATGCCGATTATCTTATTTGCGGTCCTGGCTTTAATCTGCTTTTTTGTCGGTTTTTTGATGTACTTTCATAAATATAAAAGGCAGAAAACGAAAAGCCTGTTCGGCGAGCAGTTCAGGGATGTGTTAGAACAGTCTTCAGCCGGCGGGCAGCAGGAAGGAGGCAGATGAGATCTATGAGGGTGGAGAGAAAAAGGGGATGCAGGCAGTTCAGGAGTTTCCGGCAGAGAGCTGCCGCGGCAGTGATGAGTGTTCTGATGTTTCTGACGATGCTGGGACCAACTGTGCAGGTTTCTGCTGCGCCGGGAGATCAGCATACAGTGACGTTTGTGATTGAGAATAAGCAGGGCACGCCTGTTTCCGGTGTCAGCGTTTTACTGAAAGATGCCGGGGGAAATGAGATACCGGCATCAAGTGAAAACGAAAACGAGGTGACTTTCGAGGGACTGCGTGAGGAAAGCACCTACACCTATACGATTGATGTCGGGGAAAATGAATATGAAGTTCCGGAAGAAGGAACGCTTCAGGTTGAGGATCGCGACAAGAAGGTTCCGGTCACACTGTACACGGAAGCGCCGGAGTGCAGCCTGGAGACTGAGGCGATCGAAACATCTTTCGGCAGCCGGGTGGAGTTCAGAGTACTGTATGCAGGGGACGAGCCGGTATACTATCAGTGGTATTCCGAAGAGGGCATGCTGGAGGGAGAGACCTCGGCAGTCTTAACGCTTGACACAGTGACCCGGGGAGGTGTGTACTGCTGCACAGTTGAGACAGAGCTTTCAGACGTGGTGGAACTGTCAGCCACGCTGAGCGTCTCGGCATCGGTTCCTGTCGGAACAGTGGATGTGCAGGGCCGGGAAATGCAGCAGCCCTGGGCTGATATTACCGCGGTGGTGTCTCACCCGGAGAATCCTGCAGCGCCCGCGCCGGAGGGAGAAGTGAAGTTTTATATCGACGGCAGCCTGGCGGGGAGCAGCAGATTATCTGACGGTATGGCGACCTTTGCCTTTGTACAGCTTGGCACGGATGAGAGGCACAGCATATATGCAGAGTATGTCAGCGATGACCAGGGGAAATATACAGATGCCAGATCAGGTGAGGTTATCTATGGGAAAGTGACCCCGGAAGAAAACAGAGAGTATTCTGTCAGCGATCCGGATCCTGATACAGGCTGGTATAATGAAGAAAATCCCCTTATAATCACGCCGATCTCTGACAGCGGATTTGATCAGATCTGGAATGGAGAGGCGTGGGCAGACCAGGCGGCCGTCCGTGAAGACTCGGCAGAAGGGGAATTTGATATTGTACTGAGAAATTCACAGACGCAGGAAGAGACCAATGCAGTGACACTGCCATATAGAATGGATTCCACAGCTCCTGCGGATATCAATATGTCCGCGCCGGCTGCAGGGAATTTCAACAGTCGGACAAATACATACGAAATAGAGTTCAGCGCTGCGGATGAAACATCAGGGGTTTCTTCTATTATATGGTATGACACAAATAATACTCCCCACCTTGTTGAACAGGACCGGGGCGGGAGATTTATTGAAGACATGACAGCGGAAGAATGGAAGAGTGTCCGCAGGATCGAGGCGGGTGATGCTGCCGGTAATACAGGGAAAAATACAAATGTGGGAAATCGGTTTATTGAGATCTCATACCCTGAAGCAGACCGGATTGTAGATGAGACGGGTGAAGTAATAGGCAGCGGGCAGTGCGATGCGGATTCGAGATATTTTTATCGGGCAGAGCAGATCCCTGTATCCCTGACAATGTCAGAGGACGCGGTGGCAGCAGGTGGATTCGCACTATACAAAAATTCTGTAAGAGAGGATATTTCATTAGAATATGATTCGGAGACAGAGCTGTATACGGGGACAGTACAATTAAATACGCAGGAAGCATATTCGATATCCATTCAGGCAGACGGGTACACGATTTTCAGCAGTGAGTATGCCGGAGCGGTCAGCAACAGTACTTATACATCAAACCAGCATACGCTTGACACAACGGAGCCGGTGATCACGGTTTCCTATACTCCTGCCGAACTGCCTGAGGGCGCAACAGGTTTTAATCAAGTGCGGACAGCCACAGTGACAGTTCAAGAGTCAAATTTCAATCCGGATGAGCTGGGATTTACAGATTTTTCTGCGACAGATGTAACAGGGGAAGTCCTGGAAGAGGAAGAAGATCTGGAAAGGGAATTGATCAGGGCGCTGCAGGCGGCGCAGTGGGAATACAAAGATGGCGTTTATACAGCAGAAAATGTCCTTGTGTTTGATGCGGACGCAAAATATGATTTCTCGCTGGGATGTACAGACCTGGCGGGAAATAAGGGGAGCTATGAAGAGGATCAGCCGTTTATAATCGATCGGACAGCTCCATCCGGTCTGCAGATTGTATATGATACAAGTCCGATCAACACAATTTTAGCTTTCCTGTCGTTTGGGTTCTATAATCCTTCGTCAACGATGATACTTTCTGCACAGGATGATATTTCCGGTATCGCATACTTCAGCTGGACTTATGAGCAGGAGGATGGCACGAGTACAACAGTGAACGTTGATAAGGAGGACGGGAAAATCAGCTTCACGGACGATAATTTTACCTGGCAGGATGACGGGAGAAAGGCGGAGGCATCCTTTGCGCTTACCGGGGATGAGACCAGGCAGTATCGCGGGAGCATCTCCTTTACAGTGACAGATAAGGCCGGGAATACCAGTGAGGTTCATGACAGTAACGGAATCGTAAAGCGGGAAGACGGAAGCCTGATTGAGACAGAGGACGGATATGTGGTGGTTGTGGATACGATTGCGCCGGTCCGCGCGGTCAGATATCCCGAACCTCAGCAGATCCGGGACCGTAAAACCATGGAGCTGTATACCGGAGACAAAGCTGAATATGCGAATAGAGAAAATACAGATTCGATCCTGTACTATGATCATACCTGCGAGGATGGCATAAGGGTCGGGGTGACGGTTACGGAAGCGAACTTCTATGCGGAGGATGTGGAAATCCTTGTCACTGGCTCGAAATATGTTATTGAAGACTGGAGCAATGAAGGGGATGACTGGACCGGATATATCGAGCTGATGGAGGATGGCATCTATACGATTGAAATCAGGTATAGAGACCGCTCGGGCAATGAGATGAAAGTGTACCGGTCAGAGCAGATCGTGCTGGACAGAACCCTTCCCATAATCGAAAAATACGAGTTTATCCCCGAGTCGGCTGACGGCACGGCAGAGACCTCAGAGTTTATTGATTACTTAGAGTACGGATATTATTTTAAGACGGATTTTGAGGTCGTGATCACTGCATCTGATACTGTATCAGGCATGGATCGGATCGATTACCGCCTGATTCCCTATGAAAATGGAGTGAAGCAGGAAGAATTGACAGGAACCGCTCCTGTAACTGACGGCAAGGCCCGGATTTCTGTTCCTTCTGGATTTAAGGGGCAGATTTATGCAGAAGGTTTTGACAATGCGGGAAACAGCTCCGAGGAAGTGACTCCACGCGCGTTTGTCGTAGACTATAATGCGCCGGTGGTGGAGCTTTACGATGGCAATTCAACCGAGTATACGGATGCCGAGGGAAATGCATTATATGTGACAGACGTACGCCTTACTGCTACCATCACGGACCGGGTTTCCGGCATTCGGGAGATTGTTTATTCCCAGACGTCGGAAAAGTCCGGGACAGATCAAAAGATAACGTTGAATAACACGGGCTATCAGGCGGGTGCCCAGCGGGAGGACGGCTGGGGCGTGGAAGAGACGGATGCGAACCTTGTTACAAAAGTGTCCAGGACATTTACATATAATACGGACGACAATGATATCGTACTGTCAGTCACAGCGGCTGACAGGGCGGGAAACGAGGCGGAAACTGTTTCGAGCAGACGGTTTACCATCGATAAGACAGCCCCTGTTATTGACGTGACTTTCCGCGACGACGATGATTCTGACCCTTATTATAATGCAGACCGAATCGCAGATGTGACGGTAACGGAACGTAATTTCGACGCAGATCTCATAAAAACAGTAATCCGGAATGAAATCGGTGACGTGCCGGACGTAACATTTTCGCAGATGTCAAAAGATCAATATACAGCAGTGATTGTCTTTGATGAAGGAGATTATACTTTCGAGATAGAGGGATCGGATCTTGGAGGGCACAAGGCGGCAGTAAATTACAGCGGAGGGAATGAACAGCTCTTCTATGTTGATAAGACCAATCCTGCTGTCACGGAAAACTTCATTGAATTCAGCAGTCCGGAGACAGAAAACAGCTTTAATGAAGACAAGACTGTGTCCATCACTGTCACAGAGCATCATTTTGACCCCAATTTAATGGGACTGCGCGTATATGAGAAAGAGGCCGGAGCAGAACATTCTGCGGATGGGATGACAGATGTGACCGACACCATGGTCAGTGCAGGGCAGTGGATTGATGAGGGAGATGTTCATACTCTTACATTTGAAGTAGGTGCGGAAGCAGTATACCAGATTGAAATGACGCCCAGGGATCTGGCAGGGAATGGTTCTGATTCCCGTTCCACAGTGATTTTTGAAATCGACAAGACTGTGCCCGTCATTGAGAAAAGAAATGGATTCTATGTAAGTCCTGATGATACGGAGTTTTTGGATATTTATGCTTATGACAGAGCACAGGAATCTTCGCCTACACTGGAATTCAATGACCTGAATATTGAGTATTTAGAGTATTCCCTGATTGTCTGGAAGCCGGATTACACCAGTTCCGAGGCCGCAGTCGTTATGCAGCCGGTGAACGTGTATTTGGAGGATGATACGCAGCATGAGGGCATCATACGCGGAGGAAGCTTCAAAGTGCCTGATTTTACCGAGGACGGGGTATATGCGCTTGAAGTGACAGCAGTGGATACTGCGGGCAACAGAAGCGAACTGAATGTTGACACATATGCAAGGGTGATCGAGCAGGATGTACTTGCTTTTATCATGGACAGCAATGCTGACAGAAATTCCGGTCTGTATTCCTTCCAGTATGAAGACGGAACCCCGATCAGCATGAGACCGGACAGCTTTAAAGATCTGGAGATACTTGTGATGGCGAAAGCCGGAACAAATGTGGATATTGTCTTGAGAGACATGAATGCAGATGAGCTGTATACGAATGCCCAGGTGACGACGGATGATAGTATATGTGGGTTTACTGTTTACAATTATACTCTGAGATCGGACTTTTTCAGGGACAGCTTTGATGATGATACGGATGCAGACTTGTATTTGTCGGTAAAGAATGACGGAAACAGGGTTGATTTAGGAGCGATGCATATCGACAGTGCCGCTCCGACCTGCGAGATCCCGGAAGGGCTTGCATCATGGCACTGGTATTTTGGAGAAGACCAGCAGACGGTTACGATCACCGGGATCAATGAACTGCTGGACGAGACCGCAACCAAGATATATGATAATGGCGAAGAAATGGCATTTGAATATTCACAGGAAGAAGGCACATTGACCTTTACACTGGAAAAAGGATGGCACAATATAGGGATAGCCCTGAGTGATACAGCTGGAAATATAAATAATATCCAGGAGAGGATAAATATTCATATCGGATATTTCTGGTTATGGATTACCCTGCTCAGCTGTATGGTGCCCGCTGCAGTGATTGCAGGAGCAGTCTTAATATATCGGTATCGGAGACGTATACAATAGACAGTAAAAAACGGCAGGGAAAGAATTAGGAGCAGCTTACGCTTTCCCTGTCGTTTTTCTGCCGTATAATGATGCTCCATCCCTGAGAAATATCCTGTCTGACCTGGCTGTCAGAAAAATTCTCTCAGCTTCCCCACCGCGCTCTTTTCGATCCGTGAGACGTAAGAGCGGGAAATTCCGAGCTGTCTGGCAATTTCCCGCTGTGTGTATTCTTCGCCGTTATAAAGACCATACCGCATTTTTAAAACGAGCTTTTCTCTAGGAGAAAGCTCGTTTTCGACTTTTTCATAGAGTTTCTGAATGTTTTCTTTGAGATAGATTTTTTCAGGGACGTCGACCTCGTCAGTTTCTATGATATCATAGAGTTTGATCTCATTGCCCTCCCGGTCAGTGCCAATCGGTTCGTAGAGGGAGATTTCTTTTGCCGCTTTTTTTCTGGAGCGCAGATACATGAGTATTTCGTTTTCCACACATCGGGAGGCGTATGCGGCAAGCCGGTTTCCCTTATCCGGATTAAAAGTCACCACCGCTTTGATCAGACCGATAGTTCCGATCGAGATCAGGTCTTCGGGATCTTCCTCAAGGTTTTGATATTTTTTGATTACATGGGCAACGAGCCTTAAGTTCCGTTCGATCAGTATGTGCTTTGCCTCCAGGTCTCCCTCTGTATATTTCTGGATATAATACTTTTCTTCCGAGGGGGTGAGGGGATTAGGAAATGATTTCAAGGCGGCACCTCTTAGCACATTTGATATAGTGTATGAAAAAACAGCTCAGATCGTGCTTTTCCAATATAAAAGAGGACGAACGGGGAAAGACATTTGTGTTTGCATATGCGAATAAGAGTATTATTTTACTCTTTATCTGCGTATATCGGGATGGCATACGCAGTTCTATTGACACCCGTTTCCGCGGGGGATATCATAAACATACATTTCCGGAGAAATTCATCTCCGGCGATCTTGCCTTACAAAGGCGTCTGACTGTTTCGGTCGGAAATTCAGTTTTACAGAACAGTGGTGTTTTGACATTTGGACAGGAATTTCAATGGAAAGGAGTGTCAATGAGTTTCAGTACAGTTTTATCTGCCGCCATAGACGGGCTGGGTGTTGAGCTTGTCCGTGTGGAGGCGGATGTGTCAAACGGTCTTCCGGTATTCCACATGGTGGGTTATCTGTCGTCGGAAGTGAGAGAAGCAGGAGAAAGAGTGCGTACTGCGATCAAAAATACGGGGTATGATTACCCGGCAAAGCGTACGGTCATCAACCTGTCCCCGGCCACTTTGAGGAAACGGGGAGCATCCTTTGATCTGCCGATTGCGGTGGCGATTATGGTTTCCCTGGGACAGATTGAACAAAAGACAGTGGAAAGATGTCTTATTACGGGGGAATTGGGTCTTGACGGACGGGTGAAAAAAGTACCCGGAGTTCTGCCCATTGTTATGGAAGCAAAAAAGCAGGGGTTATCCTGGTGCATGATTCCGAGAGAAAATGCAGCCGAGGGAGCGCTCGTGAAAGGAATGGAAGTGATCGGGATCGAGAGCTTTAAAGAGGCCGTGGAAATATTAAGAGGCGAGAGGATTCCCAAGCGGGCGGATGCAGGAGAAAGGGGCGAAAGCCGGGAAGGGGAACTGCCTGATTTCGCGGATATACGAGGGCAGGAAAATGTAAAGAGGGCGGCGGAGATCGCGGTGGCCGGAGGACATAATCTGCTCATGATCGGGCCGCCGGGGAGCGGGAAGTCCATGACCGCTAAGTGTATTGCAGGTATCCTGCCGCCGCCGGACATGGAGGAAAGCCTGGAGATTACAAAAATATACAGTGTACTGGGGATGGTGGATGCTCGCTCTCCTCTGATACAGAAACGCCCGTTCCGGGAAGTGCACCATACGGCAACTCAGGCAGCGCTGATTGGGGGAGGGCAGATTCCGCGGCCGGGGGAGATCAGCCTGGCACATGGAGGCGTGCTTTTTCTGGATGAACTGCCGGAGTTCAGCAGAGGGGTGCTTGAAGTCCTGCGTCAGCCGCTGGAGGAGCGCAGCATACAGATTACAAGAACATACGGAACTTACAGGTTTCCGGCAGATTTTATCCTTGTGGCAGCCATGAATCCGTGTCCGTGCGGATGCTTCCCGGACCGCCGGAAGTGCACATGCAGCCCAGCGCAGATACAGTCGTATTTAAACAAAATCAGCCGTCCGTTTCTGGACAGGATTGACCTGTGCGTTGAGGCGCCCCGTGTGGAGTATGAGCATTTGCGGGATGAGCGAAAAGGGGAAAGCTCCGCCAAAATAAGAAAGCGGGTATGCCGGGTGAGGGGACTGCAGAAGGAACGCTACAAGGGGACCGGAATCACGATGAACAGCATGCTGGAGGGAAAAGAGATCAGACGTTACTGCGCACTGGGAGAAGCGGAACACAGGCTTATGGAGCAGGCGTTTTCCGTGATGGGTCTGACCGCCCGGGCATATCACAGGATCGTCAGGACTGCCCGCACGATCGCGGATATGGACGGGGAGGAAAAAATCAGGGAATCTCATTTAAAAGAAGCGATCGGATACCGTGTGGTGG
>CALWFY010000086.1 GCA_944377775.1 uncultured Mediterraneibacter sp.
GGGCGGTGAGACTATGAAACTTATTTTTATCGGGGCGGCTCATGAAGTTACGGGAAGCTGTCATCTGCTGCAGGCGGCAGGCAAGAACATTCTGATTGACTGCGGTATGGAGCAGGGACCGAACCTCTATGAGAACCCGGGGCTTCCCATTCCGGAAAAGGACGTTGACTATGTGCTGCTCACCCACGCGCACATAGACCATTCCGGGATGCTGCCCAAGCTTACGAAGAACGGATTTAAGGGGCAGATTTTTGCCACGTTTGCCACGGCTGACCTGTGCAATATCATGCTTCGAGACAGTGCGCACATCCAGGAGTTTGAGGCAGAGTGGCGCAACAGGAAAGGAAAAAGGGCAGGACAGCCGGAGTATGAGCCAGTCTACGTCATGCAGGACGCACTGGATGCCATTGAGCTGCTCGTGCCCTGTCAGTATGGGGAACGCATCACAATCTGCGAAGGCGTGCAGGTGCGGTTTACGGATGTGGGACACCTGCTCGGGTCCGCCAGCATTGAAGTGTGGGCGACAGAGAATGATGTGACAAAGAAGATCGTGTTCTCCGGAGATGTGGGGAATCTGGATCAGCCTATCATCAAGGACCCTGCCTACACGGAGAGCGCCGACTATGTGGTAGTAGAGTCTACATACGGGAACCGGGTACACACGGAGGAAAAACCGGATTATATCGGAGATTTTACAAGGATATTAAAAGAGACATTTGACCGGGGTGGAAATGTAGTGATTCCATCTTTTGCAGTGGGAAGAACTCAGGAGATGCTCTATTTTATCCGGGAGATCAAGGAGAGAAATCTACTGCCGGAATATGCGGATTTTGAAGTGTATCTCGACAGTCCTCTGGCCATTGAGGCAACCAAAGTCTTTACGCTGAATATGAGAGACTGCTTTGACAAAGAGGCCATGGAGCTGGTTAATTCGGGTATCAATCCTCTTGTATTTCCGGGGCTGCATACTTCGACTACAAGTGATGACTCAAAGATGATCAATTTTATTGAAAAGCCGAAAGTAATCATATCAGCTTCAGGCATGTGTGATGCAGGGCGCATCCGGCATCATTTAAAACACAATCTGTGGAGACCTGAGTGCACGGTGCTCTTTGTGGGATATCAGGCGAACGGAACCCTGGGACGCCGTCTGCTTGAGGGTGAGAAAAATATCAAACTGTTCGGGGAGCCTATTGAGGTTCATGCAAGGATCGAAAGCCTTCACGGAGTGAGCGGACATGCGGACATGAACGGCCTGCTAAAGTGGATCGGAGCTTTTCAGACTCCGGTTCAGAGAGTGTTTGTAGTACATGGAGAAGATACGGTGACCGACGAATTTGCCTCAACCGTGGAGGAAAAGTTCGGATTTCCTGCGTGGGCGCCGTTTCCGTCGTGTGAGGCAGACCTGCTGACCAACGAAATCATCAGTGAGGGCGTACGCATACCTGTGAAAGCGAAGAAACCTGCTCAGAAAAGGGCGGACACTGCATTTGACAGGCTTGTGGCAGCAGGAAAGCATCTGCTTGACGTGATCTACGGAAATGAGGGCTTATCCAATAAAGACAAGGCAAAGTTCGAAGCGCAGATCAATAATCTTATCAGCAAATGGGAAGAGTGATCATAGACAAGAACACAGCTTTTGTCAAGGGCTAAAACTTTATAAAATTTTCCGCTGACCGGAATATCTTTCCGTCGGATTGAGAATCATCCTAATTAGAAAATGCTTAGGAGGATTCTTGGGATGATGGTGAACAAGGTAGAATTGTGCGGAGTAAATACATCCAAACTTCCGCTGTTAAAAGAGGAAGAAAAAGCGGAGCTGTTTCAGAGGATTAAGGCGGGAGATGAAAAGGCCAGGGAACAGTATATCAAGGGAAATCTAAGGCTTGTTTTAAGTGTGATCAAGCGTTTTGAAAGCAGCAGTGAAAATGCGGACGACCTGTTTCAGATCGGGTGTGTGGGGCTTATGAAGGCGGTGGATCATTTTGATCCGGACAGACTGGTGAAATTTTCGACTTATGCGGTTCCCATGATTATCGGCGAAATACGGCGTTACCTGCGGGATAACAGTCCCATGCGGGTGAGCCGGTCCTTAAGAGACACTGCTTATAAAGCCATTTATGCAAGGGAGGGTTATATCCGCCAGCATATGAAAGAGCCGACTGTACAGGAGATCGCGGATGAGATCGGTATCGCCAAAGAGGACGTGGTGTTTGCCCTGGATGCGATCCAGATGCCCATGAGTCTTCATGAACCGGTGTACAGCGACGGCGGGGACACCCTGTATGTGATGGACCAGGTCAGCGACAAGAAAAATAAAGAAGACAACTGGGTGGAGGAACTGTCTCTGGAAGCTGCCATGGAGCGGTTGAATGAGAGGGAACGCTATATTATCACGCTGCGGTTTTTTGAGGGAAAAACGCAGATGGAGGTGGCCGAGCAGATCAATATTTCTCAGGCCCAGGTGAGCCGGCTCGAAAAGAATGCGCTGAAAGTGATGAGAAAATACCTTCTGGGCGAATAGTATTGATATTTTGGCGGCTTCATACTATCATAGAAAAGCAGGTGCGGCAGACGCAGTGCATACAGAGAGGATGGAAGACGCCATGTATAAAGCATGTATATTTGATCTGGACGGGACATTGGCAGATACGCTTAAGTCCCTGACTTTTTCAGTAAATGAAACAATGAAAGAGATCGGACTGTTGATGATCACAGAAGAGCAGTGCAGAAAGTTCGTGGGAAACGGAGCGAAAGTGCTGATTGAGGAAGCGTTAAGAGCAGGGGGCGACAGCAGCCTTCATCTGTTTGACAGGGCGTTTGCGGCGTATCAGCGCATTTTTGACGCCAACTGTACTTATATGGTGGATCCTTATCCCGGCGTCACTGAAATGATCGCATGGATGAAAGATCAGGGAATGAAGCTGGGCGTGCTGTCTAATAAACCCGACCGTCAGGCAGTGCATGTGGTGAAAGAAATTTTTGGTGAAGGTGTATTTGACCAGGTGCGGGGACAAAGAGACGGCGTGCCGAGAAAGCCGGACCCATCGGAAGCGCTTTCCATGGCTGCAGACTTTGGAATCTCTCCGGATGAAACTCTTTATGTCGGTGATTCCGAGGTGGATGCAGCCACAGGGAGGGCCGCAGGCATGGATACGATTCTTGTATCCTGGGGGTTCCGCTCCCGGGAGGAATTAAAGGCAGCTGCTTCGGGAGCAGATACGGTCCGGGTGACGGATTCTGCAGATGAGATTCTTGCGATGATAAACGAGAGGAGAAATAAGGATGAGCATGTACAGTGAGGAGTGTCTTAAGACGTTTTTAAAAGATCAGAAGAAATTATTTGATGAGCCGGTGGCAGAGACTCCGGAGGAGGCGGAAGCATTCCTTGAAGACTGCATGGCAGTGATTGTGGATTCTCTTTCCGAAGTGAGAGAATACTTTGAGGAGGAAGGCGTTGACATGGAGGGCATGACAGAGGCAGAACTGGAAGAAGTATCAGAAGTATTCCCCCTCCCGGACGGAACCTACCTGATCGTAGAAGGATAGAGGAAGAGAAGCCGCAGTTTACTTGACTGCGGCTTTTTCAACGGCTTCTTTTATGGCATCCAGTATGATCTGGGAAGTGTAAGGGGTATCTTCCGACAGTGTGATATCCTCAAGAGAGTGTGTGTCATAAATCTGTTCCGCGATATCTTCTATGGCGGGCTGAATCAGAGGAAACATGGTTGTCACCGTCTCATCCAGGTTGGAGAACCGGATGGAATTAATACGAGATTCGTCCACAGACACTTCCACTTCCAGATTGGTGTTGTTCAGCATAAGAGAAGATGTGTAGATGCCCGGAGTGTATTGTTTTCCGGTATCTGTGAGGTCTGCGTCCTTGCCCGGACGGAACATGATGACAAGAAGGATGATCAGAAGTATGCCCAGTGCCGCAAAGATGGCAGTGTAGATGATCTCCTTCATGTGCAGGACAACAATTTTTGTTTTGGAACTCATAGAGTTACCTCCTGATGGATTCGGCTGCCGGTTTTACGGCGGTTGGTTTTTTATAAGTGTATGACTGAAAAATGAAAAATATTCGAAAAGGCGGTCGTCTTTTTTGCGTGACAAACGTGTACAGATGCTGTAAAATAGCTTTGCAGTAAATGGAGATGGTTCAGGAAAGGACAGGATATGTTTATAATAGCAGGACTTGGAAACCCTGACAGACAGTATGAGGGAACAAGACATAATGCGGGTTTTGATGTAATAGACAGGATTGCAGAGAAATACAATATAGCGGTGGATGTAAGAAAGCACAGGGCTTATATCGGGAAAGGGGTGATCGAAGGCCAGAAGGTGATTCTGGCAAAGCCCCAGACCTATATGAATTTGAGCGGGGAGAGCATCCGAAGCCTGATTGATTATTATAAAGTGGATGAGGAACAAGAACTGATCGTGATTTATGACGATATCAGTCTGGATGTGGGACAGCTCCGTATCCGTGCCAAAGGAAGCGCGGGAGGACATAACGGGATAAAGAACATTATTGCTCATCTTGGAACCCAGGTGTTTCCGCGGATCAAGATCGGTGTGGGGGAAAAGCCGTCTAAGTACGATCTGGCGGACTATGTGCTGGGACATTTCTCCAAGGCGGAGAGAGAACTGATGGACGAAGGATATGACCGGGCGGTCCGTGCGGTGGAGCTGATCGTCTCAGACAGGATGGACGAAGCGATGAATGAGTACAACCGCAAAAAGAAAGAAGAACAATAACTGTTTGAGAGAGGGAAGGTTAAAGACATGCAGGCTTTACTGGCGCCGCTTGCAGAACTTGCGGATTATCAGGATATTTTAAGGGACAGACAGAAAGAAAACAGCCTAATACAGATCGTGGGATGTGTAAATTCCCAGAAAACCCATCTGATGTATGCCCTGGGCGATGGCTGTGAATACAGAGTCATCGCTTTTTCCAGTGAAGAAAAAGCCAAGAAAGCATATGAGGAATATCGTATATTCACGGATGCTGTCTGCCTGTATCCGGCCAGAGACCTTTTGTTCTATCATGCGGACATTAAGGGTAAGACGCTGACAGATAAGCGTATGGAGGTTTTAAGGACGCTGATCGAAAAAAGTGAAGGAGAGTGCGTTACAGTGATCACCACCATGGATGCATTTCTGGACGGGCTTCCCCATCCGGATGAGATAGAAAAGGAGAGAATCCATCTGTCCGGTGGCGATGTAATTGATTTTACCCGGTTTCAGGAACAGTTATCCCGGCTAGGGTATGCCAGAGAGAGTCAGATCGAGGGACCCGGACAGTTTGCAGTGCGGGGCGGAATTATGGATGTATTCCCCCTGACAGAGGAACTTCCGGTCCGGATTGAACTCTGGGGAGATGAGATTGACTCCATCCGAAGTTTTGATGTGGAGAGTCAGCGCTCTGTGGAAAATCTGCAGGAGGTCACACTCTATCCTGCTTCTGAGAACTGGCGGGAAGGAATGGAGACCGTCTCTTTTCTGGAATATTTTCCACGGGAGAAAACCATGCTTTTTCTGGATGAGCCCCAGCGTTTGCAGGAGATGGCAGAGACAGTGGAGCAGGAGTATTTCCACAGCCGGGAGAGCCGGATTGAAGCAGGGATGGAGGACACACAGGAAGACTGCCTGAATGTGTTTGAGACAAAAGACATTATCAGCAGGATGAATCAGTACAGCGGGATCGGCCTGACGACACTGGAATCTAAGTGCGGACTTTTCCGCGTGAAAAAAGTGTGCAGCATACAGGCGAAAGGAGTGAATTCGTACAACAACAGCTTTGAGATGCTCACTCGCGATTTAAAAAGGCTGAAACGGGATGGGTATCGGGTCATCCTTTTGTCCGGGTCAAGGACAAGAGCCAGACGTCTGGCAGAAGATTTAAGAGATTATGATTTGAGCAGTTTTTACAGTGACGACATGGAGCGAACTGTCAATCCGGGAGAGCTTATGGTGTCCTGCGGATACGCGGCAGAGGGGTACGAGTATCCCATGTTGAAGTTCATGGTGATTTCCGAGACAGATATTTTCGGGCGCAAAAAGAAGAAAAAGCGGAGAAAACGCTACGACGGTCAGAAAATCCAGAACTTTGCACAGCTGTCTCCCGGAGACTATGTGGTACATGAAAATCACGGCATTGGCGTCTATCAGGGCATTGAAAAAATTGAGGTTGAAAAGGTCGTAAAAGACTATATGAAAATCTCTTATGCAGACGGAGGTGTCCTGTACATCCCGGTATCACAGATGGACCTGATCCAGAAGTACGCCGGCGCTGACGCAAAAAAGCCAAGGATCAATAAGCTGGGAACCGTCCAGTGGGGAAAGACCAAAAGCCAGGTGAAAAAAGCGGTTCAGACTGTGGCAAAAGACCTGGTGGAGCTGTATGCCGCAAGGCAGCGTTCAGAGGGATTCGTCTATGGCCCGGACACGATCTGGCAGAAAGAATTTGAGGAGATGTTTCCCTTTGAAGAGACGGAAGATCAGATGCAGGCCATCGAAGATACAAAGCGGGATATGGAGAGCAGGAAGATCATGGATCGTCTGATCTGCGGGGATGTGGGATACGGAAAGACGGAGATAGCCATCCGCGCTGCATTCAAAGCAGTCCAGGAGGGAAAGCAGGTGGCATATCTTGTGCCCACTACCATACTGGCCCAGCAGCATTATAATACATTTGTGCAGCGGCTCAAAGACTTCCCCGTGCGCATTGACCTGCTGTGCAGGTTCCGCACTGCAGGCGAGCAGAAAAAAACAGTGGAAGACTTAAAAAAGGGCATGGTGGACATTGTCATCGGCACTCACCGCCTTTTATCAAAAGACGTGGAGTACAAGGATCTGGGACTTCTGATCATTGACGAAGAGCAGCGGTTCGGAGTGACGCACAAAGAAAAGATTAAAAAACTGAAAGAAAATGTGGACGTGCTCACGCTGACCGCCACACCGATTCCAAGGACGCTCCACATGAGCCTGATTGGAATCCGCGATATGAGCGTGCTGGAGGAGGCACCTCAGGATCGGATGCCTATTCAGACCTATGTGATGGAGTACAATGACGAGATGGTGCGGGAAGCTGTCACAAGAGAACTCTCCCGGGGAGGGCAGGTATATTATGTGTACAACCGGGTCACAGACATTGCGGATGTGGCAGGGCGGATACAGCGCCTTGTGCCCGAGGCGAACGTATCCTTTGCTCACGGACAGATGCGCGAGCGGGAATTGGAAGATATCATGTATGACTTTATCAATGGAGATATTGACGTGCTGGTATCAACCACCATCATCGAGACCGGACTTGACATTGCGAACGCCAACACGATGATCATCCAGGATGCGGACCGGTTCGGACTGTCCCAGCTCTATCAGCTCAGGGGGCGGGTGGGCCGCTCCAGCCGTATGGCGTATGCCTTTCTTCTGTACAGAAGGGATAAGATTTTAAAAGAAGTGGCAGAGAAACGTCTGTCGGCAATTCGTGAGTTTACGGATTTGGGTTCCGGTATCAAGATTGCCATGCGTGATCTTGAAATTCGCGGGGCAGGCAATCTGCTGGGAGAAGCTCAGAGCGGACACATGGAGGCAGTGGGCTATGATCTGTACTGTAAGATGTTAAACGAAGCTGTAAGGCAGCTGAAAGGCGAAGACGAGGAGGAGACGTTCAGCACTGCCATTGACCTGAATATTGACGCATATATTCCGGGATCATACATTAAAAATGAGTATCAGAAGCTGGATATTTACAAGCGGATCGCAGCCATTGAAACCGAGGAGGAGATGGACGATATGACGGAGGAACTGATTGACCGATTCGGGGAGATTCCGAAGAAAGTCCAGCAGCTTCTCCATATCGCAGCTCTTAAATCACTGGCACGGTCGGCTTATGTGACAGCAGTGGAGCAAAAGGGGCAGGAGTTTAAATTTGTCATGTATGAAAAGGCGAAGATAGATCCGCAGAAAATCCCCGGGCTTCTGGCCTCGTACAGAGGCAGTCTTGTGTTTAAGGCAGAGGAGACGCCTTATTTTCTGTACAGAAAGAGAGGGACAAAAAGAAAAGAGACAGGTGAGGATATTCTGGAACTTCTCCGGGGAATCCTGGAAGATATCCGGGGGCTTCGCCTCTGAGAAATGTGCCCCTGGCACAGGAGGTTTGTCCTGAAGACTGTCAAGATTTTGTGTTTACTACTTGTTACTTTTATAAAAACACGCTATAATGTTACAATGTATGCGGGGTTTGCAGGATAAAGCGCATTTGTGTGCGGATGTAAGCTCTGAATATGCAGGAAAGAGGAGGCTATTTTATTATGGTACGGTTAGGAAAAAAGGCGGCGGTCCTGACGGCGGCGGGCGTGCTCGCAGCCATGTCTGTGACAGGATGCAGCAGCTCTATTGATACAGATGCAGTGGTCGCTACCGTGGGAGGAGAAGATATCACACTGGGAGTGGCGAATTTTTATGCCAGAATGACCCAGGGACAGTATGAGACCTATTATGCCAGCATGATGGGGATGACTCCGGAAACAATGTGGGAGCAGGAAGCCGAGGAAGATAAGACATATGAGGAATCCACAAAAGACGGCATCATGGAACGTCTGGAAGACATGTATATCATCTCTCAGCATGCGGCAGATTACGAAATTTCTCTGTCGGAAGAAGAACAAAAAGCCATTGAGAATGCGGCAAAACAGTTTGATGCGGACAACACGGATGACGCGAAAGAGGTTGTGTCAGGATACCGTAAGGACGTAGAGAAATACCTTGAACTCTGTGCAATCCAGGCAAAAATGGACAGCGCAATGAGAGAGGGCGTTAACGAGGAAGTATCAGACGAGGAAGCAGCTCAGAAGAGCATGCAGTATGTATATTATTCCTATCAGTCAGCGGATGCGTCCGGTAATGCTGTGGACATGACAGACGAGGAAAAAGAAGAAGTGAAAACGTCTGCTCAGACTCTTTGCGACAGGGTGAAAGCCGGGGAAGATATGGAAACGGTTGCAGGAGAGCTGGGTGCGGCAGTCGAGACCGCTACTTTTGACAGCGAGAGTACAACACCCCATGCGGACCTGATCACAGCAGTGGACGCGCTGGAGAATGAAGGCGAAACTACAGATGTGATTGAAGTGGATACAGGTGTCTATGTGGCAAAGCTGACAAGCCTGTTTGACCGGGAAGCTACAGATCAGGAGAAAGAGAATATCATCGAGCAGAGAAAACAGGAACAGTACGATTCTCTTCTTGAAGAATGGAGAGCTGACACAGAGATAGAAGTCAATGAAAAGGTTTGGAAGAAGATTGATTTCGATAACACCGGAGTTACGATCATTACTTCTGAGGAAGATACAACCGGAGAGGATGCATCCGGAGATGAAACAGCGGAAGACGGAACTGCCGCTGATACAGAGGAATAAAGAAAACAAAGGGCTGAAAAATATAGGGGCTGTCGCACTGATCATTTAGTGCGGCAGCCCCTCTGACTTATATCAGAAAATCTGCCAAGGCTGTGATTGTGATATTGTCACAGAAAATCCTTTTCGCATCAGATATACTTGGACATAACAAAAGCAAATAGACAAAATCTTTCAGAAGAGAGGTGGCATGTGTGAAAACAATTATCATAGGCGGTGTCGCAGGCGGTGCGTCTGCTGCGGCAAGGCTTCGCAGACTTAAAGAAGATGCAGAGATCATTATTCTGGAGCGTGGAGAATATGTATCTTTTGCAAACTGTGGTCTTCCCTACTATATTGGCGGGGTTATCGCTGACCGGAATGACCTGACTCTGCAGACACCGGAAAGTTTTAAAGCAAAATTTAATATTGATGTCCGGGTAAATAATGAGGCGATAAAGATCAGTCCGGAAACAAAAACAGTTATGATCAAAAACCTTAAAACCGGAGAAACATACGAGGAGAGCTACGATACCCTTATTCTGTCCCCGGGAGCCGAACCGATAAGGCCGAATATTGAGGGCATTGACAGCGATATTGTGTTTACTCTTAGAAATATTTCCGATACCGTTAAGATAAAAAATTATGTTGACAGCGCGAAACCGAAATCTGCAGTGGTTGTGGGAGGTGGATACATTGGCGTTGAGATGGCGGAAAATTTAAAAGAAGCAGGTCTTGATGTTTCCATTGTAGAGCTTGCCGATCATTTGATTGCTCCTCTTGATTTTGATATGGCGGCAGATGTACACAACTATATCGGATCAAAAGGTGTTCACCTTTATCTGAACAACGGTGTAAAAGCCATTAACGGAGATACGGTGATATTGCAAAACGGTGAGATCAGGACCGATATGGTGCTCATGTCAGTAGGTGTCCGCCCTGAAACCTCGCTTGCGAAAGCGTGCGGTATTAACACAAATCCCCGGGGCAGCATTATTGTTGACAGGCGTATGCAGACGAATATCCCGGACATTTATGCTGTAGGGGATGCTGCGGAAGTTCAGAATTTTATCACAAAAGAGGCTGCTTTTATTCCTCTTGCAGGTCCCGCCAATAAGCAGGGACGTATTGCGGCGGACAATATCGCAGGTTTTGAATCTGAATATACGGGTACACAGGGGTCTTCCGTGCTCAAGCTCTTTGATATGACGGTGGCTGCCACGGGCTTGAGTGAAAAAGCTGCAAAAGCAGAAGGGATTGATTATGATAAAACTTATATCTACTCAGCATCTCATGCTTCCTATTATCCCGGCGGCACAAGTATGGCGATTAAAGCATTGTGGGATAAGAACACTCTCAAAATGATCGGTGCACAGATCATTGGTTTTGAAGGGGTTGACAAGCGTATGGACGTGTTGGCAGCCGCGATCCGGTTTGGCGCAAAGATCACTGATCTTGCGGAACTGGAACTCTGTTATGCGCCTCCGTTCGGAAGCGCGAAAGACCCTGTGAACATGCTGGGTTTTGTGGCGGAAAACATTGTGAGCGGAAAGGTGAAACAATTTTTCTGGCATGATGTTGAGAAACTTCCCCGTGATGGAAGTGTGACCCTTCTTGATACGCGAACTGCAGTCGAGACTGTTGATGGAAGGATAGAGGGATTCGTGAATATACCTCTTGAATTTCTCAGAGCGCATCTTCATGAGATACCAAAGGATAAGCCGGTATATGTGCATTGCTATTCGGGACTTCGCAGTTATATTGCCTGCCGGATACTCTCAGGCAACGGGTATGACTGTTATAATCTTGCAGGAGGCTGGAAATTTTATAAATCGGTAAAAACGGCATATCGTGATTAGGTTACAAATACGTTTGCAGCATAAGGATAAATTTAAAAAGGGGCTATCGGGAAATAGATAGTCTTAAACAGGGGCAGGTGTGACTCGTGCAAGTCACATCTGCCCCTAAAATTTATCCTATAAAAAAAGAAAAAGATGGCTAACGACAACCATCTTTCTCCCTGT
>CALWFY010000087.1 GCA_944377775.1 uncultured Mediterraneibacter sp.
CGGAGCGGGGAATACGGTTCCGGCTGGGTCGTAAGCTTTAACTTGTTCCGATGATCGCCGATGAACCACGACCAGCGTTCATTTGTCTTCCAACTCTCCAGGTCTTTCTCCGGCTCTTTATCCGCAAACCTCAGATAGCGGTTTATGATCGAAAACGCTGTTTCTTCACCGTCCCGGAACGTCATTAAGTCAATGACCGCATGTTCTGCCCGGTCATTCATCAGCCGGATCTCAAAACGGTTCTTGACCGGGACTTCCTCGATCTCGATGCCTTTCTTGATGTACTGCTCATAGTCTTTTTCGTAAATACAGAAATAGACATCTGATTTCAAGGAGCCAATATAGAGCGTATACCCCATACCCTCCTTTTCATCTTTTCGGATCAGCTCCCCGCTCCGGTAACTTTTCCAAGACCGGAATTTTGATATGCACTCATCATTCTTACATTTCCGAGTCAGTTCCCGGATATCAAGGATTCCGAAAATATCATTAATTGCAAGGTCTAGCCGTTTAAAAACACATCCCTCACGCATTGCCAGATCAAAAAAACTGTACCAGTCACGCCCCTGCGCTTCTAGAAACCCCTCAAACTCACGGCAGCCCTGTCCTTTCAGTTCAAACAGAGTCCCTTTTTCCGAGTCGCTGGATGTTAATACAAAAATATTCCCGATGGAATAACGTTCCTCGTATCCATACCATGAATTTTTCTCCCTGAACATCCATGATTCATCAATCCTAAGGACATTCCTGATTATGTGATGATAAGCCGTGCTTTTAAAACGGATTCTTACATAATCAATCACCAGCGACAGCTTCTCGTCCGGGCTGAGCCTGTCTAAAGCATCATTTAACTGTGCAGCTATTTTCTCAGACAGTCCGATCTCCCCGGATTCAAGCCGCCGCAGGTAACGAGGAGAAATATCTGCTTCTTCTGCCAGCTTCTTTTTCGATATCCCGTATTCTTCCCGCCGTTCCATCAGTTTTTTAATTCCGCCTCCATTCATCTTAACACATCCATTCAACCAACACAGAAACCGTGAGAGGGGGGGGGGGGCCACTTTGCGGAAAAATGGCCTCCCCCTCTCACAATCCTGCAACCCCTTATAAACACTGGGCTTAACGGGTGTTGACAGGTTCTGTTACAGTCGATTTCTACCCCCCTGTTAGGGGAGGGGGGTTAAAGGGAGCGCGCGGCTGACGCCGCCCGCTCCTGCTCCCGGGAAAATCCCCCGGCTCTGGCGTCACCGCCCGCCGTGTGCTTCCCCGTCCGCTGGGCACGGACACAATACATCCTATCAGTGCCCATCCTTTCCAGGTGCACGATCCGGCTGCTTAGCGGCTGGCTGCGCCTGGTCAGCTTTTACAGGCGGACGGGCTGATCCGGCAGCTCCGGCCAGCACGATGTCATCCGCCTTTGCGAACCAGTCAACATCTGCACCGCTAAATGTGGCGTTCGCGATCGTCCCTAATGTCGGATTGACCAGAATCACATCTGCTTCATACGGAAACTCTTTAAGCGGAATGTTAGCCGGCACGCCCACACGCACCATGCATCCCTGTTTTTCACACATCAGATCATAATACCTTTCTTCCACTTCATCGCCGAGCGTACCGTCTTCCTTTGTCACCATCTTTTCACGCCAAAGTGAACTGAACTGCATCACCCCGAAAGTTGCATCATTATCTACAAAAATACCTTCTTTAAACCTTGCCATTATTTCATACCTCCTGCCGGAATAATATCATCTGCCTCAATCAGGTAATCAACGAACCCGTTTCCGCCAATATTTCGCCCCTCCACAATCAGACGCGGATTAACGAACTCCACTTCCTGACGGAAAGAAAACGACTTCATACCGACACGTCCCGGAATCCGAACCGGGATTTCTTCCTTCTGTACTTCACTGAATACATTATAATCTCTGTTAACTACGGTACGGGTATTTCTCACCCGTCCCATATGTTCCTCTCTCAAACCGCCGAATTTTGCTTTACCGACTGTCTTTTCTATATCGATAATGACACGCTTTAACTTCATGCTTCCATTTCCTCCGATTTCTCATATTTTCTGTTCAACAAAACGCAGCTCCGATTCCTGACCGCGCTGCCGCTTGGTACTAACGCCCTTTGCAGAAACCGCCTCCTAAATGTTAGCTTTTCCCCTGCTCCGGGGCGCTTCCTGCTCCGGTTGTTATTCTATTCCTCAAACCAATTCGTCTCGGCCTAATCCTTCTTCAGATTTCCAACTGTAATACTGCACTGCCCATCAACGTACCCCATACATAGAGTCCCGACACAGTGGGTAAACATCACACCGCCCTGCTCAGTCACTCTGGTACGGTATGGGCAGAGCTTCTTTGACTTCTCCTGCGGTATGCTGTCTTTCAAGGCATCGAAAAGAAGCCTCATCTTGCCCTGATCCGGCTGAGTATCCCCTGCCTCATATCTGTAGATCGTCCTGACAGACAACCCCGTGATCCCGGCAAGTTCTTTCTGACTGAGTCCTTTTTTCTCCCGCATTTCTTTCAATCTTTCACCGCTGACATTCACACTATACATCACATCACACCTCTTCTTTACCATAATACAAATCTATCAATTCAAACACGTTAAACTCTTCATCTATTTTCTTCAATTCCCTGCTTGATTCTTTCCTGTTTAAAACACCTGCTTCCTCAAGAAACCAAACCATCCCGTGTAATTGACTATGAAATAAACGACACAAATGACCGCATTCTTCATATCTTTTCTTATTTTCAAAAATATCACCACGGGAAACAGTTTCCTCATATACCTTAAGGCTACGTTCAAAACATTTCATATAAAAATCAAACAAGTCTTTTTTTAACACATATTCAGACATTACATCACACCTCACACATTCACATACACAAACATCACATTTCTATCTTCAACTGGACATATCCATTTTTATTTTCAGTCTATCCGTCCTCCTGGCTGTATTCTATGCAATCCCTTGCAACAAAGGACAGCCTGCCTTACACGCTTTTGATAATGGAGACAATCGCGCTTTCTCCGATGCTATTTAATTATCAAGGTGCAGCGTCTTCTGTCTGCTCTGCCTCATTCTTTCAAGCCTCCTTTTTTGTATAATTTGCACAAAAAAAGAATCAACCCGAAGTTACTACTTCAAGTTGATTCTGTAATCCGCCTTTCCTTTTTCCGCGGGGGTATCCGCATCCAATTTCGGCTTCTCCT
The DNA here is from genome assembly GCA_944377775.1 of uncultured Mediterraneibacter sp. Classification (GTDB taxonomy): domain Bacteria; phylum Bacillota; class Clostridia; order Lachnospirales; family Lachnospiraceae; genus Mediterraneibacter. The sequence goes on from CALWFY010000087.1 coordinate 3,220, forward strand.
GTACTCTCCCTGCAACAGATAATCCCGCTGCCACATCCTGTCTCACCATGATAGAGATTGCCTGTTTCTTATCTTTTACAACCACTTCCCGGTGAGTCCCGCCGAACTCACCGTCCAGAGTCCACGGAATCTCCTTCTCGGACTCGAACCGTACTTCCCCGGATTTAAATGAATACATTCTCTGGGGATTGATCTGCTTCATCACGATTGCTCCAAGAAGCTCATTGAGCTCCATGGGGTTCTTCGGCGTCTTGATCAGCGTGACCTCAAACTCTCCGTCGTCAAAGACGACTTCAGACCCGATAATCCCCTTAAATCCACCTACAGAACGGGAATTTGTGACCATGCCGAACATAAATTCATCCTCGAAAGTCTTCCCGTCGTGAGTCACCTTAATCCGGTAGGACGGCACATTGAAAATCCTTTTCGTACCTTCCAGCACATAGGCAAGGTGTCCGAGAATATTTTTCATACTCTGCTTTGTCTCATATGACACGTCCGTAAACAATCCGAACGCCGCGATATAGATAAAATAATCGTCGTTAAACATTCCCACATCACACGGAAACGGAACACCGTTTACCGCCGTGTCCGCAGCCCTGGGAACCTCTTTTGCAATTCCCAGACTGGCAGCGAAATCATTGGTCGTGCCCGCGGGTATGTATCCGAGAGGAGTGGAAAGGCCGCGAAGCAGCATTCCCGTCACTGTTTCATCCAGCGTGCCGTCTCCGCCGCTGCACACGATCAGATCATATTCTTCCGTAAGAGACTGAATCTTTTCCACAGCGTCATGGCGTTGCTGTGTCGGGTAGACCGTCACCTCATAACCGCTTTTTGTAAAAGTATCCAACACATTCGAAAGTTTCGGTTTAAGAATCCCCGTTCCTGCATTGGGATTATATATAAACAGCATTTTCTTCATCGTACGCCTCCCTCTAATCCCGGCATTTTTCAGCGCCGTACCGCAGATAATAAAAGGCTGCACCCACTTAGTACAGCCCCTCGTCTTAGCGTCTATTTATCTGAATCCTGCCGTTTATCCGACAGGCTGACGTTTCAATCATCCCGCGTTCTTCATAAAAAACATCTTGATGCCTTCTGCAGCTTTCTGTTCATCCTCACCATCGGTCACAACAGTGATCTTCTCTCCGTCTACAAGGCTTAAACTCATCATGCCCATGATACTCTTGGCATTAATGTTCTTCTCTCCAATCTGAATATACACCTTGCTCGCATACTGGCTTGCCTCCTGCACGAGCAGAGCGATCGGTCTTCCGTCAAATCCCTCTTCTGTCTTTACTACAACGGGTGTTTTAATCATAATAATCCTCCTTGTGCTCCTGCCTTACCCTGTCTGCCATTTCGCTCAACTTACGCAGCCTGTGATTGATGCCGGACTTGCCGACGGGCGGTGTGAGCGCCTCGCCAAGCTCTTTTAGAGTGGCATCCGGATTTTCAAGACGAACCCGCGCCGCCTCCGCCAGATTGTCAGGCAGGTTTTCAAACCCGATTTTTTCTCTGAGATATGTAATATCCTCAATCTGTTTCACGGCTGCTGACACAGTCTTATTGATGTTGGCAGTCTCGCAGTTCACCTTCCTGTGTACGGAATTACGCATCTCTTTGAGAATCCTGACATTTTCAAGTTCCATCAGGGATACATGGGCTTCCATCACATTCAGGATATCCACTATCTGGGATCCTTC
>CALWFY010000088.1 GCA_944377775.1 uncultured Mediterraneibacter sp.
TTTCAGGGGGAGACCACAGCAGCCGCTGTATGTACCACCGTATTTGTCACAGTGGCAGGCAGGGCGGATGAACGCAGGGGACTGTTTTGTGCGGACAGGCACATAAAAGGACTGCCGAAACAGGAGATCATACACTGCGGGTACGCCGGGTTGGAGGGTACTCTGCGGATTCTGGATGAGGCTGGCGATGAACTTGGGACAAGGTTCGTGTCTTCATTTCTCAGTCAGGTAAAGGCATTGAGAAAAGACCTGGTGATGCCGAAACAGCTCTTAAAGATCATGGATTCTGACAACAGCGGACAGAATAAGATTACGGCGATCAGACAGATCGGAAGCGGCGGCATACTGGCGGCTCTGTGGGAGCTTTCGGAGACGCTGCACACAGGATTTGAGATAGATTTATCCTGCATTGAGCTGAAGCAGGAGACAGTGGAAATCTGCGAGTTTTACCGCTTAAATCCATACCAGATGACTTCGGCCGGCAGTTTTCTGGTTGTGACTCCGGATGCGCAGACGGTTCTGGATGTCCTTGAGAAAGCGGGAGTGCGAGCCGGAAGGCTTGGGATTGCGAGAGCGCAGAATGCGCGTGTGATCACAAGCGGAGAAGAGACAAGATATCTGGACAGGCCGGCGCCGGATGAACTGACAAGTTGGCTGGCGGAACATCTTAGGGTGTAAGGCTGTGCCGGAGAAATAGAAGCGAAAATAGAATTTATCAGGAGGCAGAAAGAATGAGTGATAAAAAACAGGATTTGAGAATCGAGATATTAAAATATATTGAAAAACACAGCAGAGTAAATCTGGGAGAAGTTGCGGTACTTCTTGGTGTAGAGGAAGTTGATGTGGCTAATGAGATTGCGGACATGGAAAAGGAAAAAGTGATCTGCGGCTATCATACATTGATTGACTGGGACAAGACGGGAATGGAGAGTGTGACAGCCCTGATCGAGGTGCGTGTGACTCCTCAGAGAGACCGCGGGTTTGACCGGATCGCAGAGCGTCTGTACAATTATCCGGAAGTATATGCAGTGTACCTGATCTCCGGAAGCTATGACCTACTTGTGACACTGCAGGGTAAGACGATCAAGGAGGTATCCCGCTTTGTATCCGAGAAGCTGTCTCCGATTGACGGCGTGCTCAGCACTGCAACACATTTCATCCTGAAAAAATACAAAGACCACGGGACGATCATGGTGCCGAAAAAAGAGTCAGAAAGGATACCGGTGACATTGTAATGAGAAATCTGTTATCAAAAAAGATTATTGAGATACAGCCATCGGGGATTCGTAAGTTCTTCGATGTGGCCAATGAGATGGAAGATGTTATCTCCCTCGGGGTGGGAGAACCGGATTTTGACACGCCGTGGAGAATCCGGGAGGAGGGGATTTTTTCTCTCGAGAGAGGGAAAACCTTCTATACATCCAATGCGGGCTTAAAAGAACTGCGCCAGGAGATATGCAAGTATCTGAACAGAAAGATACATGTTTCTTATGACCCGATAAAAGAGACGTTAATCACTGTAGGGGGAAGCGAGGCTATTGACGTGGGACTGCGCTGTATGCTGGACCCGGGCGACGAGGTACTGATCCCGCAGCCAAGCTATGTTTCCTATCTGCCGTGTACCATTATGGCAGACGGAGTTCCGGTGATCGTGCCTCTCCAATATGAAAATGAGTTTAAGCTGACAGTGAAAGACCTGGAGAAATATACTACTCCAAGGACAAAAGTTCTGATTATGCCGTTTCCGAATAATCCAAGCGGCTCGATCATGACGAAGGAGGACCTTGAGCCCATTGCTGAGTTCGTCAAAGAGCATGACCTGTATGTGATGTCTGATGAAATATATTCAGAGCTTACCTATAAGACGGAGCATGTATCCATTGCTTCCCTGCCGGGAATGAGAGAACGCACGCTGGTGATCAACGGATTTTCCAAAGGGTTTGCCATGACGGGCTGGCGGCTCGGATACTGCTGTGGTCCGGCTGCTCTTATTGAGCAGATGACGAAACTTCATCAGTTCGCCATTATGTGTGCGCCTACAAACAGCCAGTACGCGGCGATTGAAGGGCTTAGAAACTGCGAGGACGAGGTTGAGGAGATGCGCAAGTCCTACAACCAGAGAAGACGTTTTCTTATGCATGAATTTGCGCGGATGGGGCTGGAGTGCTTTGAGCCGTTTGGCGCATTCTATGTGTTCCCGAGTATTCAGGAGTTCCACATGTCTTCGGAAGAATTTGCGACAAGACTTTTGGAGGAAGAAAAAGTTGCAGTGGTTCCGGGCACCGCGTTTGGAGAGTGTGGGGAAGGTTTTTTGAGAATTTCCTACGCATATTCGCTTGAAGATCTGAAAGTAGCGCTGGAGCGCCTAGGCAGGTTTATTCAAAAATTGCGAAATGAGAGTGTGTAGCGCATTATGGTCAACATAGTACTTTTTGAGCCGGAAATACCGGCTAACACGGGGAATATCGGAAGGACCTGCGTTGCGGCAGGTGCGAGGCTGCATCTGATCGAGCCTCTGGGATTCAGCCTGTCAGAGAAAGCTCTGAAACGTGCGGGCATGGATTACTGGAGTTCCCTGGATGTAACCACTTATATTGATTATCAGGATTTTCTGGATCGTAATCCCGGAGCGAAGATTTATATGGCAACGACAAAAGCGGAAAAGATATATACGGAAGTTGCCTATGAGCCCGACTGTTATATTATGTTCGGAAAGGAAAGTGCGGGCATACCGGAGGAGATTCTTGTACAAAATAAGGATAACTGCGTGCGTATACCCATGATAGGCGATATACGGTCCCTGAATCTGGGAAATTCTGTGGCGATTGCGCTGTATGAGGCTTTGCGGCAGAATGGATTTTCGGGAATGGAGACAAAAGGAAAACTTCACCGTCTTTCCTGGTAGAGGAGTATTTTCTGAATACTTATTAGTAAAAATAATAAATATTAGTAAAAAATACTAATAAATCTTTTGAATAATTTTTTTTGTTGTTATATAATGGCTCTAGATTCCAATGTTAAGATTGTGTTAAGATTATAAACTGCATGAAGAAGAAAGTATTGGAAAAACTAAGGAGACATAAAGTCTGACAGGAAAGGTGGTGCACAATACCATGGTGGAAGAGACAATTCAGTCAATCCGTGAGACGGAAGCCCGCGCAGAAGAGATCGTAAGAGAAGCAGAAGAGAAAAGCCGGATGATTCTGGAAGAAGCCGGGCAGACAGCGGAAAAAACAGCGGCCGAGATTATCAGCAGGGCGAAAACCGGAGCTCTTGCTGCAGCAGAACAGGCAAAAGATACCGGTGACAGGGAAGCGGCAGCTGAGATGGCTGAGGCAGAAAAAGAGATGCAGGCATTGAAGGCTGCGGCCTGTGAGAAAGAGGAAGAGGCGGTCAGTCTTGTTATCTCACTGCTCACCGAAGGACGGCAAAGGAGGGAGAAATAAATGGCGGTACTTAAGATGCAGAGAATCAGCATCTGCGCCTTAAAGAAAGACCGAAAAGCAATCCTTGAGAAACTGCAGAGTCTGGGCGTCCTCGAGGTAGACCACATTCTTGATGAGGATGAAGATTTCAAAAAGATGGACACTGCGGGACAAAAAGCAGGTTTTGAGAAAGCGGCGTCATCTGCTGATCAGGCGCTGGAGATTCTTGAAAAATATGTTCCGGAGAGCAAATCCATGTTCGCGGCGCTGGAGGGAAAGAAACTGATCGAGCCGGATAAGGAACAGCAGATACAGGAGAATCGTCAGGAGCTTTTAAAGGCTGCAAAAGAGATTTATGATCTGGATCGTGAACGTGCGGAACAGCTTGCGAGTATCACAAAAATCCAGAATAGTATCGAGAGCCTGACTCCCTGGCTGGCATTGGATGTTCCTCTTAAGGCGGCGGACACAAAGCGTACGTCCGTATTTTTGGGGACCATGCCCGGAGGGACGACCGTGGAATCCGTGTATGAGGTGCTGGCGGAAAAGGCATCTGAGACAGAGGGGGCGGATGTGCACCTTATCTCAGCGGAGCAGAGCATGACTTATCTGGCGATCATCTGTATGAAAGAAGATGCTCCGGCTGTGGAGGAGGCGCTCAGGAGTGCCGGATTTGCACGGCCGTCACAGACATGGGATGCGGTTCCCGCTGTTCAGAGGCAGGAGCTGGAGCAGGAGATGGAAGTCTGCCGGGATAAGATAGCGGAGATTGAAACAAAGATTGCAGGGTATTCGGCAATAAGAGAAGATTTAAAGATTGTAGCAGATTACTATAGAATCAGAGCTGACAAATATGCGGTGCTGGGAGAGATTCCCCAGTCTGAGCGTACATTTGTGATCAGCGGCTATATCCCTGAGTGCGAAGCAGGATATGTTACAGAGTATCTGAAGAACAGTTATGATTGTGCTGTGGATGTAGAAGAATTGAAAGAGGAGGAAGAACCTCCGGTCATACTGAAAAACAATCCGTTTTCCGCGAGCATGGAAGGGATCGTAGAGTCCTATGGTCTTCCGCACAAGGGGGAATTGGACCCGACCACGATCATGTCATTCTTTTATGTGTTTTTCTTCGGAATGATGCTCTCTGATGCAGCGTACGGAGCGATTGTGGCAGTTGTGTGCGGCGTGCTTGTGCGAAAATTTCCGAGAATGTCAGAGGGAATGAAAAAATCGCTGAAGCTGTTTTTCTACTGTGGACTTTCAACTTTGGTGTGGGGCATCCTTTTCGGAGGATATTTCGGAAACATCGTGGATATTGTGTCACAGAAGTTTTTCGGGACAACGGTAACTGTCCCGGCGCTCTGGTTTATCCCGCTCAATGATCCCATGAAGCTGCTGGTGTTTTCACTTTTATTCGGAGTGATCCATCTGTTTGTGGGTCTGGGCATCAAAGGCTGGATGTGCTTAAGAGACGGGAAGGTCATGGACTTTTTCTGCGATGTAGTGCTTTGGTTCATGCTCCTTGTGGGGCTGATACTGATGCTTCTTCCGAGCAGCATTTTCGCCTCCATTGCGCAGACGAACATCGTGTTCCCTGAATGGGTCAATCTGCTGGCCAAGATTCTGGCGGCAGCAGGTGCTCTGGGCATTGTGCTCATGTCGGGACGGGAAAAGAAGAACCCGGCGCTGCGCATCGCGCTGGGCGCATATGATCTCTACAATATTACAGGCTGGTTAAGCGATGTGCTTTCCTATTCGCGTCTGCTGGCGCTTGGACTGGCGACCGGAGTTATCGCATCAGTTATCAACCAGATGGGAAGCATGCTTCCGAACAATGTGGTGGGCGTGATCTTCTTTATTGTGATCTTTATTGTGGGACATGCGCTGAACCTGGCGATCAATCTTCTGGGAGCGTATGTGCATACAAACCGTTTACAGTTTGTAGAGTTTTTCGGAAAGTTTTATGGGGGCGGCGGACGGCCGTTTGCACCCTTTAAGCAAAATACAAAATATACAGATGTTAAGGAGGAAACTTTATCATGAGTATTGCAGGTGAATTAGGAATTGTTTATGCGTTGTTAGGAGCGGCGGTAGCAGTGCTGTTCGCAGGAGCAGGTTCCGCGATCGGAGTAGGTATCGCCGGACAGGCGGCAGCAGGCGTGGTTACAGAAGACCCGAGCAAGTTTGCGAAAGTGCTGATCATTCAGCTTCTTCCGGGTACACAGGGTCTTTACGGACTTCTGGTTGGATTTATCACACTGTCCAAGATTGGTATCTTAGGCGGCGGGGTTGCTGATATCTCTGTGTCCACAGGTCTTTTGATTCTGGCAGCATGCCTGCCGATCGGTATCGTAGGACTTCTTTCCGGTATCGCACAGGGAAAAACAGCTGCTTCTTCCATCGGAATCGTTGCGAAGAAACCGGAGCAGTTTGGTAAAGCGATGCTGTTCCCGGCGATGGTTGAGACATATGCGATTCTCGCACTTCTGATCTCTTTCCTGGCGGTAAATGGAATCCAGGTATAAAAAGGAGTGCAGGAACATGAGTGGATTGGAAAAAATGAAAGCCCGGATTCTTGAGGAGGCACAGCAGTCCGCGCAGGAAATTATTGCAAAAGCAGAAGCAAAAGCCGATGCTGCCGTAAAGGCGGCAAAGGAGGAGGCAGAAGCGGAGTCTCGCAGGATTTCGGAGAAAGCACAGAGAAATGCCGCGGATTATGCGAAACGGGTAGAGTCTTCTGTGGATATGCAGAAAAAGCAGGCCCGTCTTGCCGTGAAGCAGGAAGTGATCGGGCAGGTGCTGAACAAGGCATATGAAACAGTGATGAATCTGGGTGTGAATGAATACTTTGACATGCTTGAGAAGCTGCTTGAAAATTATGTGCTTGCTGAAGCAGGAGAAATTTGTTTTTCAAAGAAAGACCTTGAGCGGATGCCGGAAGGTTTTTCCGGTAAGATCAAGACGATCGCTGCAAAAAAAGGCGGAAGCCTGACGCTCTCAGATGAGGCGCGGGATATTGACGGAGGGTTCCTTCTCATCTATGGAGGAATTGAGGAAAACTGTACGATAAAGGCAGTGTTTGACTCAAAGAAAGAGGAACTGTCAGATAAGGTGAACAGACTGCTGTTCGGCTGATCATGACCGCAAGGAGGGTGAAACGTGAGTAATACAAAATATACTTATGCGGTTGCGCGCATACGCGCACTGGAGGGAGCTCTGTTTTCCGACGCGGTGATCGAGCAGCTTCTCGCGTGCAGGACAGCGGAGCAGGGTCTTCAGTTCGTGATGGAAAAGGGCTGGGGTGATATGTCCACGGATGCAGATATGGATGCGGTTTTAAAGCGCGAGGAAGAAAAAGCCTGGGAAGTTATAAGGGATACAGCTCCTGACATGAGCGTATTTGATGTGCTGTCCTATCCAAAGCTGTACCACAACTTGAAGGCGGCTGTCAAAGAAGTGTGTACGGAGACAAAAAATCCCGGTATCTTCTATGATGACTGTGCTGTCTCAGGCAAGGAAATGCTGCAGATTGTTGAAAACAGGGAGTTCTCAAGACTTCCGGGCAACATGGGACGTGTGGCCGAGGAGGCGCTTGACACGCTGCTTCACACAAGAGACGGACAGCTCTGCGATATTCTGATTGACAAGGCGGCGCTCACTGCCATATATGAAGCGGGAAAGCGGTCCGGTGAGAAGATCATTGAGTATTATGCGGATACCACGGTCGCTATTGCTGATATAAAAATTGCGGTGCGTTTTCAGAAGACTGGAAAGAGCGCGGATTTTATGAGAAGCGCTATGGCGGAGTGTGACAGCCTGAATGTGGAGCAGCTTATCCGTGCGGCACTTGCGGGAGCGGATGAGATCGCCCAGTATCTGGAAGGCACTTCCTACGCAGGAGGCGCGGATGCATTAAGGGAATCTCCGTCGGCCTTTGAGCGCTGGTGTGACAACCGTATGACAGAAACATTGAAATCACAGAAATATGAGACGTTTTCCGTAGGGCCTCTTCTGGGGTACCTGATTGCGAGGGAGAATGAGATTAAGACAGTTCGGATTATACTGACCGGGAAACAAAATGGTTTTTCGGATAATGCAATCCGGGAAAGGATAAGGGAGATGTATGTATAAGATTGCAGTGATCGGCGATTATGACAGTATCTACGGGTTTGCCACATTGGGTCTTAGCATCTGTCCTGTCAGTACCCGGGAGGAAGCGCGGACTAAATTAAAACAGCTTTCTGAAAGTGAGTACGGTATTATCTATATCACCGAGAAAGCGGCGGCGGAACTTGGAGAAGAACTTGAAGAGTACCGGGGCAGGGCGCTTCCGGCGGTCATACTGATTCCGGGTGTATCCGGCAATACGGGAGCCGGTGTGGACGGAGTGAAGAAGACTGTGGAGCAGGCAGTAGGTTCAGATATTCTGTTTGGAGGAGTAAACGAATGAGCACAGGAGTGATTAAGAAAGTCGCAGGACCTCTCGTAATTGCGGAGGGAATGCGGGATGCAAATATGTTTGACGTGGTCCGTGTGTCCAACCAGCGCCTTATCGGCGAGATCATTGAGATGCACGGAGATGAAGCGTCAATCCAGGTATATGAGGAGACGTCCGGGTTAGGGCCGGGCGAACCGGTGGAGTCTATGGAAGTACCTATGTCCGTGGAACTCGGACCAGGGCTTATCACCAGTATTTACGATGGTATCCAGAGACCGCTGGACGATATTATGAAAGTATCCGGAAACAACTTAAAGCGAGGCGTGGAAGTGCCGTCCTTAAAGCGTAACCTGAAATGGGAGTTTGTACCCACTGTGAGTGTGGGTGACGAGGTAGAGACCGGAGACGTGATCGGTACAGTGCAGGAGACAGTACTCGTACAGCAGAAAATCATGGTTCCTCATGGTGTAAAAGGAAAGATCAAAGAGATCAAAGCCGGAGAATTTACGGTGGAGGAAGTTGTGGCAGTCGTGGAGACAGACAAGGGCGATCGGGAGCTGACTCTTATGCAGAAGTGGCCGGTGCGCCGCGGACGTCCCTACCAGAAGAAACTGCCGCCGGAAATGCCGCTTGTTACAGGGCAGAGGGTTATTGACACATTCTTCCCCATTGCAAAAGGCGGTGTGGCAGCCGTGCCCGGACCGTTCGGAAGCGGGAAAACAGTTATTCAGCATCAGCTGGCAAAGTGGGCGGAAGCTGATATCGTAGTTTATATCGGATGCGGAGAGCGCGGAAATGAAATGACAGACGTGTTAAACGAGTTCCCGGAACTGAAAGACCCGAAGACAGGTCAGCCTCTCATGCAGAGAACCGTTCTGATCGCCAATACTTCGGACATGCCTGTGGCAGCCCGTGAGGCGTCTATTTACACCGGTATTACGATCGCAGAGTATTTCCGCGATATGGGATACTCGGTAGCTTTGATGGCGGATTCCACATCCCGCTGGGCAGAGGCGCTCAGGGAGATGTCAGGACGTCTGGAGGAGATGCCGGGTGAGGAAGGTTATCCGGCCTATCTTGGAAGCCGTCTGGCACAGTTTTATGAACGTGCGGGGCATGTGATCTCTCTTGGAAAAGAAGGAAGAGAAGGAGCTCTCTCCGTGATCGGAGCTGTATCACCTCCGGGTGGAGATACATCCGAGCCGGTATCCCAGGCAACGCTTCGTATCGTAAAAGTGTTCTGGGGACTGGATTCAGCGCTGGCATATAAGAGACATTTCCCGGCGATCAACTGGCTGAACAGTTATTCACTGTATCTGGATGATATGGAGAAATGGTTTAACGGCAATGTGGCAGAAGACTGGATGGCCGGACGTCAGAAGATGATGACGCTCCTTCAGGAAGAGGCAGAGCTGGAAGAAATCGTAAAGATGGTTGGTATGGATGCTCTTTCACCGGGAGACCGTTTGAAGATGGAAGCAGCCCGCTCCATTCGTGAGGACTTCCTGCACCAGAACTCGTTCCATGAGGTGGATACCTACACATCCCTTAAGAAGCAGCATATGATGATGCTTCTTGTGAATGCGTTTTATGACAGAGCGACAGAAGCCCTCTCCCAGGGTGCATCGCTCAATAAACTGATCTCCATGCCTGTAAGGGAACAGATCGGACGTTTTAAATATGTGCGCGAGGACGCGCTGGATGAGGAATTTAAGAAAGTGGATGAAATGCTGAGCGCGCAGATTGCCAATGCATTTGTAAAGGAGGAACGGTAAATGCCTAAAGAGTACAGAACCATACAGGAAGTAGCCGGACCGCTGATGCTTGTGCGCGGCGTGGAGGGCGTGACATATGATGAGCTGGGTGAGATTGAGCTTGCCAGCGGCGAGACAAGGCGCTGCAAGGTGCTTGAGGTAAACGGAAGCGACGTGCTCGTACAGCTCTTTGAAAGTTCAACGGGAATCAACTTGTCCAACAGCAAGGTACGTTTCCTTGGGAGAAGCATGGAGCTGGGCGTGTCTGAAGATATGCTGGGCCGCGTGTTTGACGGATTGGGAAGACCCATTGACGATGGACCGGAAATTCTGCCGGATGCCCGGATGGATATTAACGGACTTCCGATGAATCCGGCGGCGAGAAGTTATCCGGAAGAGTTTATTCAGACTGGTGTATCCGCTATTGACGGACTGAACACACTGGTACGAGGACAGAAGCTGCCGATCTTTTCCGCATCAGGACTTCCGCATGCACAGCTTGCCGCACAGATTGCAAGACAGGCGAAAGTGCTGGGAACAGATGAGAACTTTGCGGTTGTATTTGCTGCAATGGGAATCACATTTGAGGAATCTAATTTCTTTATTGAGAGTTTTAGGGAAACAGGAGCTCTGGACCGTACCGTGCTGTTTGTGAACCTGGCGAACGACCCTGCCATCGAGCGTATCGCAACGCCGAAGATGGCGCTGACTGCTGCGGAATATCTTGCATTTGAAAAAGAAATGCATGTGCTGGTTATTCTGACTGATATTACCAACTATGCGGACGCGCTGCGTGAGGTGTCGGCTGCCCGCAAGGAAGTGCCGGGACGCCGCGGATACCCGGGATATATGTACACAGACCTGGCTACGATCTATGAGAGAGCCGGACGTCAGAATGGGAAAAAAGGAAGTATCACCATGATCCCGATCCTGACCATGCCGGAGGATGATAAGACCCATCCCATCCCGGACCTGACCGGTTATATTACAGAGGGACAGATCATCTTAAGTCGCGAGCTTTACAGAAAAGGCGTGACGCCTCCGGTTGACGTGCTTCCCTCCCTGTCCCGTCTGAAAGACAAAGGAATCGGCGAGGGTAAGACCCGCGCAGATCACTCGAATACCATGAACCAGCTTTTTGCGGCATATGCCCGTGGAAAAGATGCAAAAGAACTCATGGTTATTTTAGGAGAGGCAGCGCTGACAGACATTGATCTTATGTATGCAAAATTTGCAGATGCATTTGAGAAAGAATATGTTTCCCAGGGATATAATACAGACAGAAGTATCGAGGAAACATTGAATATTGGCTGGAAGCTGCTCAGGATGCTGCCCAGGACCGAGCTGAAACGTATTGACGATAAATATCTGGATATGTATTATGCCGACTAACAGTTCTGTGGTGCACATGTGACAGAAGATGCTGCGCAAGCTGGCTTGCGAAAAGCAGCTTCTGGTCACATGTATAGGGCAGTCTGCCCGCAGTGAGATGAAGCAAAGCGAAATCGAACTGCGCCGCAGAACGGACGCTGAGAAAGTCCGGATGGTGTATAGGGCAGTCTGCCCGCAGTGAGATGGAGCGAAGCGAAATCGAACTGCGCCGCAGAACGGACGCTGAGAAAGTCCGATGAAGTGAAGAGCAGGGAGAAGTACTCAGATAATGTGAAGGAGGTGGCGTTTTGGCGGCAAAACAGGTGAATCCGACCCGAATGGAACTGACACGCCTTAAAAAGAAGAGAATCACTGCAATACGTGGTCACAAGCTCTTGAAAGATAAACGTGATGAGCTGATGCGCCAGTATCTAGACCTGGTACGCGAGAACATGGAAGTGCGTATGAAAGTGGAGTCAGGTATCAAGTCCGCGAACCGGAATTTTGTCATAGCTAAGGCGGGAATGTCAGAAGCAGCGCTTAATACAGCGCTGATGGCTCCGAAACAGGAAGTGAATCTGGAAGCAGGGGAAAAGAATGTCATGAGCGTTGACATTCCGACTTTTGAATATAAGACCAGAACTGCTGATGAGAATGATATTTATTCTTATGGTTTTGCTTTTACTTCCAGTGACTTGGACGGCGCAGTAAAGTCGCTGGCGGATGTCTTGCCGGATATGATCCGTCTGGCAGAGTGTGAAAAGGCCTGCCAGCTTATGGCGGCGGAGATCGAAAAGACCCGGCGGCGCGTGAATGCGCTTGAGCATGTTATCATACCGGAGACAGAAGCAAGTATAAAATACATTACCATGAAGCTGGATGAAAATGAGAGAAGTACACAAATCCGGCTGATGAAGGTGAAGGATATGATGCTTGAGGAAGCGCATCATTACAGTGAAAAATAAAACAGGATAAACCAAAGCGCGTGGCGGGAACGTCACGCGTTTTATATAAATTTTTATTAATTTTCTCCAAATAATATTGCTGCCCCCCGGGCGACTGTGTTATTCTGAATTCATACAATAAATGGCGGACATTCTGGCCGCTGGAAGTATTTATCAATCATCCGTTCTCAAAAGCGGCGGATATCTCGTTTTCAGAGCCTGTATTCCAGGCGCTGCCCCAACGATGAAACAACTGAAACAAAAGCAGCGGGAAAGACAGGCTGACCCTTTACATATCCGCCGGATATGTTTACAATATAGCCAGATGTGACCTTTCCTGCATGGCGTACAGTTTCACAACAGGAAAGGAGAAAATCTATGGCACAGACAACTGACAATTTTATAATGCTTCCTACCGTGGATATATGCTTTAAAGGGTTGATGAATAATCCCAAAGTTCGTCAGGGGTTCATCGCAGCTCTTCTCGATGTGCAGCCCGGGGAGATTCAGGAGACAAGCCTGCTTCCAACGATCATGCAGCAGGAATATGGGGATGAAAAGCTGAAAAAATGTATTCATGTGAGTGTTTTGGATTTTGTTCATTTTCCGGAGGATAAAAGGTGCTATCATAAGATTTCGTTCTGTGATACAAAGACAGGAACCCCGTATACAGACCTGATGGAGCTGCATATTTTAGAACTTAAAAAGCTTCCTGAGAAAGCTATGAAAGAGGAAGGGATCATCCGGTGGATGCGGTTTTTCGGCGGGAAGACGAAGGAGGATTTCAAGGCAATGGCAGGAACTGATGAATATATTGGAGAAGCTTATGGTGAACTGGAGAAGCTGAGCGCAGATGAGAGGAAGCGCTTAGAGTATGAAGCAAGGGAAAAGGCAGTTAGAGATTATAATTGTCTTATGGACAGCGCTCTGGAAGAAGGGCTGCGAGAAGGGCGTGAACAGGGACTTGAACAGGGTCTTATGCGGGGACAGCAGCAAGCAAGGCGGGAGTTGACTGTGCAAATGCTTAAAAATGGCATGAAGCCGGAAGATATCATGCGGCTTTCGGGAATTACTCGGGCTGAAATCGAAGCGGCGGAGAAAGAGTTGGATTTATCCGGACAGGAGGAGTCATGAATCTTAATAAAGAGAATATGGGAAAACTGAAGGAATTGATTCTGTTTACGGTCATTTTACTGATCGCGCTTTGGAATTACAGGATTGTTTTCGGGGGAATTAAGTTTGTATTTGGGATTGTATTCCCATTTTTACTGGGCGGCGGCATCGCCTTTGTGCTCAATGTCCCGATGCGGTTTCTGGAGGAAAGACTATTCGGAAACAAATATCTGAAAGATAAAAAACTTGCAAAACGTCTCTCGCGGCCTGTCAGTCTGGTTCTGACATTGGCTGTTGTTATCAGTGTGGTTGTGCTTGTGATGTTTGTCGTGATTCCGGAACTGACAAGAACGGTTCTGTCCCTGGGAAAGACAATCCAGGTGTTTATTCCGGAAGCACAGCGCTTTTTGGAACAGCTGTTTATGGATAACAGCGAAGTACGGGCATGGCTTGACAATCTGAATCTGGATGTGGGAAAACTTACGGACAGTGCTGTGTCATTTTTCCAGAACAGTGCAGGAAATGTGCTGAACTCAACTTTTTCAGCCATTGGTTCTGTGGTAAGCGGTGTTGCCACTTTTGTGATTGCCTTTGTGTTTTCATGCTATGTATTGCTGCAGAAAGAGAAACTGAGCGTACAGTGTCAAAAAGTGATGCAGGCGTTTTTGTCCGAACGGCGTATGGAATGGTGTCTTGAGGTGAGCTCTCTGACTGCAAAATCATTTTCAAGTTTCCTGACAGGACAGTGCGTGGAAGCGTTGATATTGGGAACCATGTTCTTTATAGTTATGAATCTCTTCAACATGCCATATGTGCTGCTGGTGAGCGTGCTGATTGCTTTTACTGCTCTTATTCCGATCTTCGGCGCTTTCATCGGATGTTTTATTGGCGCTTTTCTTATTTTGATGGTGGATCCGGTCAAGGCATTGATATTTATTATTATTTTCCTTGTGCTCCAGCAGATAGAGGGGAATCTGATCTATCCCAAAGTTGTGGGAAGTTCTGTGGGCCTTCCGTCTATATGGGTGCTGGCGGCTGTGACGATCGGCGGCAGCCTTATGGGAGTAGTAGGCATGCTGATATTTATTCCCCTTGTATCCGTGGTTTATAATCTGTTTCGAGCCAGTGTGTACAAACGTCTTGCAAAAAAACACGGGGATGTTGGAGTAGAAGAACCGGAAGAAGAGATGGAGAATTCCTCGGAAAATGGGATGTGTAAAAAAGCTGAATTGAAAAAGTAAATTCCAGTGCAGAGGTAAATTCCACCACTCATATTTGAAAAATATGAAAAGTTTACTTCCATTCTGACAGCAGTTTTTTGAGATTGTTATTTAACGGTTAAAGCATATCAGCTTAGGAGTCAGATTCACCTCATCGGGGGAAAATCCGCCTAAGCTGAAGTGCTTTTAACACATGTTCGCCGAAGGTCTCCAGAGCGGCATCGTATGGGCGTTTTCCACACCGCCTTTCTGGCCGCTACGCATGGGGGCACAATAATAAATACTGGTCCGTTCGATGCCGTAGATGCCTGTTTCAAGCGATCCGGGGTCGCTAAATTCAGAGCCTTTGTCGGTGAGCAGATATTCGAACAATGTAAGAAACTCATAGGTTCCCAGCTTTTTTCAAGATGGTTAAAAACAAGGCGGACAGCGCCTCTTGTACACCGGTTCATAAGGAAAGCCAGAAAAAGTTTTTCTCTTGTGAATAAAGAAGGTAAGAAGAGTTTTTCGGTATTTTCTGGAAGAATGTACGGTGTCCATTTCTACATGATGCTCCAGTCCCGGGGCCTGGTCAAGATAGGAGTACATGGTCCGTACGGACATGCCCGGTTCCGGATGATTTGTCAGGATATGATAAGGGGGCTGTCCCTGCTCGATCAAAGGGGACATGATCTTCTCCTTTTTACGGAGTTCCTGTTTGGTCATGTTGATACCGGAACGGGAAGGGCAGAGCTTTTCGCGGTATTTGCGGTCAGCAAAGCGTGCGTTGTAGGTGTATTTGTGGGCGATGGTACAGTGGTTGATCTGTTTCGTACAGCCATTACATACATGAGGAACTCTGTCAAGACGGCTGCAGCGCTCCTTCTCGAAATCCGGATAGGTCTGATTGCAGGTAGGGCGGAAGCACACTTAACGCCGCACAGAATGATCTTGCGGCAGGCATTGGTCTTCCTGCAGTGATAGCGGTGGATACAGGAGTTTTTATCCATAGTTCGTCCTCCATCTACTGATGCCAGATGGAGAAGATACTATATCATGAAAGTATGAAAGGGTAAATATCAACTGTGCAGGACTAAACTCCACCAGGATCAGAAAGGGTGGAATTTACTTTTTCATTTTGGGGATATGTAAAAAACCTTAAAAACACTTGACTTTCTTGCGTTTGCCGTGGTACAATACTACGGCGAATGGAAGTTAGGTCTTTTTTTTATGCCTAAAAAACGATGGCTTCGCAACCATCAGCAACCCGCAGGTGAATATATAAAAAAGAGAGGTGGAAGTTGTGCGCACGAGAATTACTCTGGAGTGTACGGAATGCAAAAACCGTAACTACAATATGACGAAAGACAAGAAAACACATCCGGATCGCATGGAGACCAAGAAGTATTGCAGATTCTGTAAATCACACACACTGCACAAAGAAACGAAATAGTCATCGGAAGGAAGTGGCAATATGGGTGAAAATGAAAAAACTCAGAAAAAAAGCTGGTTCAGAGGGCTTCAGGCAGAATTTAAGAAGATCATCTGGCCGGATAAGAGAACACTTGCAAGACAGACCACGGCAGTTGTTGTTGTTTCTGTAGTCCTCGGCGCGGTGATCGCAGTGATCGACATGATTCTGAGATACGGAATTGACCTATTGATAAGATAGTTGACCGCAGCAGAAAGGTGATTTTATGTCAGAGGCAAAATGGTATGTAGTTCATACTTATTCAGGGTATGAAAACAAGGTGAAGGCGAATATTGATAAGACGATCGAAAACCGCCATCTGGAAGATCAGATTCTTGAGGTCCGTGTTCCGATGGAGGAAGTGACAGAGCTTAAGAATGGTGTACAGAAAGCGGTGCAGCGCAAGATGTTCCCGGGCTATGTTATGATTCATATGGTTATGAATGACGACACATGGTATGTTGTAAGAAATACCCGGGGCGTTACAGGGTTCGTGGGACCCGGCTCCAAGCCGGTGCCGCTGGAAGAAAGCGAGATGGCAAATCTGGGCATTAAGAGAGAGAATGTTGTTGTCAATTTCGGTGTGGGCGACACGGTTGTTGTCCTGAGCGGCGCCTGGGAAGGCACTGTCGGTGCTGTGCAGAGCATGAATGAGCAGAAGAAGAGTCTGTCCATCAATGTTGAGCTGTTTGGCCGTGAGACTCCGGTTGAACTTGGGTTTTCAGAAGTGAAGAAAATGGATTAAAGATGAGTGGGAGGGGCATGGCCCCGCCAATACCACAAGGAGGTAATTGAAAATGGCAAAAAAAGTAGAAGGTTATATCAAATTGCAGATTCCTGCAGGTAAGGCAACTCCGGCACCGCCGGTTGGTCCTGCACTTGGACAGCACGGTGTAAACATCGTAGAATTTACAAAGCAGTTCAATGCAAGAACGGCAGATCAGGGAGACCTGATCATCCCGGTTGTCATTACTGTATACAATGACAGAAGCTTCAGCTTTATTACAAAGACACCGCCGGCAGCAGTTCTGATCAAGAAAGCATGCAAGATCCAGTCTGGTTCAGGTGTGCCGAACAAGAACAAGGTTGCTACGATCACAAAAGCACAGCTTCAGGAGATCGCTGAGCTGAAAATGCCGGACCTGAACGCAGCATCTGTAGAGGCGGCAATGAGCATGGTGGCAGGAACATGCCGTTCCATGGGCGTTGTTGTTGAAGAGTAGATTCACGAAACAAGTGGGAGGGACAAAT
>CALWFY010000089.1 GCA_944377775.1 uncultured Mediterraneibacter sp.
CAAGCTCCTGGAGAAGCTGTCTTGATACACGGATCAGCTTGTTGATCGTCTCTACCATGTGCACCGGAATACGGATCGTTCTCGCCTGATCTGCGATCGCCCTTGTGATTGCCTGGCGAATCCACCATGTAGCATAAGTACTGAACTTATATCCCTTATGGTAATCAAACTTTTCCACAGCTTTGATCAGTCCCAGGTTACCCTCCTGGATCAGATCAAGGAAAAGCATACCCCTCCCCACATAACGCTTTGCAATGCTCACTACAAGACGCAGATTGGCTTCCGCCAGCTCTTTCTTGGCGTCTTCATCCCCTTCTTCCATACGCTTTGCAAGCTCAATCTCACGCTCCGCACTCAGAAGGGGGACTTTTCCGATCTCCTTGAGATACATGCGCACCGGGTCCTCAATGCTCACGCCCTCCGGCACAGACAGATCAATATTCTCCATATCGACCTCTTCTTCGTCAGATATCATGTCGTCGATATCTACCTCCGGCTCATCCTCGTCTGCTCCAATGCGGAGCACGTCAATATTGTTTGCCTCCAGATAGTCGAACACTTTCTCCACCTGCTCCGGAGTAAGTTCCATATCTGTGAAGAAGTCATTGATCTCCTGAACATCCAGTATGCTTTTTTTCTTCTTTCCAAGCGCCACCAGCTCATTCATTTTGTCCAGAAATTTCTGTGTGTTTTCTTCCATGTGTCCATCCTTCCCTGCCTGCGCGTGAACGCGGGCTATCTTGTTTTATTTTATCCTTAATTAATAGAAATATGCAGTGTTTTGAGGTCTTCCAGCTTGCGCTTCTCCTCCATCAGCTTTTGAAGTCCCGCCATATCCGTTGAATCCAGTTCCATTGTCCTGACTTCTATGCTGTGAGCTTTTACCCGGAGTATGACATCTTTAAGCGCCTGCTCTTCCTCCTCTTTTGTCCGAAGCTGTCTGATCTTCGTGTGGAACAGAGCAGCTGCCTCCCGGTGTTCTTCCTCTCCGGTAAAATGGTTCAGTATCTTGGCCGGATTCAGTTCTCCGTTCTCATACTGTTCATATAGGAGTTTCGCCACAGTGCGGTAAATGTCTCCTGTAAAATCCTCAGGACCGATGAGTTTACTGATCTTTCCATACAGTTTTTCGTCTTCAATCATCCATGTAAGAAGCGCTTTCTGCGATGTAAGTATCCCGTCCTCCTTAGGCTTTACACTGCCGTCCGAGCGTTTCGGCCGGGATGCCGGCTTCGCCATCCCCACGCTTACTGCAGCTTTTGTAACCAGTTTTTCAAGACTGTCTCTGCTTACTTTGTACGCAGAAGCCACCGCTTCTATGTAATTATTCCTCTCCAGCTCTTCCTCAAAACCAAGCAGCCGTACTGCAGCTTCCCTGAAAAACGCTGTCTTTCCTTCCGGGGATGCCATATCATAGTCTTTTTCCAGCATCTCCAGGCTGAACATAAAACCATTTCTCGCTTTTCGTATGCGTTCCTCGTACGCTTCAGCCCCAAGATTTTTGATAAATTCGTCCGGGTCTTTATAGGGATCCATGCGAATGATCTTTGCGGATATCCCCGCTTCTTTTAAAATCGGCACAGCACGCAGGGCAGCTCTTGTCCCTGCTTCATCACTGTCGTAAGTGAGATACACTTCCTGGACATACCTCTTGATCAGAGATGCATGTCCGGGCGTGAGAGCTGTTCCAAGCGACGCCACCGCATTTGTAAACCCAGCCTGATGAAGGGATATCACATCCATATATCCCTCGCACAGCAGAAAATACGGCTTGCGCGATGTTCTTGCGCGGTTCAGCCCGTACAGATTCCGGCTTTTATCAAAAACAGCTGTCTCAGGGGAGTTCAGATACTTCGGCTTAGCATCTCCCATGACTCTGCCGCCAAAACCAATGACCCTGCTGTTCACATCCATGATCGGGAAAATAACCCGGTTCCAGAACTTGTCATAAACGCCTTGGCGTTCATCTGTATTAATCAATCCTGCCTGCCGGATCAAACTCTCGCTGTACCCCCTGCTACGGAGATATTTATACAGATCATCGCTGTATTTGTTGGAATATCCGAGACCGAACGCTGTAATTGTCTCATCAGACAGGCCTCTGTCCTTTAAATATGTATAAGCGTGAGCCCCCTGCTCTGTTTTCAGCTGGGCGTAAAAGTATTTCGCCGCCGTCTTATTCACTTCCAGGAGAGAGGCTTTTAAATCTGCCTTTTCCTTTGTCTCTTTTGAGTATTCTGCCTCCGGCAGTTCTACCCCTGCTCTGTGGGCCAGAAATTTGACTGCCTCCACAAAAGAAAAATTTTCATATTCCATCAGGAACGTATACACATTTCCTCCTGCCCCGCAGCCAAAGCAATAATACATCTGCTTCTGCCTGCTCACAGAAAAGGACGGTGATTTTTCATTGTGAAAAGGACACAGTCCAAAGTAGGAACTTCCTTTTTTCTGCAGCCTTACATAGCCGGATATTACATCTACTATATCGTTTCTTGTCCTTATTTCTTCAATCAGCTCGTCTGAATAGTACATGTCCGCCTCCATAAAGAATACCCTATATTATATATTCGACAAAAGTTTTTGCTTTCCTTTATTTTTTTAAATTTTCTGCATTTTCAGATGTTCCATGCCTCCGGGACAAAATAATCCTGATATTTCTTTACTGCGTACGGGTCTGTCATTCCCGCAATGTAATCACACACGATCTGCTCTCTGCTGCTGTCTGTGTTTTCCAGAGCAGTCTGAAACTGCAGGGGCAGGGATTCCGGATGTCTTACATAATAGTCAAAAAGCTGCTCGATCATATGTACCGCCTTGTCCTCCTCCCCTTTTGCCTTTGGGTTCAGATAGACATTTTCAAACATAAAGCTTCTTAAATCAGACATGGCTTTTCCCACGGACGAAGACATATGAATCTCCGAACAGTCCATGCTGTTTGTAATCACATCGTGCACCATGGTATTGAGTCTCGCCTTACAGGAATTACCGAGCACCCTCCGAAGATCAGCAGGAATGTCTTCCTCTGTCAGTATGCCGCCCCGTATCGCATCATCCATATCGTGATTAATATAGGCCAGCTTATCAGAAAGGCGGAGAACCTGCCCCTCCAGCGTGTGCGGATGTCCCGCTGTCTGATGATTCAAAATGCCGTCCCGCACCTCCCAGGTCAGGTTCAGCCCTCTGCCGTCCTTTTCTATACAGTCCACTACCCGCAGGCTCTGCTTCTGATGGGAAAAATGATATACATTATTAAGCGCCCGCTCCCCTGCATGCCCAAACGGCGTATGCCCTAGGTCATGTCCCAGGGCGATGGCTTCCACCAGGTCTTCATTGAGACGCAGCGCTTTGGCAATGGTCCGCGCGTTCTGCGACACCTCCAGGGTGTGAGTCAGGCGTGTCCGATAGTGATCGCCCTTTGGCAGGAGGAACACCTGCGTCTTCTGTTTCAGACGGCGAAACGCCTTGCAGTGCAGTATCCGGTCCCGGTCTCTCTGAAACACCGGGCGGATATCACACTGCTCTTCCTCGCGCGCTCTGCCCTTTGAATTTTTGCTCAATGTGGCATAGGGACTCAGATGCTCAATTTCGCGTTCTTCAAGCTGTTCTCTGATCGTCATTTCCTTACCTCCTTAAGCCATATTTCCGGGTTACTCACATTCTTTGAGCCGCGCCTCAATGGCATCCACTACGGTCTTTAACACTTTAATCCTAGCATAATATTTATCGTTTCCTTCAACCACAACCCAGGGGGCATAGTCCGTAGAAGTACGCATCAGCATTTCATTGACCGCGTCTTCATACTGATCCCATTTTTCCCTGTTTCTCCAGTCCTCGTCCGTGATCTTCCACTGCTTCTCAGGATTCTCCTGGCGTTCCTTAAAACGCCGCTCCTGCTCATCCTTGTCAATGTGCATCCAGAATTTGATTACGATGGCGCCGGCATTGTGCAGGTCTTTCTCCATGTCATTTATCTCCTTGTAAGCGCGTTTCCACTCTTTTGTCGTGCAGAATCCCTCGATCCGCTCCACCATAACGCGCCCGTACCA
>CALWFY010000090.1 GCA_944377775.1 uncultured Mediterraneibacter sp.
AGAATTCGGACAGATTATCCGCCCGGGTTATCCGAAATATTTCCAGTTTGGCGTTGATGAGAATCCGTTTGGCGACAGAGACAGTGTGGACCGTGCGGTGGAAGCGCTGGGGAATTATCATGGGGACCTGGCCGGCGCTCACGGCATGTGGTCTAAAGGAATCCCGTGTTACCGGGAAAGCTATAATATATGTGCGATGATCGGAGGCCCCGGAGTGCACCCGGGAATCGAGAAGAATCATTTTGTCTCTCTTGCAGATTTTGCGCCTACGATTCTCGAACTGGCCGGAATTTCAGAAGAAAGAGAATTTGCAGGCTGTTCACTGGTTCCGTTTCTTGAGGGGCAAATCCCGGAACATTGGCGTGCTGAAACGTATACACAGACAAATGGGAATGAAATGTACGGCATACAGAGAGCAGTATTTGATCATAAATGGAAGTATGTGTTTAATGGATTTGATTATGATATATTATATGATCTTGAGAATGATCCGCAGGAAATGCATAATATCATAGATAAAGAAAATTCCGGGAAGATCGTAAAAGAAATGTGCAGGAAAATGTGGCGATTCGGAAAACAAGTGACGGATAACTGTACCTGCCCTTATATAATGACATCCTTTGCTCCATATGGTCCGGGCATTATCTTTGAGGACGCAGAGGAAGAGAGAAACGACAGCAGACAGAAAAACAGCGGAGAAAAAAATGGTAAGAAAAGCATATAAAATGAAATTAATTGAAGGAAATGAAAAAGAATATCAGAAGAGACATGCAGAAATATGGCCTGAGATGATAAAGATGATTAAAGAGGATGGAATTTCAAATTATTCTATCTTCTGGGACAGGGAAACAAATTATCTTTTTTCTTATATGGAAGTGGAAGACGATCGGTCAGATAAGGCAATGGCTGCAAATAATCTTCGGAATAAATGGTGGGCATATATGAAAGATATTATGGTGACGAATGCAGATAACAGTCCTGTGAGCATTGGGCTTGAGGAGATGTTTCATCTCGGTTGATATTTAAGTGACAGGCTTATGTTCCGCCGGATAAAATGCCGAATAAAGGGAAAGACGGGTAAAACAAAAAAAGATCAGACAGAGAGAAATATCCTGTCTGGTCTTTTTAAGTACAGTGAAATCGACCATACTTTGAAACGATACTCGGAACCCGGAAAGAGGATTCCAGGTTGAAGGGTGATATCCCGGGACTTGCAAAATGTAATTTCATGCCGTAAAATAAAGACCATGTGAACCGGAAGCATGTCGAAAGCTGTATATACAGGCAGCAGCGCAGCGCACCAGATATAACGGAGGGCAGAAAAGCCGATGGAAATGATCCGAGCAGAGAAACTGATATATGAATATGATAAGCGGGATGAAGAAGGGAATATCATAGGGACAAACCGCGCCATTGACGGCGTGGACATTGATATTCCTCAGGGGTCATTTGTCGCAGTACTCGGACACAATGGTTCGGGGAAGTCCACACTGGCAAAGCACATGAACGCCATTCTGGTACCAACAGGAGGAACCATGTGGGTGGACGGCCGGGACACAAAAGACTCTGCAGAACTGTGGAATGTCCGTCAAACTGCGGGCATGGTGTTCCAGAACCCGGACAATCAGATCATAGGAACTGTAGTGGAAGAAGACGTGGGATTCGGACCGGAAAATCTGGGTGTGCCCACGGATGAGATATGGAAGCGGGTGGAGGACAGCCTGAAGTCAGTGGGGATGATCGAGTACCGCAAAGCGTCCCCCAACAAGCTCTCCGGCGGACAGAAGCAGAGAGTGGCGATCGCAGGGGTGATCGCCATGGAGCCGAAATGCATTGTGCTGGATGAGCCGACCGCAATGCTGGACCCGAACGGCCGTCGAGAAGTGATACAGGCTGTAGAGAAATTAAGAAAAGAGAAAAATGTCACAGTCATATTGATCACACACTATATGGAAGAAGTGATTGATGCTGACCAGGTGTTTGTCATGGACGGGGGCCATATTGTCATGCATGGTACTCCGAGGGAGATATTCAGCCGGGTGGAGGAACTGAAATCTTACCGGATGGACGTCCCGCAGGCGACCATGCTGGCGGAGGAACTTAAGGGCCGCGGGTTAGATATCCCCGCAGGCATCCTGAAAAGAGAAGAGTTGGTGGAGGCATTATGTCGATTGCGTTAGAACATGTAAATTATATATACAGTCCGGGGACTGCGTATGAGAAACAGGCGCTCAAGGATGTGAGTTTTGAAATACCACAGGGGCAGTTTGTTGGAATCATCGGGCATACGGGCTCAGGAAAGTCCACTCTGATCCAGCACTTAAACGGATTGGTCAAAGCGATGTCGGGCAGAATTTTATACGAGGGAAAAAACATTTATGACGAAGGTTATGACATGCGCGCTTTGCGGAGCAGTGTGGGACTGGTATTCCAGTATCCGGAGCACCAGCTTTTTGAAGTGGACGTGATAAGCGATGTCTGCTTCGGACCGAAGAATCAGGGACTTTCTCCTGAAGAATGTGAACTGAGAGCAAAGGAAGCGCTTGAGCTTGTGGGATTTCCGGAGAAATATTACCGGCAGTCACCGTTTGAGCTGTCCGGAGGACAGAAACGGCGTGTGGCCATTGCGGGAGTGCTTGCCATGAGGCCCAGGGTGCTGATTCTGGACGAGCCGACCGCGGGACTGGACCCCAGAGGCCGGGATGAGATACTGGATCAGGTAGCCCGTTTACACAAAGAGACGGGCATGACAGTGATCCTTGTTTCCCACAGTATGGAGGATGTGGCACGCTATGTGGAACGCATTATTGTCATGAACCGCGGGGAGAAGATGCTGGACGGAACACCCGGAGAAGTGTTCTGTCATTATAAAGAGCTGGAAAAAGTCGGGCTTGCGGCTCCCCAGGTGACATATATAATGCATGATTTAAAAGAACGAGGATTCCCGGTGTCTTCGGATGCAACGACTGTCGAGGAGGCCGCGGATGAGATAATGAGGAGTTTTCTATGATCAGAGATATTACGATCGGGCAGTATTATCCAACAGAAAGTCGGATACACAGGCTGGACCCCAGGGTGAAGATTATCTGCACCCTGCTTTTTCTCGTATCTTTGTTTGTACAGAACAGCCTGTTGGGATATGTGATCGCAACTGTTTATCTCGGTGCAGTGATCAAGCTGTCGAAAGTGCCGCTTAAGTATATTGTAAAAGGGTTAAAGCCGATTGTGATCCTTTTGATGTTTACGGTGGTGATGAATCTGTTCCTTACACAGGGTGGTAGGACTCTTGTACATTTCTGGATTTTTACCATTACGGAGAACGGCCTGCGCACTTCTGTGTTTATGGCGGTTCGCCTGATGTACCTGGTGGCAGGTTCATCCATCATGACATTTACTACTTCTCCGAACGGCCTGACAGACGGACTTGAGAAACTGCTGCATCCGCTGAACCGGTTCAATGCTCCGGTGCATGAGGTGGCCATGATCATGTCCATAGCGCTGCGTTTTATCCCCATTCTTCTGGAGGAGACGGACAAGATCATGAAAGCGCAGATGGCCAGAGGCGCGGATTTTGAATCCGGCAATATCATACAGAGGGCGAAAGCGATGATACCGATTCTTGTTCCCTTGTTTGTATCAGCGTTCCGGCGTGCCAATGACCTGGCCATGGCTATGGAAGCACGCTGTTATCACGGAGGGGACGGACGTACGAAGATGAAGCCGCTGCGTTACAGAGCGGGAGATCGAATGGCTTATATTGTGACCGTGGTTTATATGATCTTTATCATTGCGGTTGGAAGATTCGTTCCGTTCAAGCTGTGGATTTTCTGATGAAGGAGGAAGCATGAAAAGAATCAGGCTGACGGTTGCCTATGACGGCACAGATTACTGCGGCTGGCAGGTTCAGAAAAACGGGATTACCGTGGAAGAAGTGTTAAACCGGGCGCTGTCCCGCCTGACGGGGGAGGATATTACGGTAATCGGGGCGAGCCGCACAGATGCGGGAGTCCATGCCCGGGGAAATGTGGCAGTGTTTGATACGGATACCCGGATACCGGCTGAACGGATTGCCTGTGCGCTCAACACCCTGCTTCCGGAGGATGTGGTGGCTGTGAAATCAGAGGAGGTTCCGGCGGGGTGGCATCCGAGGCGCTGCGTGTCAGTAAAGACCTATGAGTATCGGATACTGAACCGGGAGGTTCCGGACCCGATCAGGAGGCGGGACACTTATTTTGTGTCTTTTCCGTTGGATATAGAGCGAATGCGGGAGGCGGCAGAATATCTTAAGGGAGAACATGATTTCAAAAGTTTCTGCAGTGCACATACGGCGGTGAAGGACACCGTGCGCACGATCTATGATCTGGAAATAGAAAAGGAGGAAGACCTTATCACCATACGGGTGAGGGGGAATGGATTTCTCTACAATATGGTCCGCATCATCGCGGGGACGCTCGCAGGCGTAGGAAGAGGGTATTTTGAGTCCGGGGAAGTAAAGAAGATGCTCGACGATAAAGACCGGACGAAAGCGGGCGTGACAGCACCTCCCCAAGGGCTTACTCTTGTTGAGATAGCATATCCATAACAGGTAAACAGTATTCTTCTTGACATTTATCCGGTTGGTTGTTAGTATTTATTTAGCGATATCACTGGGGTGTTAGAAGGGAAGACAAAACCAGATTTTCAAGTTATAAGGTCTGACTTTATGCTTCGGAAATCTGGTTTTTCCTGTTTCAGTGGAAAGATATGAATTGAGGAGGAATGCAGCATGAAAATCTATGAAGCAAAAGACTATCAGGAGATGAGCAGAAAAGCGGCAAATATTCTTTCTGCGCAGGTGATTTTAAAACCGGACTGTGTGCTGGGACTTGCAACAGGTTCCACACCGATTGGAACATATGACCAGCTTGTTGAATGGTATAAGAAAGGTGATCTTGATTTTTCAGAAGTTAAGACAGTGAATCTGGATGAGTACAGAGGATTGACTCGTGACAATGACCAGAGCTATTACTATTTTATGCACGACCATCTTTTTGACCGGGTGAATATTAAGCCGGAGAACACAAATGTTCCGGACGGAACAGAGGAGGACTCAGATAAAGAGTGCGCAAGATATGAGAAACTGATCGAGTCCATGGGCGGCGTGGATATTCAGCTTCTTGGTCTGGGGCACAACGGACATATCGGATTCAACGAGCCGGCTGCATCTTTTGCACAGACTACACACTGTGTAGACCTGACAGAGAGTACGATCGAGGCAAACAAGAGATTCTTCGCTTCCGCAGATGATGTGCCGAGGCAGGCTTATACAATGGGAATTGGAACGATCATGAAGGCGAAAAAGATTCTTCTTATCGTAAACGGAGAGGCAAAAGCTGATATTGTGGCAAAAGCATTTTTCGGTCCGGTGACTCCGGAGGTTCCGGCATCTGTTTTACAGCTGCACAATGATGTAGTGATCGTGGGAGACAGTGCTGCGCTGTCAAAAATCCCGAGATAGTCGGAAGAAAGAATATTGATATTCTGAAAGGAGCAGATATGTCGTACATACTTGAGGTTTGTGCCGACAGTGTGCGTTCTGCGGTTGCCGCTCAGGAAGGCGGCGCGGACCGGATCGAGCTGTGCTCTGCACTCGTGATCGGAGGACTGTCCCCGTCGGTGTCAATGTTTCGGCAGGTAAAGGAGAATACGGACATTAAGGTCAGAGTGCTGCTGCGTCCGAGGTTCGGTGATTTCTGTTATGACGATTATGAGTTTGAGACACTCAGGGAAGAAGTGGCGCAGTTTTGCGAACTGGGAGCAGACGGTGTTGTGATCGGCATCCTGAAGCCGGACGGGACTTTGAATATGCAGCAGATGGAAGCGCTTGTAAAGGCGGCGGACGGGGTCGGCATTACCATGCACCGTGCATTTGATGTGTGCAGGGATCCGTATGAGGCGCTCGAACAGTGTATTTCTCTTGGGATTGACACAATTCTCACCAGCGGACAGAAGAGTTCTGCGTGGGAGGGAAGAGAGCTGCTGGCCGGGCTTGTGGACAAAGCGAAGGGGCGCATTGACATACTGGCAGGAGCAGGTATTAATCCGGATGTGATTGAAAAGCTGGCGCCGTATACAGGAGTAAAGTCATTCCACATGTCCGGAAAGAAAGTGATCGACAGCAAAATGGAATTTCGTCGGGAGGGTGTCCCAATGGGGATTCCGGGATTCAGCGAGTTTGAAGTGTGGCAGACAGATACAGAGCAGGTGAAGAAAGCGGTGAAGGTATTTCGCAGTCTTTCAGAACGGCAGTAGAAAAATACAGGGTCGGTATTTCTGCTGTTTATACTGGTGAGAGGATGGAACTGCTGCAAAAACAGATGAATGATCTGTTTTTGCTTCCTGAAAAACAAAATTATGGTTAAAATAACAGATATTTGTTTATATGTAAAAAAGATATATCTTATTTTTTGTAAAAATGTTACAATTCGTATGAAATTATTGTGGAAACTTAACAGCAAAAAAACAAGAGAGGGCGAAGAATGAGAAGATGCAAAATCGTTCACAGAATAACCGCAGTGTTTATGGCGGCAGCAATGATTGTCACGGGACTTACGATCCCGGCGAAACCGGCGGAAGCCGCGGAGACAGAGTATGAGATATATCCGTCTCCACATGTGATTGAATATGGACAGGGAGACTATATCATTAAAAACGATGTCAATATTGTGTATGAAAGCGGCATTGACCAGGACACGAAGAACCGGCTGAAAGAGGCAATGGATCTGAAAGCGGATATTACGGCTACAGAGTCCGAAGAAATCGTGGAGGGTAAGACAAATATCCTTGTCGGAATCGCCGGCTCTCAAGAGTATGTAGATGCTTATGCGGATAAAAATATTGAAGTGACCACAGACGGTCTTTATGACAAGCGAGATTCTTATGTGCTGGACAGCGATAACGGCGTTATCACGGTACTGGGAAAAGATACAGACTCCAGTTTTTACGGACTGACAACATTGTATCATATCTTAAAGCAGATGGACAGCTACACCATCCGTAATTTCCATATTGAGGACTGGGCGGATGTGGCAAGCCGCGGATTTATCGAAGGATATTATGGGAATCCGTGGTCTACTCAGGACCGTATTAACCTGATGAAATGGGGAGGATATTACAAACTGAATTCCTATTTCTACGCTCCGAAAAATGACCAGAAGCATAACTCCAACTGGAGAGCGCTTTACACAGATGAAGAAATCGATACACTGATCAAGCCTCTGGCCCAAGCGGGAAATAGCTCCAAGTGCCGTTTTGTGTTTGCGCTTCATACATTTATGTACAATCCGATCAGATTTGATACGGAAGAACACTATCAGGAAGATCTCCAGATTGTAAAAGATAAGTTTACGCAGGTGATTGAAGCAGGTGTGCGCCAGATTGCTATTTTAGCGGACGATGCAGACAATGTGGGTGCGGACAATTATGTCAGATTTCTGGAGGATATGACAGCGTGGATCAAAGAGATGCAGAAAATATATCCGGATCTGAAGTCTAATCTTCCGTTCTGCACAGTGGAATATATGTACAATGGTGAATCTTACTACCAGAGATTTCCAGAGGATGTACAGATCGTTATGACAGGAGGAAGAATCTGGGGTGAGGTTTCTACTCAGTTTACAGAGGCATTTACAAAGAACGCAGGCCGCGGACCTTATATGTGGGTGAACTGGCCGTGTACTGATAACTCCAAGAGTCATCTGATCATGGGCGGCTACAGCACGTTTCTGCATCCGGGCGTGGATCCGGCAAAGATTCAGGGAATTGTGTTAAACCCTATGCAGCAGTCAGAACCCAGCAAGGTTGCGATTTTCGGAAATGCATGCTATTCATGGAATATCTGGGAATCAGCGAATGAAGCAGACCAGGCATGGAATGACTCCTTTAAATATGTAGATCACAATTCTGCTATTGATAATGAAGCTTCTAATGCATTTAGGGAGTTGTCCAAGCATATGATCAACCAGAATATGGACGGAAGGGTAACTGCTCTTCAGGAGTCTGTTGAACTTGCACCGAAGCTGAATAGTTTTAAAGATAAGCTGAATGCTGGAACAGTGACCGAAGAAGATATAGACGCAATTATTAAGGAATTTGAGATTCTCCAGAATGCGGCTGATGTTTATGAAGCACAGGCGGGGGACCTAAATGTAAAAGATCAGATTATTTATTGGCTGGACTGCTGGGATGATACAACAGATGCGGCGATTGCTTACTTAAACGGAGTCAAAGCTGTGTTGAGTAATGATACAACTGCGATTCTGAAATACAATGCAGATGGAAAAACAGCATTTGACAAGTCTAAGACTCATGCCTTCTGGTATCTGAATAATTATGAATATGCAGAAGTAGGCGTACAGCACATTGTGCCTTTTATCAAGACATTGGGCGAGTATGTTTCTAAATATGCTGAGACTGCTATGAATCCGGATGCAGTGATCGCAACTTATATTACAAGCAGGGCAGATACGCCGGCAGGTGGTGTGGAACTTATTACAGACGGCAGTGATTCTACAAAAGCAGTGTACAAGAATCCGAATCAGATTGTTGAGGGTGAGTACATAGGAATGCTCTATAACAGGGTAATTGATATTACAGATATCCGTTTCCTTCTGGATGCGGGAAAAGACCATTTTGATCATAGTCGGTTAGAGTACACGGAAGATGGAAAAACATGGAAGCCAATTGAACTGGTTGATATGGAGAATGCATTTGCCGGCGTAAGCGGAAAGAATTTGGAAGTGACAGTGAACGCTGGAAATCTTCCGGAGAATTTCAAGGCAATGGGAATCCGTCTGATTGCCACAGCAGATAATGTGCAGGATGCATGGCTTGGCGTGTGCGAAATTCAGATTAATAAGAGCAAGCCGGAAAAACCGGAAGAAACTGAACGTTACACAGGCGAAGTTACTTATGACAAGATTTCCGTGAGAGCTGGAAAAGCAGATAATTACTTTGACGGAGACGTAAATTCAGAACTTCAGCTTGCAAAAGCGCCATATGAGGGTCAAGACAGAGACAGAATTCCGGAAAATGCAGCTGTTACGATTACATTTGATGAGCCGAAAACTGTCGGAACATTCCGGCTTGTACAGGGAATGTCAGCAGCGGCAGACGTATTTGCAGATGCAACTCTTCAGTACAAAACGTCAAAATCTGAAGAATGGACAAATGCAGGCGACCTGACGAATAGGAAAGATCAGACGATTGATCTTGGAAACGTATCGGATGTGGTGGCAATGCGGATACTGAACAATACGGCGACGGCAGGCTGGGTAAGAATTGGAGAGATCGATATCAGAGAACCCGCGGCTTCCACCGAACCGATCCAGTACAATGTGATCAGGACAGACCGCTGGAGCATCCATAAGGGAGAAGAAGGATATCTTCACGATGGAAATGATGATACTTATGTATGGTATGATCCGGACGGATCAGGAAATACGACTGATGATGATTTTATGGCAGGAGATTATCTGGGATATGATCTCGGAAAGGTTGCGGAACTTGAGAGCGCGCATATCGTAGTGGGACACGATGACAGTGACAAGTTGAAAAATTATGCAATAGAGACATCTGTGAATAATGAAACATGGACACCGGTGAAAGGATATGAAAACTATACTGGAGCTGACAGCGGAAAAGACATTCTTAATATTAATCTGGAGGGAACCCGTGCACAGTATATCCGAATCAAGAATCTTACACAGAAGGGCAGCTGGGCTAAATTCAGTGAATTTACTGTGAAAGAAAAGCAGAATCAGGAAGGAACAACGGAAAATCTCTATACAAATGTAAAGACGGATATTCTTTCGAATGCGGAAGAGGGTAAGGTTTCTCTTACATCGGGAGATGTTACGCTGAATAAAGAAGATTATATCGGAATCGATCTTGGAAATATTAAAGCAGTGACATCAGTGACAGTATCGCAACTTCCGGAAAATGCAGATATTCAGACATCTCTCAATGGAATTGATTGGACGGAGTATACGCAGAAAAGTAAAGAGGCGGTCGACGCCAGATATATCCGTGTTGTGAGCAAGGCCGCGGACGTGACGTTCAACATTGACAAATATGAAGCAGAATTCGCTTTCATTGCGGACAAGTCTGTGGAAAGTAATTTTGCAACAGATGATTCGGGGAGCGATATGAGAACTCAGGGAACAGTCGGAAAAGTATTTGACGGAGACCTGACCACATATGCATCCATTACCGGAGAGCAGGAAGCAGGAAAACACGTTACGTTTGACCTTGGGCAGACAATTCATTTTGAGTCTTTCCGCTATTACATTGTGGAAACACAGAAAGACTATCCGAGAAATGTGGACTTCGAAGTTTCCACAGATGGAAAAAAGTGGACAAAAATACTTGGTATCCATGCGGATGTTGAGAACGCATATGATGAAACAACCGCGAAAGATATGCAGGATATTTCACTGTGGCATGATACCAATAATCCGGGGTATATGTATGCAGAAGCAACAGGGCTGAATGTGGACGGAAGATATATCCGGGTAACACCCACAGAAAGCTATTCATACAGATGGCTTGGCTTCAGTGAACTGCTGATTAATAACGGAGAGTATGTGACAACAGAGAGCAACCGTGATGTAATTACGGAAGCAATAGAAGAAGAAGGTAAGATCCCGTCTAACATGCTTGACGGAGATTACAGTACTGTGTATAAATCTTCCAAGAAGAACAGCTCCTTTACCTATCGTCTGTCTGATCCGGCAGGTGTGAAGAGCTTCCGGCTGATTCAGCTTGGCGAGGTGTCGGATGCTGAGGTGACAGTATCCTATATCGGAGAAGAGGAAACGGAGAAGCTTGGAATCTTGAACCAGGCAATCAAAGAGTTCCTTATTCCAGCAGGAAAGACACTAAAGAGCATTACGGTTACGTGGAAAGATGTGGTTCCGGAGATCACGGAAATTACAGTTTCCAGAGAAGAACCGGCTGCTGTAAATAAGGATGAACTAAAAGCGACGCTGGATGAGGTTCAGGCTACTGGCACATGGACGCGCGACAGTGTGACAGCATATGAAGAGGCTAAAGCGGTTGCGCAGGAAGTATATAACAATGCAAATGTAAGCCAGGCTATTGTTGATTCGGCGCTTGGAACATTGAAAGCAGCCATTGAAAATACCGTTCTGAAGGCAGCAAACATTGATGAACTGAAAGCACTTGTGGATGGAAAGATCAGTAACGACGGCAATATTTATGCAAATGTATCCTACAGCGCTTATGACAATGCGGTAAACGCGCTTGCGGCAGCGCTGGAGGATGCAGACAATTTGTCCCAGACAAAGGCAGACACGCTGAAAGTAAATGTGGAAACAGCGGCGGCCAATCTGACGTTCTCCACAAGAAACCGCGAATTGGCAGAACTGGCGGCGGAAACATATGATGCATTTGTGAAAGATAATTACACAGAGGCAAGTTATCAGGCGATGACAGATGCGAAGAATTCCATCGATATTCTTGTAGCACAGGATAAGGCGGCGGAAAACGGAGAAGGCGAGCGTGTGAACCCACAGGTATTTGCAGAGGCAAAGGCAGTGTACGAGGCTGCAAAGGCGGGGCTTGTAGATGTTACAGCGCTGAAGGCTGAGATTGAGAAAGCAGCGGGTGTGGACGGATCACTCTATACGGAGGAATCCTATCAGGCATATATGGCGGCAGTCGAAGAAGGGAAAACATTGCTGGCAAACGGCACCGCAGATCAGGTGGCAGCAGCAGTTCAGGCAATTCAGGATGCGTTTGGCAGACTGGAGACAAAGCCGGATCTGACGCTGGATGAGATTATTGCTCAGGCAAAAGCGCTTGATAAGAATGCTTACACAACAGATTCCTATAACGCTTTGATGGCTATTGTAGGGGAAGCGGAGGCAAGCGGGGATGACAGTTACATTGCAAAGATCCAGAAAGCAATGAACGATCTGGTAAATGTAACAGCGCTGAAAGCCAGAATCGAAGAGGCAGAGGCAGTAAACCCGGACACATATACAGTTTCTTCTTATGGAGTATTATCCGATCTTCTTGAAAAAGCACAAGCTGCCCTGAAATCAGGAACAAAAGCAGAGGTTGACAAGATGACGTCAGATATTGCGGATGCAGTTAAAGGACTGGAAGTCCGCGCAGCGGGTATTGAAGACTATATCAACAGCATTAAGCTGAAACAGGAAAAAGGTTACACAGCAGAGTCTTATAAAGCATATCTGAAAGCTTACAATGCATTGAAGAATGCGGATCCGGCTGATTTGAGCGCGGAAGAGTTTGCGAGGCTTAAAGATAACTTTGAAAAAGCAGAACTGGGATTGAAACTGGCAGGCCAGGACAAACCAGGAACCGGAGGTAAAACAGATCATGCTGTCAATACAGGCGATGAGATGAAAGCAGAACCGATTATCCTTGTTTTAGTACTGTGCGTCATAGCTGTTGCAGCAGTAGTGATAATCAGGAAAAGGCAAATATGATAAAAATCTTGACAAATGTGGGGCGATAGGATAAGATCCCGTCTTTGACAGTTGAAAAGAAAAATGAGTGCCACAATCCTTGAAAATACTGGGGTTGTGGCACTTCGCACTCCATACTCGAAATATAGTAATGTTTTATCTTTGCTTACTTTTTTTCTGTAT
>CALWFY010000091.1 GCA_944377775.1 uncultured Mediterraneibacter sp.
GCGGCCGGCGACAGAGATGCTTTTGTAGTTGCTCTTTCCATGCAGCCAAAGCAGCTCTGCATCGGGGATATAGAAGCGAAACGTCAGATCATCTATCAGGAGAGCCTGGGAATAAAAGGCCCCAAGATCGCAGTGATCGACGGAAACCGCATCTATCTTGATCCTCTTGTAGATTGATTGTGAGAATGTATTTAGGAGGAAAAATTGCATGGGAGAGGTTATTGTCATCACATCAGGAAAAGGCGGTGTCGGAAAAACAACGACAACCGCAAATATCGGAATCGGGCTGTCCAGTCTGGGAAAAAAGGTCATCGTTATTGACACAGACCTGGGACTTCGCAATCTGGATGTGGTCATGGGTCTGGAAAACCGAATCGTATACAATATTGTGGATGTCATAGAAGGAAGCTGCCGCTTAAAGCAGGCGCTGATCAGGGACAAACGGTTTCCGGAACTTTATCTGCTTCCCTCGGCGCAGACAAAGGACAAATCCAGCGTCTCACCGGAGCAGATGAAAAAACTGGTGGAAGACATAAAAGAGGAATTTGATTTTGTACTCCTTGACTGCCCGGCGGGAATTGAACAAGGATTCCAGAATGCGATCGCAGGGGCAGAGCGTTCCATTGTGGTGACAACCCCGGAGGTTTCAGCAATCCGCGATGCTGACCGCATTATCGGGCTTCTGGAGGCTTCCGGCATACGCAGGAATCATCTGCTTATCAACCGGCTTCGCGTTGACATGGTGAGGAGAGGAGATATGATGTCCGTGGAGGATGTCACAGAGATTCTTGCGGTGGAGCTTCTGGGAGTGATCCCGGATGACGAGCAGGTTGTCATTGCCACAAATCAGGGGGAACCCGTTGTTGGCGAGGACTGTCCTGCAGGCAGAGCGTACATAAATATATGCAGGCGGCTTATGGGAGAAGACATTCCTGTGGAGGATTATTCAAAACCGGAAGGCATTTTCGAAAAAATATCCAGCCTGTTCCACAGAAATTAGGAGGGCAGGATATGAGTGTACATTCTGTTTCTGTTGCAAAAGAAAGGCTTAAGAATCTGCTCATATCAGATCGGATTCAGTGTGCGCCGGATGCGGTGGACAGGCTGTCAAACGACCTGTATCACACGATTTCGAAATACATGGAGATAAGGCGGGAAAATTTTGATATTACGGTTACCCGGACAGATATACATATAAAATACATGGGAGAAAAGAATTGAAATTTATACTCAAAAATATAAAACTGCATTATCATTTGAAAGATTACCGGTTCAGTCTTGTAATTCCAGTCATTGTGCTGTCAATTATCGGGGTTTTCATGGTCCGAAGTGCAAGGCCTGACCTGATGAGCAGACAGCTCATGGGAGTAGTGCTTGGGGTCGTGGCAATGGTGGTGATATCACTGATTGACTACAAATGGGTTCTGAATCTGTATTGGCCGCTGTATGGGCTGAATCTCGTCCTTTTAGCGGCTGTATGGCTTCCGGGCATCGGACGGTCGGCCAACGGGGCGCAGAGATGGATAAACCTGGGATTTACCCAGCTGCAGCCTTCTGACTTGACAAAGATCCTGATGATCCTGTTTTTTGCAAAATTTTTGATGGACCGGGAGGATAAGATCAACACCCCGAAACTGATACTGCAGGCAGTAGCTCTGATTGCCCCCTCGCTTGTTCTGATCTACAAGCAGCCGAACCTTTCCACAACCATTTGTATTGCGGCTCTTTTTTGTGCAATACTCTTTCTGGCAGGACTGAGTTATAAGTTTGTGGGCACTGTTCTTGCAATCACAGTGCCGGCAGTGATCCTTTTTCTTGTGATCGCAGTACAGCCGAATCAGCCGATTCTTCATGGTTATCAGCAGGAACGTATCCTGGCATGGCTGGACCCGGAAAAATATGCGGATGATGAATCCTACCAGCAGTTAAATTCTGTCATGGCTATTGGTTCCGGACAGCTCACAGGAAAAGGATATAATAATGACGAGACTAACTCCGTAAAAAACGGAAATTTTGTCTCTGAGCCCCAGACGGATTTCATTTTTGCTATAATAGGAGAAGAATTGGGATTTGTGGGTTGTTGTACGGTCATATTTTTGTTATTATTAATTGTAATAAATTGTATTTTGATCGGCTTGAAAGCAAAAGATACAGGAGGGCGTATTATCTGCGGCGGAGTAGCCGCACTGATAGGGATACAGAGCTTTATCAATATCGGTGTGGCAACAATGGTTCTTCCCAATACCGGACTGTCGCTGCCTTTCGTAAGTTATGGACTGACTTCTCTCGTATGCTTTTTTATGGGAATCGGGTTCGTACTGAATGTCGGCTTACAGCCTAATAAATATCAGTAAAGAGAGGGACGGTTATGAATATTGGATTGATCGCACATGATGCGAAGAAGAAACTGATGCAGAATTTCTGCATTGCATACCGCGGAATACTCAGCAAACATGAACTGTATGCTACGGAGACAACCGGATCCCTTGTGGAGAGCATGACCAACTTAAGCATCCACAAGTTCCTTCCAGGTCATCTCGGGGGAAAACAGCAGCTTGGTTCCCAGATTGAGCACAACAATATCGACCTGCTTATTTTCTTCAGGGACCCGCTTTCTCCCCGTTCCCATGAGCCAAATGTAAATGATATTGTAAAGCTGTGTGATATGTATAATATTCCGATTGCAACGAATATTGCTACGGCAGAGGCTCTTATACTGGCACTTGACAGAGGAGATTTAGACTGGCGTGAAATGTACAAATAATCAAATGAGACGGAAAAGAAGACAGCAGAGACGGCGGAGGCGTCAGGCTAGAATGGCGGCTCTGCTGATCATATTTATACTGATTATCGGAGCAGGCGCTGCCGGAGGTTTTCTCCTCTGGGAACATTCAAAAAATTATACCTTATCCTATGAACAGACGGCCTATAATAAAGCCCTGTATCAGGGTAATCTGTTTGCGCAGGACTTGTGCGTGACATCGGAGGAAGTTGCGCTGGAGGGATTTCAGCCGGATGAATCTCTTCATGCGGCCGGGCTTTTCGATCTGACCCAGGAAAAAGTAGTATGCGGATACAAAGTGTTTGACCGGCTTTATCCGGCAAGCACCACAAAGATACTGACCGCGTATGTCGCATTAAAGCATGGCAATCCTGATGATGTCGTGACCGTGAGTGCAAATGCAACAGATTTTAACTGGGATGAGTCAGTGGCCGGACTTGTGACCGGGGATCAGCTGACGGTGTATGACCTCATATGCGGACTTCTTATTCAGTCCGGCAATGACTGCGGAACAGCTCTTGCAGAATATATTTCGGGCAGTGAAGAGGCTTTTGCCGAACTGATGAACACGGAAGCAGCCGCGCTTGGCGCCACGGGCACACATTTTTCCAATGCCCACGGACTGCATGACGAGAATCACTATACAACAGCTTATGATCTGTACCTGATCTTTACGGCGTGTCTTAAAGATCAGCGCTTTATGGATATTATTTCGATGGAATCTTACACGGCGAATATCACCGGAGCTGACGGAACTGTGCGCGCACAGACATGGACTCCGACCCACTATTACGGGGCAGGTC
This sequence comes from uncultured Mediterraneibacter sp., assembly GCA_944377775.1. Classification (GTDB taxonomy): domain Bacteria; phylum Bacillota; class Clostridia; order Lachnospirales; family Lachnospiraceae; genus Mediterraneibacter. The sequence goes on from CALWFY010000091.1 coordinate 3,586, forward strand.
TGGCAACACCGCCTGAGGGCGTGCATGTGATCGGAGGAAAGACCGGAACAACAGATCAGGCGGGAAACTGCGTGATCCTCTACAGTGAGAATGCAGAGGGAAATCCTTATATTTCCATTATCATGGGAGCTTCGGACAAGACGCTCTTATATGATGAGATGAATCAGCTCTTTTCAGCTGGAATATAAGACTAAAAAAGCGGACGGCAATAAAAAACCTTCCACGGTCATTACTTTGACAGATAAGCGACCGTGGAAGGTTTTCTTTATATTTTATCCTTATTCTGACATCCCTCTGATCCTGCCGAAGAAACTGATCAGATACAGGCCGCACAGCCCCACAACTGTATAGACAATCCTGGAGAGCCAGCTTAAGTTCCCGAACAGGAACGCCACAAGATCAAAACGGAAGATTCCCACCAGCAGCCAGTTGAGCGCGCCGATGATCACGAGCGTTAAAGCTGTGTAATCAAACCATTTCATGTTATTTCCTCCTTTACCATGTCAATATTTTTATTATTTCCGTAAAAACTGGAAATATACATCAGAAAATGATATACTGGTTTAGTTATAAATTGCAGGAGGTGCCGCCTGATTTTGACATCCGGAAAGAATAAATCCATTAATATAAAAAAATATAAAAATAAAAGAGAATTGAACCTCGGTATTTTTTTGTTTGCCATTGTCTTTCTCTATCTTGTGATAACCATTATCCTGTATTTTACGGGAGACCAGATATCTGTCTATGAAGTGAGAGAGGGCAGCATTGTAAAGGACAACTCTTACACAGGCCTTATCATAAGGCAGGAGACGGCAGTGAATGCGGAAGCTGACGGCTATATCAGCTATTATCAGAATGAGAACAGCAAGGTAAAGACCGGAATGAATATTTACGCCCTTACGCAGCAGCAGCTGGCGCCGCCGGAATCTCAGACAGAAGATACAGAGGACGGATCGCAGACGCTTAATCCCGAGATACAGAACGGGATTACGCTGCAGATACAGAATTTTAATGAAAATTATGATCCGGAGAATTTCAGTTCTGTCTATTCGCTGAAAAACGAGATTTCCACATCACTTCAGGATGCATTCAGCGCTACGCGTACAGAGCAGCTGAGCACGGTGATTGCAGCCAGCGGGATAGAAGCGGCATCTTATGCGGCGCCCCGGGACGGTACAGTGGCGTTTACGGTGGATGGATATGAATCTCTTACAAAGGACAGTTTTACTGCGGAGAATTTTGACCGGTCGAAATACGAAAGCACTGTTCTGTCAGATCAGATGAAAATAACGGCAGGAAGTCCTGTGTACCGACTGATCACAAGCGAGGACTGGTCAGTCATTGTCCAGCTTGACAGGGAGACGGCCGAGCAGTTAAAAGCTGACGAGGTTACCAGCATCAAGGTGCGGATTGATAAGGACAGCGAGACTATGTGGGCGGATTTTTCCATTATAACAAAGGATGGAGATTACTATGGCTGTCTTGACTTTGATAACTCCATGATCCGATATGCTCAGGACCGCTATCTGAATGTTGAGCTGATCTTTGAAGACGAGAGCGGACTGAAGATACCGAAATCTTCTGTCATTGAAGAAAAATTCTATGTTGTGCCGGAAGAATACATTACCACAGGCGGAAACAGTTCTGCCACCGGAGTTATGGTGCAGAAAGAAAACGGGGAAGCCGTATTCCAGCAGGTTGAGATTTATGATACTTCCGAGGAAGGGGAAGTGTGCATAAGCAGGGACAGTCTCAGTGAAGGAACCATGCTTATTAAGCCGGAATCAGCGGAAACATACAAGATCGGGAAGACAAAAGCCTTGAAGGGCGTCTACAATATCAATAAAGGATATGCGGTATTCAGAGCGGTAAATATTCTGTGCGAGAATGACGAGTACTACATTGTGCAGGAGGGCGACAGCTACGGTCTGTATAATTACGACCATATCGTCCAAGACGGAACCAGTGTGAATCAGGATGAAGTTGTATTTCAGTAAGGAGGATTTGTAAAAAATGCTCAGAGACAATCTGCTTAGAACAGAAGAAAAGATACAGGCAGCGTGCGAAAGGGCCGGCAGAAACCGGGATGAAGTGACCCTGGTTTCAGTCAGCAAGACCAAACCGATCAAAATGCTCCGGGAGGCTTATGACTTGGGCGTGCGTATATTTGGAGAAAACAAAGTGCAGGAGATAAGAGAGAAATATGAGTTGCTTCCCAAAGACATCGAATGGCATATGATCGGACACCTGCAGACAAACAAGGTAAAATACATTGTTGACAAAGTAAAGCTCATTCACTCCGTGGATTCGTTAAAGCTGGCGGAAACGATTGAAAAAGAAGCAGAAAAACATGGATGCACGGCAGACATTCTTCTGGAGGTAAATGTGGCTGAAGAAAACAGCAAGTTTGGTCTGAAAACAGCAGAAGTTATTCCGTTTGCAGAGAAAATTGCACAGTTTTCCCACATAAATCTCAGGGGACTTATGACAATTGCACCATTTGTTGAAAATCCAGAAAAGAATCGTACAATTTTCGCGGATTTACATAAATTATATGTTGACATAAAAGAAAAAAACATTGATAATGGTAATGTGAGCATACTTTCAATGGGGATGACCAATGATTACGAGGTTGCGATTGAAGAAGGGGCTACGATGGTCCGCATAGGTACCGGAATCTTTGGTGCCAGAGATTATAGCGTCTGACGCCGGATCTCTGGAGAAAGTATGAAATAAAAAAATTGCACATATTGCCAGATGTGCAAGATAGGAGTGTAAAAATGGGCGTATTTGATAAATTTCTGGACATCATGAAATTGAATGACGATGATTATGATGATGATTTCTATGATGATGACGAGTATTTCGATGACGAGGAAGAGTATGAAGAAAAGCCTCAGCGTCGTTCTCTGTTCGGAAAGAAGAATACCAAAGAAGATAATTACGATGATTTCGATATGGAAGAGGATAAGAAATTCCAGCCGACAACCGGCAGTAAGGTGACTCCGATGAGACATCCGGCGTCCAGAAAAGGCGGAAACATGGAAGTGTGTGTTGTGAAACCGTCTTCTGTGGATGATTCCAGAGAAATTACCGAGACACTGCTCTCCGGGCGTACGGTGATCCTTAATCTTGAGGGAATGGATCTTGAGCTCGCTCAGCGTATCATTGACTTTATTTCCGGAGCTACATTTGCGATCAACGGAAATCTTCAGAAGATTTCGAATTACATATTCCTTGTCACACCTACGAATGTAGATATTTCAGGCGACCTTCAGGATCTGCTTGGCGGTTCCATGGAGACACCGAGCGTGAGAGGAAGATATTAATCGGGATATGCAGGAGAAAAATCAGGAAAAAGATATCCAGATTTTGGAAAAGAGGTTTATTGACCTGTCCAGAACTGCATACCAAAGGGATATCATAACGTATTCAGATTTTCTGAATTTAAATGAACAGAATATTTTACATAGACTGCCAAAAGACAAACTGTTTACAAGGACAGTTTCTTTTGGCGGATATGGCATGGCAGAGCGTCAGATGGCTGCGTTTATCCCTGATGCTCTTTATTTGCGTTATGGGAAAAAGGAGTTCTCTCCGGAGGATACTGCCTACCCGCTTCGAGTTTTAAAAATATCACCTCTTAACCGAAAATTCTCCGGGGAACTGACTCACCGGGATTATCTGGGCGCGATCCTGAACCTAGGCATCGAGCGTTCCAAAACCGGAGACATCCTGATTGAGGGCGATGATGCGCTTATCTTTGTCCACAGGGATATGGCGGCTCTGATCTGTGAAGAACTTACGAGAGTACGCCATACTTCAGTGAGGGCTGTAGAAATACCAGCTTTTGATGTTGACTATACCCCGGCTTTTGAAGAAATAAAGGGAACTGTGGCATCTGTCAGACTGGACAGTCTGCTGGCTCTTGCCTTTTCCTCCTCACGAACAAAACTGACCGGCCTGATAGAAAGGGCTAAGGTTTATGTCAACGGACAGCTTATCACAAGCAATGGATATCAATTAACCCCCGGAGATCTAATCTCAGTGCGCGGCATGGGGAAATTTCGCTACGAGAGCGCCGGAGCGCGCACTCGGAAAAACAGGATTATGGTTGTGATTCAAAAATACATTTAAGGATGGATAATAACAGAAATGACGGAAACACAAAAAAATGTATCTATTACAAAATTATCAACAGGAGGCTGCATACTTGCTGTTTTAGGATTTGCTGCAGCACTTTTTCTTGATCAATTTACAAAATATCTGGCTGTGTCCCGCCTGAAGGATAAGGCGGCATTTGTCCTGATCGACGGCGTATTTGAACTCAGATACCTTGAGAACCGGGGCGCGGCATTCGGCATGCTGGAGGATATGCAGTTTGTGTTTGTGATCGGAGCTTTGATCGTATGTGCGGTAGTATGTTTTTTGTATGTGCGCATGCCTTCGGAGAAAAAATACATGCCGCTGCGTGTCTGCGGGGTGCTCTTGTGTGCAGGAGCAATCGGAAATCTGATCGACCGCGTCAGACTGGGATATGTGATAGACTTCTTTTATTTCCGCCTGATTGATTTTCCGATCTTTAATGTGGCGGACTGCTATGTTGTGGTTTCCTGTATTGTATTTGCAGTGCTTATTCTGTTTTATTATAAGGATTCAGATTTTCATTTTTTAAGCGTCGGGAATAAATAAAATCGGAATATCACAAAAAATTCAGAGACAGACAGAAAGGATAGGAGTCCGGATTATGGAAGAACTTCATCTTACTGCCGACCGTTCAGGGGAGAGGATTGACAGATTTTTAAGCGATGATCTTGAGAACCTTTCCCGTTCTTATATTCAGAAGCTTTTAAAAGACGGAGGCGTTCTTGTAAACGGAAAAGCAGTAAAACCGAACTATAAACTGAATACAGAGGATGAGATACTGGTACAGATTCCGGACCCGCAGACTCCGGACATACTTCCGGAGGACATCCCGCTTGATATCCTGTATGAGGATGATGATATCCTTGTGGTCAACAAGCCGAAAGGGATGGTTGTACATCCCTCTCCCGGACATTACAGCCATACACTTGTAAACGCCATACTTTACCACTGTAAGGGTCGGCTTTCAGGTATTAACGGCGTCCTTCGGCCGGGAATTGTACACCGGATTGACATGGATACAACAGGATCACTGCTTATCTGCAAAAATGACAGTGCACATCAGATTCTTGCCGGGCAGCTCAAAGAACATTCCATTACCCGGCGCTACCATGCTGTGGTGCATGGGAATTTTAAAGAGGATACAGGTACTGTTAATGCGCTGATCGGCAGGCATCCTGTTGACCGGAAAAAAATGAGTACCAAGTCTCCCAATGGCAGAGCTGCGGTCACGCATTACCGGGTCCTTGAGAGGCTGGGAAATTATACTTATATTGAATGTGAACTGGAGACCGGACGGACGCATCAGATACGCGTTCACATGGCAAGTATCGGACATCCCATTGTAGGGGATGCGGTGTATGGCCCTGCAAAATGTCCTTTTAAGCTCCAGGGACAGACGCTCCATGCAAAGACTCTTGGGATTATACATCCCGGAACCGGGGAATATATGGAGTTTGACGCTCCGCTTCCGGAATATTTCAATGCACTTTTAGAACGTCTCAGACGGAATATTTGACAGTAAATGAAGAAATTTTAATTTTTGATTGTAATACAGTAATGATTTAGCTATAATAGTCATATAAGATGTGATTATATACTTATTTTTTATGCAAAATCACAATTAATTTGACGCAAAGGAGAGTGGCTTATCATGAAAACAAATACGATCATCACTATCGGCAGAGAATTTGGGAGTGCAGGCAGAGAAATTGGATACAAGGTGGCAGAAGAATTCGGTATCAAACTGTACGACAAGGAAATGCTTGCCCGTGCGGCAAAAGAGAGCGGTATCTGTGAAGAGATATTTGAATCTCATGACGAAAAGCCAACAAACAGTTTTCTCTATTCACTTGTAATGGATACTTATTCCATGGGATATTCCGGAAATACATACACCGGCATGCCGATTAATCACAAAGTATTTTTAGCGCAGTTTGATGCCATCAAGAAGATTGCTGACGAAGGCCCGTGTATTCTTGTAGGGCGTTGTGCGGATTATGCGCTGGAATCTTATAAAAACGTAGTCAGCGTCTTTATTCATGCAGATTTGGATGCCCGCATCCGCAGGATTGCCAAAATTTACAATCTGACAGATGCAAAGGCAAAAGACCTGATTATTAAAACCGACAAAAAACGTGCCAGCTATTATAATTATTATACAAATAAAAAATGGTCGGATGCTGAGAGCTACGAACTGTGCCTGACCAGTTCTGAACTTGGGGTTGACGGAACAGCAAAGGCGATCATTGATTATGTGAATTTAAAAGAGAGTATTAAAAGAGAAATGCGTCAGATTTAATACAGATCGTTTTCCCGGCACGCAGAATCTGTTCTGTATGCCGGGAAATTTTCAGGCTTTTTTTCATTCTCCTGGCTCGCGGACTGAGGGAACGGACCAGCCGGAGATATTTCCGGTCAAAATGGCGTGAAACATTCGCTCCCGGGCGCCGGGATGCTCTGTGTTAAGCTGCTTTAAAAGTTCTTTTGCATACTGTCTTTTTGTATGCCCGTCCACCGGACATTTACTTTTCACAACCGGAAGATCATATTTATTTTTAAAGCCGATCACGTTCATCTCATCCACGAACATAAGCGGACGGATCACTGTCAGGTCCATGCGGTCCAGATAAGTTCTCGGAGAGAATGAATGAAATCTCCCCTCAAAGATCAGAGAGAGCAGCATGGTCTCTATGATGTCGTCCTTGTGATGCGCATATGCCACCTTATTGCAGCCCATTTCTTTGACGGCCTGATTCAGGGCACCCTTTCGCATCTTGGCGCACAGAGAGCAGGGATTGCTCTCCTTGCGGACATTGAAGAGAATATTATAGATATCGGATCGCACGATGCGATATGGTATATTCAATTCCGTACACAGCTCCTGAACGGGGGAGAGGTCAAAGTCCTGGAATCCGAGATCAACTGTGATGGCGCTCAGTTCAAATTTCTGTGGGTAGAAGCGTTTCAGCCCGTGCAGGGCATACAGAAGTGTGAGACTGTCTTTCCCGCCGGAAATTCCCACGGCAATGTGATCCCCCTCCTGAATCATATTATATTCGTCTACTGCTTTTCGCGTATAACTTAGTAAGCGCTGTAACTGCATAATTAATTCCTTTCTCTGAAAGTAAAGATACTGTTTTCTGCGGAAACCTGCGCCGCGGCTTCTTTCCGGCGCTATTTTTATATTATACTTGCCATAACTCATAAATACAAGCAAAATGTAACTGACACATCTGTGAGGAGAGCGTTGAATGAAACAAAAAGACAAAGATTTCTTTTTGGAACAGAGTACACGATGGTCGTGTCTCTTGGGACCCTTGTGTTTCAGGTGAATTACAAAAAGCAGCACACACCGCTGTCCCTGATCCTTCTGTTGGGACAGCACATTTTCCTGTTAGTACTCGCTTATGTGGCTACATGGAATCTTGCTCTGTCTTTGCTTCTGAATCTGGCGGTTCCGTTCTGGCTGATTTTTACAAAGAGCTCTCAGTTTAACCAGTTAGGATATTTTTCCAGTCTGATGACATTTACTTTTTTACAGTTCTTTCAATGGACTGGAACGGATTTTTAATCCAGCTTCAGACTATGCTTTTTTGCTGTGTCTTTGTATTCGCCGCAATTCTTATTTATTCCCGGATTTTCCACAATATCCGGGAAACAGGCACAGAGCAGAAGGCGATGGTATTATTGGGAAATATTCTGGAAAAAAAGCTGAACAGTGAGGATGTCAGCGAGGAACTCGGAGAATTTTTCTGTCTGCAGAGAACGCTCTATCAGGAGGCGTACAGTCAGCGCGCGAAGCGGCATGTAGTCAATTCAGAGGGAAAGTTAAAGTATATGTTTGCAATCCTGATACAGAGAAGCGCTTATTTTATATCAGGACAGAACAGTGCTTTCTCATGGGAAGATGAGGAGGATAAGGCTTTTGTGTCCGCGATGGCCGCTTATATCAAAAAGGCAGGAGAAAAAGATTTTCTTAACGGCAGCACAAAAGAACTGAAGAAGGAAGGACGAACCCTTCTTCACAGAGCTGAAAAAGAAAGAAAAGAACTGTATAAGACTGCTGCAAACTTTTTCCGGATGTACCTGTTTATTCTGCACCAGGCTGATAAAAAGGACAGCGGGATACTGGATGAACACTGGGAGATTCCTGCGAAACATCTGGTGAAAGAACGTATTCTCGGGCGATTCAGGCCGGATACATTCGAAATGCGCTTTGCACTGCGCATGAGCGTGGTGCTGATGACAGGCATGGCTTTTAATCTTTTGTTTGACGAAGGACATTCTTACTGGTTTGTTATGAACGCATTCCTGCTCCTTCGCCCCATGTATGAAGACAGTAAGTACCGGATGCGCACCCGGTTTTTGGGAACCGCAGCCGTCTGTGTCCTGATCGCTTTGATTCTCCCGTTTTGCACCAGCATCACGGATCACCTGATCCTGGCGGGCATTATGGTGGCGTGTATGTACACTGCAACTCCCGGAACCATCATCCATGCAGTCTTTGTCACCTGTTTTGCCCTGACTATGACGACCCTGGCCATGGGCGAGTCCTCAGCGGTAAAAGATTATTATTTCAGGATTTTATCTATAACATGGCGGATGGCTTCTGAAATCCAGCAGATGATCTTCCTTGTCAAGTATAAGAAGCGCGGGGGAAAAGAACGGGAAATCATGGAGCAGTATATTTATTATACAGATTATGTTCTCAATCAGATTCAGGAAATGCTGCACCTTAAGAAAGAAAAGAAATTAAAGAATATAGAGGGAATGAAATACCAGCACTATATAGACGGAGAGCCCGGACTTTCCACACTGATGACTCAGTATGCCAGAAATCTGTCCAGGCTTTATATCCTTGTACTCAGGAGATACCGCGCTTAAATTTCCCGGAGTTTGACTGCATCGGCAGCCTGTCTGCGGCGGTTTTCATCTATGGCTGCATAGTGTTTTTTGGTTGTATTGACATCTTTATGCCCAAGAACGTCTGCTACCAGGTAGATATCTCCGGTTTCCTTATAAAGTGCTGTTCCGTAAGTGCTTCTCAGCTTATGTGGGGTAATCTTCTTATTTGGCGTTACTTCGCGGGCGTATTTCTTCACCATGTTTTCTACTGCCTGAACGCCCATTCTTTTTCTCTGGGTGGACAGAAAGAGCGCATTTTCATGACCGGGAAGCGGGAGAGTAGTCTTTCTTGTTGTATAGAGATAGGTCTTTAAAGCATTTGCAACCTCTTCTCCAAAATATACAACCATCTCATTTCCGCCTTTTCTCGTAACTTTGATGCCGTTATTTTTAAAGTCAACATCCTGAATATCCAGTCCCACGCATTCTGAGACGCGGATACCGGTCCCTAAAAGCAGGGTGAGGATTGCAAGATCACGATTTTTCGTCTTTTCATAATAGGCTTTTCTCTGACCGGTAAGATTGTCCCCGCCGTGATCTACATAGTCCAGCAGCTTTACAACCTCGTCTGTATCCAGACGGATGATCGCTTTTTCATGCAGCTTCGGCATATCCACAAGTAATGTGGGATTCTTTGAGATGGCCTGCCTTTTGTAGAAATATCCGTAAAAACTGCGCAGCGCCGACATTTTACGGGCAAGTCCCTTTTCAGTATTTGTGATCTGCTTATTATCCCCGTTTTCATAAACTTTCAGGTATTCCTGATATTCCTCAATGTCGACAGGTTCCAGTCTTTCCAAATCCGCCAGAGTAAACTGTTCGATTGTATAATTCTTATAGACAGGATTATTTTCCATCAGAAAATGGAAAAAAACACGGATATCATATGCGTAAGAAATTCGGGTTTTTGCAGATGTCACAGGCTCTGCAGCCCGAAAATAATCTTTGGCAAAAGGCGGCAGCGTCTTTAAAATAGATCGAAGCCTCAGTGTATTGTCAATATATTTCTGTTCATGATATGACTTTGTTTCCTGTGAATGATTACTGGATGTCCCCATATTTGTATTTACCCCTTATTTGAAATTAAATCTATATATGCTTTGACTGATTTTATCCGGTATATTATAGCATATTGCTCATTTTCCGTCCATATCTTTTGGAAAAATCAGTATTTGTCGTATAGATTGATATGTATATTAGAACAGCCGGAATCAGCTCTTCTATTGAAAAACTGAATTTCCGGCTGTTCTGGAGTGTAAATGATTTATATATATCAATACATAGGGATGTATATTGATACCGCATATTACTGTCTGAATTCTGTGTCATTGTAGGCAATCATAAGATGCTGGCCCGCCTGGATATCATCTGAATCAAGATCATTCATAGCTTTGAGCGCCTGCACATATTCAGCCGTGGAATCATATTCAGCAGGCATCGTATCCTCAGCAATATCCCAGAGTGTATCTCCGGGCTGAATCTCAATGCTTTTATAATATGTGTATACGGTTTCATCGACAGTGTTCTCGTGGGCTGAAACTAAAAATGCTCCAAAATTCATACATATGCACAGTACAAGGATTGTTCCTGCACAGAGATTATGGATACGTCTTTTTAATCTGGATTTTGCCGCTCTTCTTTTCATGATGATTCTCCCCTTTTACACTTATCTTCTGAAATGACACCTGTATGCTGCTGCGAATTGTTATTCCGGCCATTCTTTAAATTGTATACAAATATACATTAAACCGAACATTTATTCTAGAAAACATCTGTTCCATATTTTCTATTATAAAGCGCGAACAAATGTTTGTCAACAGAAAAATCGAACATATTTTCGCAACAAGTGTTTGCTTTTTTGATTCTGCTGTGCTACTATAATAAATAATAAATATCATAAGTATCGGAGGAAATTATGGCACAGGGTAAGATAAGTAAAAAACAGCAGGAAATACTTGAGTATATTAAAGAACAGATACTCCACAGGGGATTTCCGCCGGCAGTCAGGGAAATCTGTGAAGCAGTAAATTTAAAGTCCACATCTTCTGTTCACTCACACCTCGAGACTTTGGAGAAGAATGGTTATATCCGCCGTGATCCCACCAAGCCGAGAGCCATTGAGATACTGGATGACACATTCAACCTGACAAGACGCGAGATGGTTAATGTGCCGATTATCGGTCAGGTAGCTGCCGGACAGCCTATTCTCGCAGAGGAAAACATTGAAGATTATTTTCCTTTTCCAGTAGAACATATACCGAATAAACAGACGTTTCTGTTAAAAGTCAGAGGTGAAAGTATGATAAATGCGGGTATCCTGGACGGAGACCTGGTGCTTGTGGAGGAAGCTCGAACAGCTTCTAATGGAGAAATGGTCGTGGCACTTATTGAAGATGGCGCCACTGTAAAGACTTTCTATAAAGAGGAAAGTGTATTCCGCCTCCAGCCGGAAAATGATTTTATGGACCCCATCATTGTAAAAGAAGTGTCTATTCTGGGGAAAGTGATTGGTGTGATGAGATTCTTTCGGTAATCACTTAAAAACTCCATAACGAGAAAGCGCCAGTTCCGACAAATACCGGTTCTGGCGCTTTCCAATATTTCTATTTTTCCAATTCTTCCACTGAAATATCTTTTCCGTCCTTCCAAATCCTCTCCAGATCATAGAACAGACGGTTCTCTTTATCAAATACATGGACGATAATATCGCCAAAGTCAAGCAGCACCCAGTTCCCGGATGTCTGTCCTTCCCTTTGGCGCAGGGAATAGCCCGCTTTGTGGAGTTCTTCTTCTACATTATCTACAAGAGCGCTTACCTGGCTGTCGCTGTTTCCGTCTGCAATGATAAAATAGTCTGCAAGCACGGAGATACCCGTGATATCAATGATCTTGATATCCTCTCCTTTTTTATCTTCCAGCGCCCGGTATGCGATGCGTGCCATTTCTTTGGACTGATTCATTTTCTTACTCCTCTCCTGTCTTTATGTTCTATGTTTTAAAACTGCTGTGGTTTATAGTATTCGCAGGTTCCGGCTGTGAGGGAATCTGTTTCTTTTCCGCTTTCTTTCAGATACTGAAGTGTTCTTGAAGCAGACAGGTATATTGCCCTGTCAATGTCCTCAAAAACAATGGCGCGGATTTCTTTAAGTCCCGGAATTTCCCGGCGATTTGGTTCAATATAGTCTGCGATATAGAGAATCTTCTCCAGCATGGTCATACCGGGCCGTCCGGTTGTATGACAGGTGATGGCGTCAAGAATTTCCCTGTCAGTAATGCCATACTCATGCTCTGCCAGGAAAGCTCCCAGCTTCGCATGAATAAGCGCCGGCATTTTAAGTTCGGACTCAGTAAGATGGATGCCGTACTTGTCACAAAGCCTGATCTGTTCTTTTGGCGGACAGTATTTTCCACAGTCGTGGAGAAGACCTGCAAGAAACGCTTTTTCCATATCAGCCCCGTAACACATGGCAAGAGACGCGGCCGTATACATGACTCCGACTGTGTGTTCGAAGCGCTCTTTTTTCAGTTTTTTAAACAGTTCTTTTTTGATTTTCTCAGCTCTCTCAGTCATAATCTTTCTTACGCCCTCTCTTTTTTGTAAAGCTGATGTTTCCTGATATAGTCTTCCACTGCCTCGGGCACCATATAGCGGATACTAAGTCCCTGCTGCGCACGCTGACGGATCGTGGTGGACGATATATCCACAAGAGGAGCCTGGAGAATCCTGATCCTGGCATTGTACTCCTTTTGCAGATAATCAATCTGAAGCTGCATGCTCCGGATGTCCCTGTCGTCCCTCATGGCGGCCAGAATGGTGCAGGAAGGAAAGATTTCCCGAAAACAGCGCCACTCTTCTATAGCAAAGAGAGAGTCAGTGCCGAGAATGAAATAAAAGGAATTCTCGGGATAAAGCCTGTTCAGCTCTCTCATTGTACTGTATGTGTAAGAATGTTCCTCAGTCTGCGTTTCATACAGATTTACCCGGAAATGAGGGACGTCCTCTGTGGCAAGCTCAAGCATCTTAATCCGGTGACGCAGCGCTTCCTCTGTATAATCCGCCTTTTTATGCGGGGGATTTCTGTTTGGCATGAACCATACTTCATCCAGGCTGAAATCTTCATAAGCAAATTCACCCAGAAGAAGATGACCAATGTGAACAGGTTCAAAAGTTCCTCCCATGATTCCTATTTTCATATGATTCACCTGCAGTCTGCTTTATCCCGGTCTGTAAAAACCTACAGGGGAAGCTGGATTTTCTTTTTTTCGTCTTTGCCTTCCCGGTATAAGACGATCTTCTTTCCGATCACCTGAACTACCTGGGAGCGGGTACGGCCCGCAATGATCTCAGCCAGTTCCCGAGGATCATCAGTACAGTTCTTTAACACACTGATCTTAATCAGTTCCCGGGCTTCCAAAGCCTCGGAAATCGCCTCAGTAAGCCCCGGAGTCATGCTGGATTTTCCCACCTGAAAAATGGGTTCCATGGTCATGGCAAGGCTTTTTAAATATGCTCTCTGTTTTGTTGTCATTTTATTCTCCTCGTCTTATTTGTAGTAGTCAAATTGAAGACCGTACATCTTCACTGTATCGCCCTCCTGGATGCCCTTTGCCTCCAGCTCATCCAGAATACCGGTTTCTTTTAAGAATTTCTGGAAAAATGCAAAACCTTTCTCAGAATCCAGATTTGTGTAGCCGAGCATCTTCTCTATCTTGGGACCTTCCACCACATAGAGGTTGTCCTCTACTTCTACTGTGTACGGAAGTTCCTCATAGATCAGTTCATCCTCCGGGAAATACTCCTGCTCAAATATAACCGGAGTCCGGTCCAGTGTGTCAAGCTGTGCGCTTACATAGTAGAGAAGTTCGGACACTCCTTTTCCCGTGGCGCCGGAGATTGGGAACACTTTGATACCCTGAGGTTCAAATTCTGCTCTCAGATGCTCGACCGGGTCCTCATCCGGATCATAGATAAGATCGGTTTTATTTGCGGCTATGACCTGAGGACGCTCTGCGATCTCAGGATTGTAAGCCTTTAATTCCTCATTGATCTTGTAGATGTCATCCACCGGGTCTCTGCCTTCAGAACCCGCAGCGTCAACGACATGGATCATCAGTTTGGTCCTCTCGATGTGGCGGAGGAACTCATGACCCAGTCCGACTCCCTCGGAAGCGCCCTCGATAAGCCCCGGAATATCTGCCATAACAAATCCCTTTGCCCCATCTAAGTCTACTACGCCCAGGTTCGGGCTCAATGTCGTGAAATGATAGTTTGCGATCTTCGGCTCCGCGTTGGTAACACGGGATAAAAGTGTAGATTTTCCCACGTTCGTGAAACCGATCAGCCCCACATCTGCAATCACTTTCAGCTCCAGGTTGACTTCCAGCTCTTTTGCCGGCTGGCCGGGCTGGGCATATTTTGGCACCTGCATGGTAGCTGTAGCAAAATGCTGGTTTCCAAGACCGCCTTTTCCACCTTTTAACACGATCTGACGGCGGTTTTCTCCCGACATGTCGGCAATGACTTTGCCTGTGACAGCCTCTTTAATAACCGTTCCTTCGGGAACTGGAAGCACCAGGTCTTTTCCGTCCTTGCCGTGACATCTTCTCTTCCCGCCGGGTTCTCCGTCCCCTGCGGCATATTTTCTCCTGTGGCGGTAATCAGAAAGGGTATTGAGCCCTTCATCCACTTCGAAGATCAAGTCTCCGCCCCGTCCGCCGTCTCCGCCGTCCGGTCCGCCGTTGGGAACATACAGCTCTCTGCGGAAACTGCAGTGCCCGTCTCCGCCTTTTCCTGAACGGATATAAATTTTCGCTCTGTCTGCAAACATAATTTCTCCTTTATATATGAATGGTACAAAAGCCCCAGACAAAAGTCTGGGGCTTTATCCTGCCTGTTATGCGAGTGAAAAATTCCGGCCGGACTTTTATCCGTCCTCTTATTCAGCTACCGGATAGATAGAGACCTGTTTCTTATCTCTGCCTTTTCTTTCAAATCTCACTACGCCGTCAACAAGTGCGAACAGTGTATCGTCTCCGCCGCGTCCTACATTCACGCCCGGATGGATCTTTGTTCCGCGCTGTCTGTAAAGGATGTTTCCGGCTTTTACAAACTGTCCGTCCGCTCTTTTCGCACCCAGTCTCTTGGACTCGGAATCACGTCCGTTCTTTGTAGAACCAACCCCCTTTTTATGAGCAAAAAACTGAAGATTCATTTTGATCATGGTACTCACACCTCCTTGAAAATAATGTCGATATATGGTTCGTATTCTTTGTTGTCTTCTATCTCTTCCAGACCCAGGATCATGGATTTAAGAAGAAGTCTGGCATCATGTGACGGGATCTGACTGAACCGGAACATGATCGTTCCGCTCTCATCGTCAGTGGTACAGCTCGTCTTGTCTTCCGTAAAACGCTCAAGCGAATTGATCGCGTTGATGACAAGAACCGAAACCGCCGCGCATACGATATCCTTTCCATGGACATCATACTCTGCGTGTCCTGACAGGTCAAATCCTGTATACTCATGCCTGCTGGTCCTGTAAATGGTTACCTTAATCATAAGGACAGATTAAGCGTTGATCTTGTCGATCTTTACAGCTGTGTACTGCTGTCTGTGACCATTTTTCTTATGGTATCCAGTTTTTCTCTTATACTTGTAAACGACAACTTTTTTCGCTTTTCCGTCACCGATTACAGAAGCTGTAACTGTTGCACCTTCAACAGTCGGATTTCCAACAACCAGCTTGTCATTGTTTACTGCGAGCACCTGGTCAAATGTATAAGTTTCTCCAGCTTCAACACCAAGTTTTTCTACTCTAATGATATCGCCTTCAGCTACTTTGTACTGTTTACCACCTGTTGCTATAATCGCGTACATATGGCACCTCCTATTATCATTACTCGCCAATTACGGTGTCTGCACTTGCAGAACTTTAAACCTCATTGTGCGGCATACTGTTGTAGTATATCACAGAAAGCTTCACAAAGTCAATAGGAATCCGTCATTTTTTCAGCTTTTCGTAGCAGTATTCTATGATGCTCCTGCGGGTGATAATCCCGATGAATTTTCTTTGATCGTCCACCACCGGGACAAAGTTCTGATTCATTGCCTTTTGGAGGATATCCTCCATGTCAGAATCTATGGACACTGCCACATAATCAACCTTTCGCGGAAAGTCCTTGATGAAGATATTCTCTGCTTCTTTTAAATTCAGATTGGCATAACGCTTGATTCCCCACAGAAGGTCTCCCTCCGTGATAGTGCCGACATATTCCCCTTCCCTGTTAAGCATCGGGATGGATGCATACTTATGGTATTCCATTGTCTCAAGAACCTGACGCAGCGTTCCATAATCATATACAAAAGCTGTCTCACTTTTGGGCTTTAAAAAGAACAGGATGTTCATGCTGTCTGTTATCTGCCTTTCTTTTGTAGAATTTAAATCCAAAGGTTTATAAGGTCATGTGATTATATCTGTGTGAGAACGAATATCTCATACAGCGCGCGGATGGCATTTTTAAAGTCATCATGCTTTACACCAACAATAATATTGAGCTCGCTGGAGCCCTGATCAATCATTTTTACATTGATATGCGCATGCGCCAGAGCTGAAAAGATACGGCCCGCTGTACCGCGCATGGATTTCATGCCTCGTCCCACAACTGCCACGAGGGCAAGATCAGATTCCAGTTCGATGTGATCCGGCTGCACTGTCCGCTGGATGTCGGAGAGTATCTTCTGTTCTTTCTCCTCGAACGTGCTTTTGTTCACAAAGATCGTCATGGTATCAATACCTGACGGCATGTGCTCGATAGAAACTCCATTGTCCTCAAATATCTGAAGGACTTTCCGGCAGAAACCAATCTCTGAGTTCATCATGCCTTTTTCAATCGTGATGGCGGCAAAACCGTCTGTACCTGCAATACCTGTGATCGTATATTTTGACTGACGGCATGTGCTCTCAACGATCAAAGTTCCCTTATCTTCAGGAGAGTTTGTGTTTCGGATATTAATCGGGATACCCGCCTTTCTTACCGGGAAAATGGCATCCTCGTGCAGAACTCCGGCTCCCATGTAGGAAAGCTCTCTTAGTTCTTTATAGGTGATCGTCTCAATAGATTTCGGATTCTTTACGATCCGGGGGTCGGCAATAAGAAATCCGGACACGTCCGTCCAGTTCTCATACAGATCGGCATGAACTGCCAAAGCTACCAGAGAACCCGTGATGTCTGATCCGCCCCTGGAAAAGGTTACTACTGTCCCGTCTGCTTTTGCACCGTAAAATCCCGGAATAACCGCCGTGTGCCTGTCTTTGAGCCTTTCAGAAAGGAGATCGTTTGTCACCTTGTCATTAAATGTTCCGTCATCATTGAAGCGGACAACCTCGGCTGCGTCAATAAACTCAAATCCCAGGTAGGACGCCATGATCTTTCCATTTAAAAACTCGCCTCTGGACGCAGCATAATCCACTCCTGCTTTTTTCTGGAAATTTTCCCGGATGATCTCAAAATCTTTGTCCAGTGAAAAATTCAGATTCAGACCGTTTATGATCTCTCTGTATCTGGAATGGATTTCCTCGAGCTGATCGGAGACGTCCCTGCCTTTCTCAGCAGCGTCATAGCAGGCGTACAGCATATCTGTCACCTTGACATCACTGGAAAAGCGCTTCCCGGGAGCAGAAGGCACTACATAACGCCTGTTTTCATCCGCCTGGATGATGGTTCCGACTTTCTTGAACTGTTCTGCGCTTGCCAGAGAACTGCCGCCGAACTTTACAACTTTTTTCATGTTTTATTTTCCTCCAAATGTACAACTTACCTGACGCACTCTCGGTACAATATTATAACGTGTCCTTATCTGCTTGTAAATGGAAATTATCGTTTTCCTCCTCATAAAGAGATCGACGTACTTTTTTGCGCGTGACTTCCACAAGCCCCAAGGGCGTGATATCCACCAGTGTCGTCTGTATGGGGTCTTTCGCAAGATAAGACCGAAAATCCTTAAGAAGTCTTTGGGTATTTTGTCCAGATTCCATGTTGATAAAATCCACAATGATAATACCCGAGAGATTCCTGAGACGAATCTGTCTTGCTGCCTCTTTTGCCGCTTCCATATTCACCTTCAGAGCGCCCTCTTCGCTCCCCGTTCTGCTTCCGGCCCTGACAGCATTTTTCCCTGAATTAACGTCAATGACAGTCAGAGCTTCCGTGGGCTGAATAATCAGATATCCCCCTGTCTTAAGCCACACCCGCTCTCTCAGAGCTTTTTCCAGGGCTGCCTGAGTGCTGTACAGTTTATCCAGCGGAAATGAGGGAGCGTCATACAGCCTGAGCAGCTCCAGTTTATCGGGGAGCTCAGAACGGAAATAAGATTGTATCATTGTATACAATCCCTTATCTCCGACAACAATCTCTTTCATGCCGTCCATATATACGTTTTTCAGATCAAGAATATACGACGGGGGAGCTGATTTCAGACAAGAATAGCGCACTCTGGACGAAGCGGTTTTAAACAGAGATTCATAATCATCTATCAGGAAACGAATCTCAGTGATTACCTGCTCAAAAAGGACGTCTTTTGCGTTGGTCCGCACAATGATGCCGAATCTGTCATTTTTAAAATCAGCCAGTTTTTCTTTATACTCATCCCGCAGCGCTTTCGGAATTTTAGAGGATACACCGATCCGCGTATTCCCGTGAGTCAGAACAGCGTACCTGCCTGTAAAACTGACATTCCCGGTCACAGTGGGAGCTTTTGTCTTTACTGCTTCGCGGCTTATCTGGACTACAAGCTCATCCCCGATACAGAGGGATTTTTGACCGGACTTATGTGTGAAAAACGCAGTTTTGGCGTCTTTCATATCATAATAACAGTTCACGCCCTTTTCTATTTCTATAAAGGCAGCGCCGATGTTTGGCACAATATTATTCACCTTGCCCACATAGATATCTCCCAGCCTGTGGCTTTTCGTCCCTTTTTCCTCAGCCGGGGCGCTGTGTATTTCCGCGATTTCCCCGTCTTCAAGAAAATAAGTCCGTATACGGCCGTCTCTTTTTTCAATCAGGATTTTACGCTCCACTGCCATTCTCCTTTCATCTCTCAGACAGTCATATCATGTCCCATTGCCTCCAGGGAGACGAACCCGCCCGTATTCTCCTCACTGTCAGCATACATTTCAAGTCTGTGATAGAAAAAGGAAACCGTATCACCCGGTATGTCCTGACCTGACAGGAACGCATCCATGACAAGGTCGGGCTTTAAATTCTCCCTGCTTCCTGCCGCCAGTTTCAGGAGGATACCCTGGTCTTTTATCTCCCACTGATGGATCAAGGGCCGGATATCCACCTCTTTTTCGCTTCGTTTCGTCTGTTTGACCACCCGTATCTCCTTCTGCGACATAAAATCCGCAAACAGTTCCTGCCAGTGATCCGGCAGCTTTCCGCTCTTTAGGGAGACAAGATAATCAGCCGCAGATAAAATCGTCATTCCAGTCATTTTCTTTTCGTCAGATATCTGCCGCAGGCTTAAAATCTCAATTCCTTCCACGCTTTCTTCATTCATCCTTCTGACCGCGTCTACACTGTCCACAGGGCGGGCCAGTTCGATGTCCAGATATTCACCGTCACTTGTAAGCCCGATTCCTAAAGGACTTGCAAAGGACATAATCATATGAGGGCTGTATCCTCCCGTGAATGCAATAGGGATATCTGCGCGGCGCATGAGCTTCTGAAAAAAGCGCATCACGTCCAGATGGCCGATGAATTTCAGCGCTCCGTACTTTCTGAACTTAATTCTTACCTTCATAGCAGACACCTCCTTTGAACACTGCTGCGCCGCAGCCGGAACACTGCATGCGGCAGTTTGGTGTAACTTCTCCCTGCATTGCTCTCTCCCACTCTTTGTACAGGAATTTCCTGCTCACGCCGATATCTATAAAATCCCATGGGAACAGTTCCTCTGCGTCCCTCTGTCTGAGATTATAAAAGTCGATATCCACTCCCGTGTTTTCAAATGCCTGCATCCACAGGTCATTTTTAAAACTCTCTGTCCAGGAATCAAACAGGCATCCCAGGCGGTAAGCCTCCTCGATGACTGCGGATACTCTGCGGTCACCTCTTGCCATAACGCCCTCCAGAACGGTTGTCTGGGCGTCGTGCCAGTTATATTTCAGACTTTTGCGGTTTAACTGCGCCTGAAATTCTTCCTTTACGATAGACGCGCGCCTTGTGTACTCTTCAGCCGGGAACATGGACGCCCACTGGAACGGTGTAAACGGTTTTGGTACAAAGAAAGACGAGCTTGCGGTAATCTGGCATTTCCCGTTTCTTTCTTCTTTTGGAATCTCATAATATCTGCGGGCCACCCTGTCAGACAGCCGTGCGATCTCCCGCATATCTTCCTCTGTTTCCGTGGGAAGTCCGAGCATGAAATACAGCTTGACTTTGTTCCATCCGCCCTCAAAAGCCTGTCCGGCGCCTGTTAAAATATCTTCCTCAGTCAAGCCCTTATTGATCACATTTCGCATCCGCTGGGAACCGGCTTCAGGCGCAAAGGTCAGGCTGCTCTTTCGGATATCCTGGACCTGGCTCATAACATCCAGTGAAAAAGCGTCAATTCTGAGAGACGGCAGGGAAATATTGATTCCCTTATCTTTAAATTCACTGATAAGGAACGTCACCAGCTCTTTTAATGCGGAATAATCACTGGAACTTAAAGAACTTAAAGATATCTCCTCGTGCCCTGTGTTTTTGAGCATGGCACGGGCATATTCTTTCAGTTTTTCCACATCTCGCTCTCTGGTGGGACGGTAGATCATTCCCGCCTGGCAGAACCGGCATCCGCGGATACATCCCCGCTGAATTTCCAGCACGACACGGTCCTGAGTAGCCTTGATAAAAGGCACCACCGGCTTCATGGGATAGGGACAGTCCGTCACATTCATGACAACCTGCTTTTTCACGGAAGCAGGCGCATAAGGATTATTGGGAGTGAACGACTTTAAAGTTCCGTCCTCATTGTATGCAGCATCGTAAAACAGCGGCACATAAAGTCCTTCGATCTGAGCCGCCCGCTCCAGGAACTCTCTCCGGTTTCCTCCGGAGGCCTTCCATTCTTTGTATGATTCAAACAGTTCTTCGTAAACCGTCTCTCCCTCTCCGATATAAAAGATGTCGAAAAATTCTGCCAGAGGTTCCGGATTGTAAGTACAGGGGCCGCCCCCGATCACAATAGGATCATCTTCTGTCCGTTCCGAGGCATGAAGAGGAATGTGGCTTAACTCAAGCACCTGCAGAATGTTGGTGTAACACATTTCAAACTGGATCGTAACGCCGAGAAAATCAAAATCTCTGACCGGGTCCTGGGATTCCAGAGCAAAGAGGGGAATGTTCTCTTTGCGCAGCACTTTGTCCAGATCAAGCCAGGGAGAATAGACTCTCTCACACCAGACGTCATCCCTTTGGTTAAACATATCATAGAGAATCTGAATGCCCAGATGGGACATACCGATCTCATATACATCCGGAAAGCACATGGCAAAACGGATATCCACTTTATCCTTATCCTTTATCACAGAATTGACTTCCCCGCCGATATAGCGGGCGGGTTTTTCAATTTTTAACAGGATATCATCATTTAACGCAAGTTTTCTCATAATTTTCCTTTCATTCTTCCTAGCTGTAAGCGTCTTTAAGGAGCATCCCATCCGGCTTCTTTGGACGGCATGCTCCTGGTAGTTTAATCTATCATATTATATACATTTTAGGAAAGAACTTCAAGAACATATAAGTATGCGAGGAGATAATCAGATAAGAGTTCACTGAAATTCCTTCCACACTTCTTTCACTGCTTCCACATCCATGTCTTTTTCAATCTGGTTTGTGATGGCAGTGCTGTCAACTTCAGCTACTTTGGCCTGACTCTGATCCATATATACAAAACAGATAAAGCACAGTATCCCTATTACAAGCCGGAGATAAAAGCTTCCTTCGCCTGTCTGTTTCTCCTGTGTCTTTTCATTTCCGTATAATTCCTGATAAATTCTCCCGTATCTGGGATGCACGGCAGGTATATCCCGCCGCTCTCCATACATTTTTCGTGTCTGTCGGAGCAGTTCCCTCCGGCGCATTTCCGAATCATTCATGGCAGTCCTTTCTACTTTCTCCGCAAGTCGTCCTATGATCACCTTGCCGGCTGTAACACATACAGAAAAAGGCAGGGACAGTAGGCATTGTCTGTTACAATATCCTATGTTCCTGCCTGTGTTTGTAGAACAGTACCTGGTTTGCAGTCTCTCTGTCCTTTTATCTGTCAGAAAGTTCTTCTATAATATCCTCCCATGTAACTCCACACTCTGCCATGACAACCATGATGTGATACAGAATGTCGGCTATCTCATGTTTGATTTCCTCAGGATTGAGATTCCTGCGCTGTTCCAGGATCGTGCCGTACACGGATTCAAGTGCCTGGAGCGGATTTTTTACTTCATCGCTCTGTCCGGCTTTCGCGATGATTACATCCCGTTCTCTGTCCGCGTCAAGTGGGCGTTCAGGCCGGCGTTCTCCGGAAGTTTCAGCTTTCAGTTCGCGGGACTCTGTCACGTCCTCAGAAGAAGTCATCCGGATGCCTGCATCCGTGCAGATTTTCTTTAACTCATTAAAATCCATATTCAGGCTGCTTATAAACAGGCCTGACACTCCTTTTACACTGTCGGATTTCAGTATCCGCAGTATCTCGCTCTGCTCCATTGTATCAGTGACAACCACACAGGGTACGTCTGTTACATTTATCACTGAATTCAGGTCAAGTCTGTGCATGAATACGATTTCCGTGCAGTGTGCCTCGATTAGATGCTGCTGCTTGAAAAGTGCGTCAAAGTCGTTCAGGGACACAGCGATTCTTTCCTTGCCAAACCTCTTGGAAACCTGTTCGATCATATCAATGGAAAGCGGTTTTGAAAAGTTCAGCATGGCCCGTTTTGTCCCCGCAGAGAGCAGTTTCTGCACATCCTCTGTCCTGCGGATATTTCCTCCGGCGACCATGGGGATGCTGATAACACGGTTGATCCCCTGGATCAGTTCAATAGATTCCTCATGCTCTTCATCTGTATTTGAAAGATCGAATACGATCAGTTCGTCCGCCCCTTTTTCGCTGTACTGTTTTGCAAGTGCGACCACATCCCTGGAAAGAAGGGTGCGGTCATCAAACCACTTTACCGCCTTTCCTCCGTCAATAAATATACATGGAGTCAGTCGTTTATAGCTCATGTATCTGTTCTCCTTTTTCTTTGAGTGTTTAGTCCTTGCATTCAAGGTCTTTTTGGATAAAATCCAGATACGGAACAAAATATCCATTCTTCAGATTCATAAACCAGTCCGGTTCCAGTTCCTCGTATCGGAAACTTTTGCGTCCTCCCCGGACTGCTCTTTCCCAGAATCTGCGTATCTGCTCGTACCGCATATAATAAAGTTCGTCTCTTCCGGTATAGTAAATGAGCAGGAATGCGATTCCGCCCTGTTTTTCAAACCTGTCCATAAAATCCATCTGGTGTTCATGTATATTCTGGAGAGGAAATGTATCCGCACTGCATTCTTTTGCGTCAAAACAGACGGGAATTCCCTGTACTGCTCCAATATAGTCCACCGTACTGATCTTATCAAAATAGGCAAGAGTAATATGACGGCTCGCCTGATCAATCTTTACCGGAGTGATGGGGGTGGGTATCTTTTGTACCAGAGCAAGTCCCATCTCCATGTACCGCTCATTTGTATGATTGATAAATTCTTCCAGTGTTGAACCCCTTAATCCTCTGGAACCCCATGTAGCCATCTTACATCACCCCTTTGTCCACACAGATTTTCTTAAAAAGTTCAGGAAGCGGCGCTGTGATCTCTTTTTCCGAAACAGCGGACAGGACTCCGGTACACACAGGCATGCACAACCTGGCAGAATGAAGAAGTTGGGCACAAAGCCCGTACTGTTTTTTCAGTCTGTCGTTAAATGTACGGTCTCCGTATTTATAATCTCCTGCGATCGGGTGCCCCTCAGAAGCGAGATGCGCCCGGATTTGATGAGTTTTTCCTGTAATCAGATGGACTTCCAGCAAAGTGACATTGCCGCCGGATGCCAGAGGGCGATATTCTGTCTCAATGAATGCCGAATCCTCCTGTTTTTCCTGACATACACGCACAGTGTTAGTCCGGGCATCTTTTGAGAGATATCCGCTGATTCTCTTCCCTTCTGTCACATTGCCTTTGACAAGACAGAGATAATATTTCTGCAGCGCGCGCTCACGAAACATGGTGCTGAGCTCCTGGAGCGCAGCCAATGTCTTTCCCGCGGCCACGATCCCGCTTGTATTTCTGTCCAGCCGGTTGCATATGGACGGCCGGAATGTCCGCAGTTCCTCCTGCTGTATCTGTCCGCTGTCCAAAAGATAGGAAATCAGATGTTCCACAAGAGAAATATCTTCGGGCTTTGCTTTCTGCGAGAGCATGCCGGCAGGTTTGTTTATAAAGATCGTCTGGTCATCCTCATACAATATATTTAGCTCCGGCCGCCCTGCTTTCTCTGTGTGCGGACGTATGTCAACTGCCTCTGTGCCGGAGAATTTTCCGATGGTTTCATCTGAGAGAAAGAGTTTTACCTGATCCCCCTCTGAGAGTATCTCCCGCCCGGACGCTTTTTTCCCATTCAGTGTAATATTTTTTTTGCGCATCATTTTATAGAGAAAACTTTTCGGCGCCTGTGCCAGATATTTCCCCAAAAACTTATCCAGGCGCTGTCCGGCTTCATTCGTCCGGATATTCAGCTCTTTCATATTCTGCCTCTTTCTGTACTTCTACATGGAAATATTCAGGATTACCCGCCGGATTGCATCTTCGCGCTCCTTTGTGTCAGCCTTTTCCACTTCCGCGATATGGTCAAGTCCCTCGGCTCTTGTAATAAACGGTTTATACTCGTTTAAAATGCGTACGCTCAGACCGGTATACTGATTCTGTCTGAGAATTTCTTTTATATGGGCCGCAAGAACATTAAGGTCTACTTTTTCGTAATGAGTGTATCCAAAAATATTGTTCCCGGAGATCACGATACAGTCTACGGGCATGATCTTTTCACGGCTTGTGATCACCATATCGTAACATACGGTCAGATGTCCGGTCTTTTCCGCAATTTCCTCCGCTCTGACCTTCTCAATCGAGCGGTAAGGGAATCTCGTGATCACTCCCACGAGTACTTTAGCGGCCGGAAGACAGCCTAATACAGCGACAACTGTCAACAGATTCAGTCTTGTGCCCGTCTGAAAATATCCGAGCAAAAAGATTGCCGCCACAATGCCAAAATAGATAAACGCCCTTATGATTTCTATTTTTTTCTTATAATCCAGGTATCCGGGTGTGCCTTTTTTTACTTTTTTCATCTTATGAATATCTCCTCTGCCTTAAGTATGAGACTGTGCGGAAGTATTTTTGCACCGATAAAGGCTGCTTTCATCTGTACTCCGTACACAGAGACCGCGCGTTTTTTCCGGCTGTCTTTGAGCGCCTTATGGACGACTGCGGGAGCCTGGACCAGCGCCAGTTTTTTAAGGGAGCCTTTCAGTTCCCCGCTGACTGTAAAAAATTCTGTGTCCACCGGCCCCGGGCAGACTGCGGTCACATGGATTCCCCGGGGTTTTAATTCTGCCCTCAAGGCTCTTGAAAAACTGAGCACATAAGATTTAGTGGCAGCATACACGGCAAAACCGGGCTGGGGACAAAACGCTGCGGCAGAAGCCAGGTTTACAATGCGGCTTCCCCGTTCCATATGGGGAAGTGTCATCTGCGTCATGCGGGTCAGAGCCCGGCAGTTGATGTCTATCATATCTGTCTGTAACTTTTTCCCCTGTTCTGCTATGTCTGCAAATTTTCCGCTTTTTCCGAACCCTGCCGCATTCACCAGCATCCTGACATCAGGTTTCCGGTCAAGAAGAGTTCTGTAATATTCCCTGTATACCTGTTTTTTCATCAGGTCTCCCTCGAAAATACGCAGCGGGACACGGCTTACAGACTGTAACTGCTCCAGTCTGTCTCTGCGTCTTGCGATAACCCATATTTCATCCAGATTATGATAAAAATGTCCAAGCTGTAGGACAAACTCCCTTCCCATTCCCGAGGACGCGCCTGTAACAACCGCTATTTTCATCAGTCTTCTCACTTCTTTCTATGAATGTTTCGAATCGTTTTCTTCTTTTTTCTGACAGGCTTTTTCCCTGTATCAGACCGTCCGGATGTATTTCTGTCCCGGCCCCGGACAGATTCTTGTCTTCCTTTCGGGCGGATCAGACATTGGGGTCCGTACCCGATCAGATCAGTCCGGCCGGCTTTTTTGAGTGCTTCCTCCACCAGATCATAGAGTTCCGGATTCCGATACTGGATGAGCGCTCTCTGCATGGCTTTCTCATGAGGATTTTTCGGCACATAGACCGGTTTCATTGTTCTCGGGTCCAACCCTGTATAGTACATACAGGTAGAAAGTGTGGACGGTGTGGGATAAAAGTCCTGCACCTGCTCCGGCATATAGCCCAGATCGCGGCAGTACTCAGCCAGCTTTACGGCTTCTTTCAGGGTGGAACCCGGATGGGAAGACATCAGGTAAGGCACCACATACTGCTTTTTGCCAAGCCTTGCATTCATTGTTTTAAACTGCCGGATAAATGTTTCATAAACCTTGTTTTCCGGTTTCCCCATCAGGGAGAGGACCTGGTCTGACACATGCTCGGGCGCCACTTTGAGCTGTCCGCTCACGTGATGTTCGCACAGTTCTCTCAAAAACTCATTTTTCTTATCTGCCAGCAGATAATCAAACCGGATTCCCGATCGGATGAACACCTTTTTCACACCCGGAATCTCCCGTAGTTTTTTCAGGAGACGGATGTAATCGCTGTGATCTGCATCCAGATTTTTGCAGGGAGCCGGGAACAGGCACTGCCGGTTTTTGCATACGCCGTGCTCCAGCTGCTTTTTGCAGGAGGGATGCCTGAAGTTTGCCGTGGGTCCTCCCACATCATGTATATAACCTTTAAACTCTTTGTCTTCTGTCATGAGTTTTGCTTCTTTGAGCAGGGATTCATGGCTCCTCACCTGGACGATACGCCCCTGATGAAAAGTCAGCGCGCAGAAGCTGCACCCGCCGAAACATCCCCGGTTGCTGATCAGGCTGAAACGAATCTCCGCGAAAGCGGGAACGCCTCCCTTTTCATCATAAGACGGATGCCATGTCCTTGCATAGGGGAGATTATAGATATCGTCCATCTCCATGGTAGTCAGCGGTTTTGCCGGAGGATTCTGCACTACATAGAGAGTGTCAGAATAAGGCTCTGCCAGCCGCTTCCCATTAAAAGCGTCCGTATTGAGATACTGTGTGTAAAAACTGCCGGCATATTTCTTTTTATCTGCTTTTACGTCATCAAAAGAAGGAAGAAATTCCGCATCACTGATTCGGTCTTTAGCCTTTGTTTTAAAAACCGTGCCGTCAATATAAGTCAGCTCCTCCACCGGAATCCCGGCGTCCAGGGCTTCTGCGATCTCTACGACAGAGCGCTCTCCCATCCCGTATGAGATCAGGTCAGCCCCTGAATCCAGAAGTATCGACCGTTTCACGCTGTCCGACCAGTAGTCATAATGTGCCAGCCGCCTCAGGCTGGCTTCGATCCCGCCAAGTATGACAGGGACGTCCTTATACGTCCGCCGGATCAGATTGCCGTATACGATGCACGCGTGATCCGGGCGCTTTCCCGTCTCCCCTCCGGGAGTGTAGGCATCGGTTTTCCTCCGTTTTTTTGAGACAGGATAGTGATTGACCATGGAATCCATGTTTCCGGCTGAGACAAGGAAACCCAGCCTGGGCTTTCCGAACACGCTGATACTCTCAGGGTCTCTCCAGTCCGGCTGAGAGATCATTCCCACCCGGTAACCGTTTGCTTCCAGCACCCTGGTTATAATCGCATGTCCAAAGGACGGATGATCCACATAAGCGTCCCCGCTCACATAGACAAAATCCACCTGATCCCATCCCCGTTCTTCCATCTCAGCCCTGTTTATGGGTAAAAAACTGTGATTCATTCATCAACCCCGCATTTTTCATAAGTGTCATTCATAATCTCATAAAAATCATGTATAAAATAATCCGCCAGACGTTTTTTCTCCGCCTCGTCAGAGGCGGAAAATTGATCCGCCACAGCGCACACTTCCATTCCCGCGTTCTTTCCTGCGAGAATTCCGTTGGGAATATCCTCGAACACAAGGCACTGCTCCGGCAGGACGTTCAAATCCCCTGCTACTTTCAGATATACATCCGGAGCCGGCTTACCCGCCGACACCTCGCTGGAGGTACACACGGAATCAAAATACACATCCAGGCCCCGTGCATGTAAGGCAGCCTCCGCAATCTCCCGATCGTTGCTCGTGGCAATGCCCATCCGAATACCTCTGCGGCGCATCTCGGTCAAAAACTCTACTGCGCCGGGCTTTGGGAACACGCGGGTGGCATAAAGTTCTGTCGTCATATCCCGCCATTCCTGCATGACCTGCTCAAGAGTCTGTCCCAGTGTCTCAAAGGTATCCACGAAATACTGCGCTGTCTCCGTATAACTTTTGCCCTCAATATCTTTGTGGAAAGTCACAGGTTCTGTAAGATTATATTTTTCCATGTAAATACGGTCCACTTCCGTCCATATCCACATGGAGTCCACCAGTGAACCATCCATATCGAAAATTACTGCTTTTTTTCCTGTGAGCATAACATCTCCACTTCCTTTTCTGTCAGCCGCCTGTATTGTCCGGGAGCAAGGCTCTCATCCAGCACAAGCGGACCCATAAAAAGCCGTTTCAGGTAGACAACTTCTTTTCCCACTGCCCGGAACATCCGTTTCACCTGATGGAAACGGCCCTCTCTGAGCACGATCTCGACTTTTGAGACCTCTGAGGATGAAAGGATGGTAAGGTCTGCCGGCAGCGCCGGTTTTTCATCCCCTATATCCAGGCCCTGTTTAAAACGCATTACGTCCTCCTCAGTTACCCTGCCCTTTACCTCGGCATAATACACTTTGTCAACGTGCTTTTTCGGTGAGAGAAGCCGGTGGGCCAGTTCTCCGTTGTTGGTGATAAGAAGTAGCCCTTCTGTATCTTTGTCAAGTCTTCCGACAGGAAAAAGATCGTCTCTTTGTTTTTCCCGTATTAAATCCAGTACTGTGGTCTCCCGTTTATCTTCTGTGGCAGAGACCACTCCCGAAGGTTTGTTCAGCATGAAATATTCATACTGCACATATACCGCAGGTTCCCCGTGCCAGCATACAGTGTCTTTTTCTGTGTCGATCTTTGTCTCCGGTCTTGTGACCTTGCTGCCATTCACAGCCACATATCCTTTTGCTATATCCTTTTTTACACTGCTTCTTGTTCCATATCCCATATCGGTCAAAAGCCTGTCCAGCCTCATGATCATAACGACTGCCACCGCCATCCCGGAAGATATTTATTTTTGAGCATCTGTCCGCCCAGCTTGCCGAATCCCAGCGGGTATCCGTCCACGCAGACAAGATACCATCCTTTCTCTTTTGGAGCAGTCATATCTTCTACATCCAGCGTCTCGCCTTTCAGATACTTGATCACCCGTTCATCAGTTACCGGCAGATCAATAATATGCTCATATTCTTCCTTTTTTAAATTCATGGCCAGCGCCTGGCTTGGTTCAAAACGCTTTCTTTTCAGTTCTCCAAGAAGAAGGCCTATCCTTAAAAAACGGATGCCGTTAAGCTGCGGAATATTTTCAGGCATATAGTATACTTTCTCTCCCCGGATATCCAGTCTGGAGTAATCCATCTCCTTTTTTACAGAGGAAAGGAACTCCTCCAGCTCCGCCGGGAGCCTGACAGGTTTCGAAACAGCTCTGGGTGTCTCTTTTGTCCGCATCCGTCCGCTGTCTTCCCCTTTTTTCACAAGAGCAAGAAAATGCCCTTCTCCTTTCATCCTGTGAGGGAAAATACGCACTGTCTTTTTGAGATTTTCGTCTTTTGAATCCGTCACATCCGGTCTTCCGGGAGCAAAGCCTTCGTAACTCTCCATTTCACAGATTTCAAATTCCGGATATTCTTTTAACAGATATTCGATTGTCTGCTCATTTTCCAGTGATGAAAACGTGCATGTAGAATACAGGATCATGCCTCCGGGACGCAGCATTTCCGCTGCCTGTGTGACAATACTCCTCTGTATTTTTGAAAAATATTCCGGTCCGTGTTCCTCCCATGAACGCACCATCTTTTTGTCTTTTCGGAACATTCCCTCCCCGGAGCACGGGGCGTCAATCAAAATTTTGTCAAAATATTCTTTAAAATAGGGGACGAGCCTGCCCGGCTCCTCGCTCAGAACCAGAACATTCCCAATGCCGAAAAGTTCCAGATTTTTAAGAAGTCCTTTTGCCCGGGAACTGCTCAGGTCATTGGCGGCAAGAACGCCGGTTCCATTCAGTCTGGCGCCCAGTTCTGTCGCCTTTCCTCCGGGAGCAGCACACACGTCCAGCACCCGGTCTCCCGGCTCGATTGGAAGGCGGTCTGCAGGCGTCATCGCACTTGGCTCCTGCAGATAGTAAAGCCCGGCAAAATAATACGGATGCTTTGCCGGCTGGTATGTATCACCGTCATAATAAAATCCGTTTTTGATCCACGGAACAGGCTCCAGGGGCCATGGGGCAATTTTTAAAAATTCTTCAACTGATATTTTAGATGTATTTACACGGAGTCCGTAATGGCGCGGTTCCTCAAAGCATTTCAGATAATCCTCATATTCCGCACCCAGCAGGTCTCTCATATTTTTTTCAAACTGTGCCGGCAGATTCATTGTATCTCCTCCATATTCAGGTCGCACTGCATGCGATTATCACATTATACCATGTTTTCGCCCTCCGTGGAACCCTTTTGCGCTGAAAACAGCTCAGTTAAAATCTCCCTCTACCCGCCTGTCTTTCACATACATCAGCGCCGGATAGGGATTGACGCTGACCTCTTTTCCTTCCTCATAAAGATAAATCCCCATGTGCAGATGAACCGGAAATTTCCCTGTGGTTCCCTCTGTTTTACTGTATCCCGTATCCCCCATAAATCCCAGGAAATCCCCTGCTTTCACCTCGTCTCCCACTTGGATGTTCCCGTAAGAATCCAGGTGCGCATAATAAAAATAGGCTCCGTGCGGTGAACGGATACCCAGCCGATATCCGCCAAGCTCAAGCCATCCTTTATTTTCTACAATGCCGTCTGTCATACTGACTACAGGAAAGACACCCCGTTCATTCGCAGAAGGCATGATGTCCGTCCCCTCATGTCCCCGTTCCCCCTGGTAAGTCCGCTCAAACATCCAGGAATTTTCAAATGATACGGAATATCTGCTGTCATCCGTGGATTCTGCCACAGGAAAATATTCAAGATCATCCCACACCGCCTGACAGGCGGACAAATAGCCTCCCCAGCCTTTCACCCGCTCCCACCGCTTTCTGGCTGATGCGATTTCTTCTTTGGACGCAGGAAATTTTTCAGCCCCAAAGTCACTCTCCAGCCAATATACTGCCAGTGTTTCACCCGGAGCGTCCAGTCCCTGAATCAGCCGGAACATCTGCCCGTCAACAGGCTGTCTGCGAAAAGCGTCTGAAAACAGAACTTCTTCAGAAAGCCTGCTTCTTTCGCTCTGATACTGTATCTGCGGTATTCTGATTGCCGCAAAGAGTATCAAAAAGAACAGAAGCATTGAATAATTTCGGATTTTTTTCAAGGCTTTCTCCTTTTTGTTTTACTATATGATCTGCTCATAAAGATCATTCTCCGGTCATATAACTGGAATAATCCGGTTTATAAAAAGGAGTCTGTCCGATGAAACAGTATTCGTCAGGGATTATTGCAGTGATTCTATTTGCAGCCATGCTGTTCTCCCCCCGCGCAGTCTTTTCAGGCGCAACGGACGGGCTTCTCCTCTGGTTTGAAATCGTATTTCCTACCCTGTTCCCGTTTATGCTGATCTCAAACCTGATGATCTCCAGTGGAGGACTGCATATCATAGCCGGAATCTTCGGAAAACTGACAGGAAAAATATTTGCCACATCCAGAAACGGCGCATTTGCCGTTCTCACCGGTTTTCTCTGCGGATATCCCATGGGTGCGAAAGTCACTGCAGACCTTGTACGTTCAGAAAAAATCACCCGCGAAGAAGCCGGATATCTGCTTTCATTCTGCAATAATACAAGCCCTGTCTTTATCATGAATTTTATCGTCTGGAAAACACTGGGACATGAGCGGCTTACTGCCCCCACTCTTGTCATTCTGTTCGGCGTGCCTATTATTTTAAGCTTTTTCTTTCGCAGATTTTATTTAAAGGGACAGAAAAACTTCACCGATCCACTTACATATTCACAGGATTCAAAACGCCTTAATCTGTCTTCCTTTTTTGATGACTGTATGATGAACAGTTTTGAATCCATTGTAAAAGTAGGCGGTTATATTATTTTCTTTTCCATACTGATCGCTCTCTTTGAAAAAATCGGAAACAGTGGGATTTTGACTTTTCTTCTGCCCTCTCTTGAAATTACAAACGGGATCGTTATGCTCCATGAAAATTTTCCTGCCCCGCTTCTTCATTATCCTCTTATTCTGGGGCTGTCCTCCTTTGGAGGCATTTGCTCTGTAGTGCAGACGAAATGCATGATCCATGGAACCGGCCTTCCCATTTTTCCTTACATCATACAAAAACTGGCTGCCGCAGCGGCAG
>CALWFY010000092.1 GCA_944377775.1 uncultured Mediterraneibacter sp.
GGAAACGGTCAGCAGTCTTAGTAATCAGATGGCGGCAGATTTTATCGGTCTGGCACTGACGAATGCAGACCAGATGATCCGTGACAGCGGGATACGCAAGGGCAGTTATACTGTGCAGCGGAGCAGACAGAGGACATTGATCTCTATTGTAGGAGATATTACCTTTACGCATACCCTGTATAAAGACCAGATGGGAAAAAGCCGGTGCCTCCTGGATGAACTGATGCACCTGCCGGACAGAGAAAGATTTACAGCAGCGGCAGAAGCAAAGCTTTTGAATGAAGCGGAAGTCCATTCCATCGAAAAAGAGATCCCGGAGATGGAAGAGCCCCAAAGGAAAAGAAAGCCTGCGAATACCTCTATATAGAAGCGGATGAGGACCATATACACCGGCAGAAAGATGGAAAAGAACGGGATGTTTTATAGGCAAGCTGGTCTCACCGTTCTATTTTGGAGGGCTTTATGCGGGATCAGAACAGAATGCCGCCCCGTGGGAATCTGTAGATGCTTATATCCGGCAGCACTGTGATCTGGATGTACTGAAATGCGTTTATATCAACAGCGATGGAGGGAACTGGATCCGTGCAGCTGCCAGCTATGTAAGTAAAAGCAGACTTGTAACAGGCCGATTCCATCTGATGAAATACATTAACCGGGTAGCCCGGTATACGCTGGATGAAGAAGGAATCACAAAAGGACGGTTTTATAAGTATATTTATAAAAATAAGCTCTTGGCAACCAAAAAACTTCTGACCCGGATCCGGAACCACTGTGAAGGGAGCGACCGCGCGGTAGAAGACTGCAGGACATATCTTGTTGGAAACTGGGAGTATATCCAGAGGGCATTCCATGATAAGTACGTACTGGGGTGCAGCGCGGAAGGACATGTGAGTAGCGTTTTATCTGAACGCATGAGCTCAAGACCAATGGGCTGGAGTGAAACAGGCTCAGACCGGATGTGTAAGCTGCGTTGTTTTATCCGTAATTATGGCCGGGAAAAAGTGATCGACCTGGTGAATTACCGGAGGGAGCAGGAACTGGAAAGATGCGTGGCAACAGGGACAGACGGCTTGATAGATGAGTTGCAGAAGAAAAAGTATACAGCGAAACAGAGGGAGGCCCAGCGGTATGCGGAGGCTTTACATGGAACTTTGGCAGGGAATTCCACAGTGCGGAACATACTTGTCATCCGAGAGCAGATTGGAAATATATAAACTTGAAAAAAAGAAAAGCCAGTTGTATGATTAAGAAAATAAGTCTGAAGTCATATCTTTTTGGAAGTAGTCTTTTTCATATCAACTGACAATTCTTTTACTTCATCAGTTATTGACAAAGGAGTGACTGACAAATTAAAATAATCTATAGTAGACAAAAATTGGCAACTTTAATCAGACATGATCTTTAAACTATCAGTAATATTAAGGAGATGGAAAAAATGAAGATGAAAAAGGCATGTGCTCTTATCATGGCAGCAGCAATGGTAGTGTCAGGAGGCAGCTCGATGCTGCTTTTTGCAGAGACTTCTCAGTCTGCGGATACATTATTGTCAGATCAAAGCGCGGTCAAAGCGGCATGGGATCCTTTGCCAAGAACAGTCAATCTCGTCCAGGAGGACGGCTATACGGCAGGCATAAAGGACCCGGCTGTTCCCACATCATCGACTATGAGCTGGGCGGCAAATGGAGACGCAAGCTGGCTGTATTTTGGAAATTATTACTACAATGACGGTCAAACAAAGCAGCCGCTTAAATGGAGGGTGCTTGACAGCTCATCCCCCAGTGACAACGCGACGGAGGACAGCTTCCTGCTGATGACAGATCAGATTGTGGACCGTGTATTGTATAATGAGAACATCAATACATATCAGGTGCGCTGGCCTGACAGCAACCTGCGAAAATGGCTGAACTCTGAGCAGTACAGCGGTTCTTATACAGAGGGCGGTTTCCTTAATAATGCCTTTGATGAGGTGGAACAGAGCGCGGTTAAGACTACTACCTGGCCTGACACCGGAAACTTCATGCATCTTGACACACCAGCGGTGAATGAGAAGGTGTTTCTCCTTGCTGCAAGAGAGATGGACAAAGCGGAGTATGGATTCTATCACTATGGCATATCCGGCGTTGTGCAGTCCACTACACGCATGACGTCCACACCTTATGCAAGAGCGCAGGGCGTTGCTGTCAACTCGATCGGATTCTCCAATTATTATTTGCGCTCGGTAACGGATCCGGGGTGGGGAGAGGGCTACTATATCCCAGGCATGGTAGGCGTGGACGGTTCGTATTTTTCCGAGACGGCGGGGATGCTGCAGTCCGGTATCCAGATGTTTAATGACTTCGATATCATGGACATATCCATTGCCGGGGTGGCGCCTGTGGTCCACATTGGATGGGATTCTGTCCTGTTTGTTTCAGAACACAGTTCGGAAAAGCCTGGGATATTCCAACCCACGGCAGCATCAGACCGTAAAGACTGGGATGTGACTCTGCTGAATGATGACAACAAGCTGAACGCAAAGATCACGAATACGGCAAGCTCGGTGAGCGTCCATGCCGGAGACCAATTGCAGGCAGAAGTCAGCGGCGTTGATACAGAGCGAGGGTATGACCGCATTTCCGCTATGCTGGTAAATTCCTCAGGGTCAGTTGTGGCTTATGGTGCGATCAGTAGTACAGCACAGGATGGAGAATACCAGGTTCCACTGCCGGAGGATCTTAAAGAAGGCTCCTACACATTGAAGATATTCGCGGAGAAGGTGGGTTACGGAACGGAACAGGCGGGCAGCGACTATGCCAGCCATCCGGTGGATATTCCTGTCAAGATCATTCCTGAGGAAGACGGACCGGCGCTCTCGGCATCACATCTGGGAAGCTATGCTTCTGTTTACGGCGATGATATGAGTGAGTTTGCATCCACGCTTGTCATTGAAAATGTTGGAAATGTAGATGCAGAGATTGAAAGTGTCAAAGTTACGCCGGAAGATAGATTTGAAGTTTCTGCGACCGGGGATAATACTGTCACAGCCGGAGGGACCAACACCTCGTGGAAGATAAGCCCGAAAGCTGGCATCAGCCGCGGCGTCAATGATGCTGTGGTCACGATTTCTTACCGGAGAGGCATGGAGCTTATAGAAACAACTGCCGGGATGAGGATGACGGTCAGCCCGAAGCCGGTGACTGTGACCGTGGCTGCAAAACCGGGCGTGGAGTGGGAGCAAGATGAGACAGAGCCATTGAAGCTGCACATGTGGGCGACCCTTATCTGGGAAGAGGAGGAAGGATACTACAACAGCTGGGACACGAACTGGGCAAAACTGAAAGACGATGACCCGACCAATGACGATGAGTTTGATGAAAACTGGGACGGTCCCATGCAGGCTACATATGAGGGCATTGACGGAGAGACAAAGTACGCTACGGTGCTTTATAATTACAGCACCTATTTTGAGTATCCCACAGGGCTGCATCCGAGACGGTATCAGTTGAACGTGGAGGTCAGTGACCCGAACTATATCCTGACCGGGCTGGAAGGTTTTACGACCCTGGACTTTAACTGGGGAGAGATTGACGGTGTACCTCAGCTTCCAACCACTCCGCCTCCGGCAGTCCAGGATTTCTGGATCAATTATAACGAGGAGACAGTCACGTTGCTGGTGTCAGATGCTGGAGTGAAGGTACATCTTGCTAATACAAAAGAGGATTTTTCTGGAACGATGATCTACAATGGGGATTCTATCACGGAATATATCAATGACGCCGGAGAGGAGCGCACTGTTCTCTATCTCCAGACCACGGCAGATGCAGCGGGCGTTGCATCCGCCTCAACTCCGGTAAAGATACCGCTCAGGAGAGAAGCGCCGGAGAAGATCGGCTCTGAGAAGACAAGCGGCCCCGGGCGCAGTGACGGTGCGCTCACAGGTCTGACCACTGATATGGAATATCGCAAGCAAGGTGAGACAGCGTGGACGTCTGTCATATATCCGGGGAAAGTGACCGGACTTTCTGCGGGTACATATGAGGTGCGTTATAAAGCACAGGTGGATGATCAGGCGCGCTGGGACAAAGAGAATGAGAAACTTTTCAACAATGAATTTGCTTCTGCCTCGGCGGAGGTGGTCATAGATGATGACGAGGCGTCAGGGGCGATCCTGAATATTGAAGTTGAAGATCCTTGGGGAGATGGCCTGGCCGTGCTTGGATATGCTGATTATGGGGCTGATTATGCGGAGCTGTTGGATACTGTGGAAGTCACGGTAACAAACAGTGGTACGGACACAGGTACGATTTCTGATATCAGTTCTACAGGCGGGAATTTTGGGTGGCTCAACGCTGAAAATGCAGTCAAAGAGATTGCTCCTGGAGTGAGCGAGACTTATACGGTTGGATTGCTTCCTGATGCTGGAGCTGGTCAGCACAATGAATATGTTGTGGTAAAATATGACGAGACACAGAGTGTTACGGATAATGAAGTTCTGCTATCGGTTAATATTAGAAAAGCAAGTCAGGCAAAACCAGCCGCGCCGGCTAAAGATACAGTTACATCAACGAGCATTACCCTGAAACCCGGGGACGAAAGCGGTAAGGGCACTGCCAATTATGGTCTGGTAAAAGATGGGACGACCACATGGCAAGAGAGCCCTACATTTACAGGATTAAACCCGGATACAGAGTACAGCTTTAAGATCAAGTTCTCCGGGGATACGAACTACAATGCTTCCCCGGAATCAGACACAGTGACTATCCGTACTGCCGAGGCAGAACAGTACGAAATGGCAGTCAGTAATATGGAGCTGGCACCAGTTGTCTACGGTGAAAGCCCGGTGGCAACAGCGATTTCTTTGAAAAATACCGGAGCAAGCCAGCTGACAGGTGTGACCATCACTGCGGTAAGCGGAGAGACAGATTCGTTTGTCATCACGGAGGGGAACACTACGATCAGAGTCTCCTCAACAGACGAATCATGGAAAATCGCTCCAAAAGAGAGCTTAGGAGCTGGGAATCACGAAGTGACGCTTCGGGCTGATTCTGCTGAGACGGAACCGCAGGAGTTTACCGTTACTCTTACAGTAGAAAAAGCAGAGCAGACAGCGCCCGATGCGCCGAGTGCGGAAACTGTCTCTGCCCGGTCCATAACCCTTGAGGCTCAGACATCTTCTCAATCTGGCGTGAATGCACAGTATCGTATGCGCAAAGCAGGTATGGAAAAGTGGGGAGACTGGCAGTCAGAGGTTGAGTTTGCGGATCTTACGCCAAACGTGAAGTACGAGTTTGAGGCGTACTACCCGGAGACGGAAAATTATAAGGTTTCTGAGGGAAGCGACATTGCTGAGGTCACAACGAAAAAAGCAGCGCTTAGTGTTGATGGGAATTTGAGCGCGTCAGGAGAATATGGGATATCCTTGAGCGAGCTTAAAATTTCATCAGAGAATGTTACTGTGACGGATGACCAACAGAAAGCTGTGAATGGTTCGTGGGCATGGGAGAAAGCCCTCTCCGGCGATGAGCGCCCTGTTGTAAATGGAACTAAGAATTATACGGCAGTATTTACTCCTGCCGAAAATGCAGATCAGTATGAAGCAGTGACACAGGATGTACTGCCAGTGATAACAGCAAAAAGTGTAGTGGTCACTGTAAAAGGTGATGCTGCGCAGGATATATCCAATATTACAGGGCTGCAGGCCGAGTATGAGGATGTGGATGGACAGGTTCAGGAAGCAGTAGTCCTGTACAATGGCAAGACAGATTTGCCGAAAACACCGGGTTCTTATACGATAAGCGTTCAGATCTCTGATACAAATTATGCGGTTCACAGCTTTACTGGACCGGAAACTTTTGAAATCAATGACAGCGTTCTGAATGAGGCAAAGAAAAATGCACAGGCTGTGATCCAGGACCTTGAGTATCTCAGCACAGAGAAAAAACAGGAATATTTAACCCAAATCGCAGATGCAGTTACGGTATCTGACGTGGAAGATATTGTTGAGTCAGCTGAACAGGAAAATGCTGCAGAAGAATTGTCGCATAAAAAACAAGAAGCGAAAAAGGAAATTGAAAGTCTGGTGAACCTGTCAGAAACACAGAAGACGCAGTATAAAACAAGTGTAGATAATGCGCAGACAGTCCAGGCGGTGGAAGAAGCCTTGACTGCTGCAAAAGCAGTGGATGCAGCTGCCCTGACAGCAAAGAAAGAAGCTGCAAATGCAGAGATTGAGGAGCTGACAAATCTTACAGAAGAGCACAAGGCAGAATATAAGACTCGGGTGGAAGAAGCTGAGACGATCGCAGCCGTAG
>CALWFY010000093.1 GCA_944377775.1 uncultured Mediterraneibacter sp.
AGAAAAAACGCTATATCGTTGCAGCACTGGCCGCAGTGCTTGTTCTTGTGCTGGGGAGTACTATGACAAGTGTGGGCAGTAAGTCGTACTGGAAAGTACTGTGGGACAGGATTGCCGGGGATGAGGAGGCCTCAATTATAAATGTTGAGAAAATGGAATCTCAGGAAACGAGTGATATTGATGAGATAAGAGTTTATAAAGGGATATTAAATGAACTGGGAATATCAACAGTAAGACCCATGTATATACCTAAAAGTATGTATTTAAAGGAATATGAAATTGACAGAGAACAAAAAGGAGCTATCCTTTTTTACGAATATGAAGGACAGGTTATCCGCTATATGATGTACATGAATAACACCGATTCTTCCCATGGTCAAATAGCAACGGATAAACAAGTAGATGAATATCAAATAAAAGCCGAAAACGGAATCGTGATAACAATAAAAGAATATACAGTAGACAATTCACAGCAAAACCGATATATAGCAGAGTTTGAATATGATGACGCTCAATATCAGATTATGGGAATAATGAAAAAAACTGAATTTGAAAAAATTATAAATAATTTAGTTTTTTTATAAAAAATGCGTAAGTTTTTTCTGGTTTGATTGTTTATTTAATAGAGATCATTATTATGAAGATAAATAAAGGAATGTACAAGAGATGAAAAAACGTATTTTATCAATCGTAGGCAGTATTGCAGTTTTTGGTATGTTGATATCAGCATCTGTGACAGATGTACAGGCTTCTGGCGCAGAAACGAAAAAGGTGGACGGCTCTTACCTGACAACGGATGAAAGTTCCACAGGCCATACATCTTCCACAGCACGGGGACAATATCTGATGACCGGAGAGTGCTCCATATCCAAAGCAGGAAATACCCGAGTTTATGCATATGCTTCAACAACAGCCAATTTTGAAGTAAACTATATTGCTACAATCATATATGTACAGCAGTATAACGAAGCAGAAGATGAGTGGGGACAAGTAGATGCCTGGATGGAAGATGCGAAAAATGATTTCTTCCTTTCTACGGCAAAAACAGTCAAAGTAGATAGGGGCTACTATTACCGGGTTATTGCAAATCATATTGCTGGAGATTCCCGCCCATACGAAGAAACAGCCTCCTTTACAGATGGAATATTAGTACCTTAACCAGCATATAATTTAATATTCTCCTCCCTTAAGTTCTGAGAGCAGCCGCTGCGGTAAAGCCACGGAAACTATAAAAAATAATATTTTTTAATTTGAGAACCTGTTCCGAGAAACACCACAAATTACGGCGATACATACAGCAGCTGCTCTCAGAGCTTAAGGGAGGATATTTTTAATCCTATTTTATATCAGAATTCTTTAATCTCAGCAAG
Source organism: uncultured Mediterraneibacter sp. (assembly GCA_944377775.1). GTDB lineage: Bacteria > Bacillota > Clostridia > Lachnospirales > Lachnospiraceae > Mediterraneibacter. The sequence continues at coordinate 1,371 of CALWFY010000093.1, forward strand.
AATTTTTCTAATAGTTAATCTAAATCTTTAATAATTAATCTTAATTATCCCACGTTCGCGGGAGAAATTCAATGATAAAACAAATGAAAACAACAATTTGCAGGAATCATGGATACTCCTTTTATACATTTAAAAGATGTGTTAGAATAATAAAAGAAACAGGAGTTCCGCCCTGCAAGTACATCTGCTGTTTTGCAGGAAAGGATACTTATGAAAAAAACAAAAGACAATTTTATAATGCTTCCCACCATAGACATCTGTTTTAAAAATCTGATGGAGAATCCGGATGTCAGAAAGGGATTTATCGCGGCACTGTTGAAATGCAGACCGGAAGAAGTGAGCAAAACAACACTCTTGCCAACTACGTTAAGGCGGGAATATGGAGACGACAAGCTGGGAATATTGGATGTTTTAGTTCTTCTTGCGGACGGGACGCAGATTGATATGGAGATGCAGGTGGCATACTTTGATTATTGGGATGCACGAGTTCTCTTTTATTTGGGAAAAACTTTCACAGGACAGCTTCGCAAAGGAGATTCTTATGACAAGTTGAAAAAGTGTGTCCATGTAAGTATTCTGGATTTCAACCATTTTACAGATGATGATGTGTGTTACCGAAGCATCAGTTTCTGTGATGAAAAGACCGGGAGAAAATATACTGATTTGATGAACATTCAGATTCTTGAACTTAAAAAACTTCCGGGGAAAATGCAGGGCGAGGAGGACATTATATCATGGATGCGGTTCTTTGGAGGGAAGAGCAGAGAGGAGTTCGAAGATATGGCAAAAGCGAATGAATACATCGGAATTGCATATGAAGAACTGCAGAAGTTAAGCGCTGATGAATTAAAACGCCTGGACTATGAGGCGAGAGAAAAAGCCGTGAGAGATTATAATACACAGATGAAAAGTGCACTGAGGCGGGGGCTTGCCCAGGGAGCACGAAATAAATTACGAGAGCAGACAAAAAAGAAACTGGAAAAAGGTATGAGTGTCGAGGAGATTGCAGATATTCTGGAGGAGGACGCTGATACAATCCGGGAGCTGGCAGCGGAGATCGCAAAACAGTGAGCCGTCTGTCCCTGGATAAGGACAATGACCTTGGTAATTGAAAACAACATAAAGCGTAAAAATTTCCAGCAGGATAAATCAACACTGATTTTATCCTGCTGGTTTTTATTTAAGATTCACTGTTTACTTTCCTGCGGCTTCTTTTAATGCCTGCGCAAGTTGATCCGGACAGGATGTTGCTTTGAATCCGCACTTTATTCCCTCGATACGGGAAATCGCTTCGTCTACGTCCATCCCCTCGATCAGCCGGGAAATTCCCTGCAGATTTCCGCTGCAGCCTCCGAGAAAGGATACACTTGATACTTTGTTGTCCACAATGTCAAAATGAATCTTCTGGGAACAGACTCCCTTTGGCTTATAATCCATGTTCTTATACCTCCTTAAACCGAATAATATATGGGAATATATTCTTCTGAACTACGATGGGAAACATTATAACAAATCACAAAGGGAAATACAAATTTTGTATGTCAGGATTCGGGCGCATGTGCGCGAATACGACATTTCCGAAAGGCTTGATACAAGACTGTTAATAAGTGAACTGTGAAAGTCTTAAAAAGAACTGTATGAACTGTTTTCAGGTTCATATCAAACTCCTGAGAAAAGAATGCGGGGGAGAATAATGCACTGTACTGCGGAGGGGCTGCTGTAGAAATATGTAGAACGGTTTTTGCGGACAACCCCGGGATGATGGTCTATAATGACCACAAACACAAGTCAGATTGTCATACGGACAAGGGAACATTGTGGGAGATCAAAAAACAGGAGGGTTAGCTATGTTAGAAGCATTGGCAGCAGGTACCGGCGCGGCCGCATATCTCATGGCAGGCATCGGAGCGCTGGGGGTTCTGGCAAAAATCATCAATCACTTTACTCTGTACAGACTTGTAAAAGCGGCAGGAAATATGCCGAAGAGCACACACAGGCTGATAAAGCTCGTGAGAGCAAAATACGAACACGCATGCATGATCCATGATTCAGTGGAAAACATTGATGCATTTGTGGAAAAGTACATATATGAATACAGAGGTTTTCTGTTCCGCATTCATACTTGGAGGCAGATTGAGGTGCTGTCCGTGTGGTTTGCCGGCATACTGGCGGCAGCAGGAGCTTTTTCCTGTTATCTTTCTTACGGGCTTACGGAGATGATTTATCAGTATGCAGCAGCGGGTACTGCCGAAGTGGTATTATTGTCAGTTGTCATAAGGCTGTCCGATGAACCTTATAAAATCAATGCAGTGAAGATGTATATGGTGGATTATCTGGAAAACATCTGTGCGTTCCGCCTGAAAAAACAGACTCAGAGAGAGCGAGAGTCCATCGACGTGATTTCTGCTGAGAGCAGCGCAAAGAACGGATTTCAGCCTGTGTCAGGCATGCGCGAGCAGGAAGATGCAGGGAACCAGGTAAGAGCGGGACGCGCCGGAAAATCGGCATATGATGCGCGTGAAATAAAAGAGCAGACCGCAGAAACTGCTGCAGCCGGTGCTGCGGGCGCCCGGGAGGCACAGACAGAACAGATGGCTTCCGGTTCAAAGCAGGACGCTCTCTCGATCAATATTGAGGGAGAGCCGCGGGATGCCCGGAGCGGAGATGCCGCAAGGCAGGCAGTGAAAGCAGCTTCCGCCAAAAGCCCGATTTCACAGAATGGGGCTTCACAAAGCGCGGATGAACAGGAGCGAACTGCGCTGAGGGAGGAAGCGATCCGGCAGATACTGGAAGAGTTTCTTGCATAACCTTGAATAAGATATATGGATTTGGTAAAATAGGCATAAAGTATCAGATGCCTTAAATACCGGCATCGGCTTCAAATGATAACAGTGATATCAGAGAGGAAGGATAACGATGAGCAAAGTAACATTCGACTATTCAAAAGCATGCGGTTTTGTGCAGGAACATGAGATGCAGTACATGAGCGAACTTGCCGCTCAGGCTAAAGACAAGCTTCTGGCAAAAACCGGGGCAGGGAATGATTTCCTGGGATGGATTGATCTGCCGGTGGATTATGATAAGGAAGAATTCGACCGGATCAAAAAGGCGGCTGAAAAAATTCGCGAGGATTCAGATGTACTGCTGGTGATCGGAATTGGCGGCTCCTACCTTGGGGCGAGGGCAGCGATCGAGTTTCTTGGACATTCCTTTGCAAATGTAGTCTCCAAAGAGATCAGAAAATCTCCGGAAATCTATTATGTGGGAAACAGCATCAGCAGCACCTACATCAAAGATTTGATCGGCGTGATCGGAGACAGAGATTTCTCCATTAATATGATCTCAAAATCAGGAACGACTACCGAGCCGGCGATCGCCTTCCGTGTATTTAAAGAACTGTTAGAGAAAAAATACGGCAAAGAAGAAGCCGCAAAAAGAATTTATGCAACCACAGACAAAGCAAGAGGAGCGCTTAAGAATCTGGCTACAGAGGAAGGGTATGAATCTTTTGTCGTGCCGGATGATGTGGGCGGCCGTTTCTCAGTCCTTACAGCTGTCGGCCTGCTTCCGATCGCAGTCAGCGGTGCAGACATCGACAAACTGATGGAGGGTGCGGCAGCCGGAAGAAAGGCAGCGCTTGAGAATGATTTTGCAGACAATGACGCAATGCAGTATGCAGCAATTAGGAACATCCTGCTGCGCAAGGGCAAGACTGTGGAAGTGCTGGCAAATTATGAGCCAAGCCTTCACTATGTGTCTGAGTGGTGGAAACAGCTCTACGGAGAGAGCGAGGGCAAGGATCAGAAAGGTATCTTCCCGGCATCCGTAGACTTAACGACAGACCTTCATTCTATGGGACAGTTTATTCAGGATGGAAACAGAATCCTGTTTGAGACGGTTCTTAATGTGGAGAAGTCCAGAGAAGAGATCGTTATCAATGAGGAGCCTGTTGACCTGGACGGCCTGAACTATCTTGCCGGAAAGAATGTTGACTTTATTAACAAGAGTGCGATGAACGGTACCATCCTGGCACACACGGATGGAAATGTTCCGAATCTGATGGTGAAGATTCCGGAGCAGAATGAATATTATCTGGGACAGTTATTCTATTTCTTTGAATTTGCCTGCGGTGTGAGCGGATATTTACTCGGCGTTAATCCGTTCAACCAGCCGGGAGTTGAGAGCTACAAGAAAAACATGTTCGCCCTGCTCGGAAAACCGGGATTTGAAAAAGAAAGAGAAGAACTTCTTAAGAGACTATAAAGCGGGGACAGTGAAATTTCTTGTTCCACTTTGAGAAATGGGGTATAATAATAAGCAGTCGGAGAATGCCGGCTGCTTATCTGCGTTCAGGGTGAATCAACAGAGAAAATGCGGAGGAAAGCGGAAGCCGGCAGGATAAAGGAGGAAGTGTGATTATGTTACGAATCGGAATGTTGACAAGCGGCGGAGACTGTCAGGCTCTTAATGCAGCGATGCGGGGTGTGGTAAAGGGAATTTCCTCAAAATGCAGTGATGTGGAAATCTATGGCTTCAAGGACGGATACAAGGGACTGATTTATGCAGATTTCAGCATGCTTACAACCAGAGACTTTTCCGGAATCCTGACCCGGGGAGGCACGATCCTGGGTACATCCAGGCAGCCGTTTAAACTGATGAGAGTACCGGATAAGGATGGGCTTGACAAGGTGGAGGCTATGAAGCATACATACCACAAGCTGAATTTAAACTGCTTGATTATCCTGGGAGGAAACGGAACGCACAAGACAGCAAATCTTCTCAGAGAAGAAGGGTTAAATATCATCACGCTTCCCAAAACCATTGACAATGATCTCTGGGGAACAGAAATGACGTTTGGTTTCCAGAGCGCGGTAGACATTGCCACAGACACGATCGACCGTATTCATACGACCGCAACTTCACACAGCCGCGTATTTATTATCGAAGTGATGGGACATAAGGTGGGACATGTTACCCTGCACGCAGGTATTGCCGGCGGCGCTGACATTATTCTGCTTCCGGAGATCCCGTATGATATCAAATCCATTGCAAAGGTGATCGAGGGCCGCTCCAAAGCAGGCAAGCCTTTCACGATCCTTGCGGTAGCAGAAGGGGCTATCTCCAAAGAGGATGCGAAATTAAAGAAGAAAGAATACAAAGAGAAGCTGGCGAAAAGGAAATATCCGTCCATCGCCTATGAGCTGGCCGAGCAGATTCAGAAAGAGACGGATAAAGAAGTCCGCATTACTGTCCCGGGACATACACAAAGAGGCGGCGGGCCCTGCGCTTATGACAGAGTATTTGCCACAAGAGTGGGGGCCAAGGCAGCGGAGCTTATCCTGGAAGGAAAGTTCGGATATATGGTCGCAATGAAAGGCGGCGAGACGACAAAAGTTCCCCTGGAAGAAGTTGCGGGAAAACTTAAGACGGTTGACCCGAAATGCGGACTGATCAAGGAAGCGCGCATGATCGGCATCAGCTTTGGGGATGAGTAAGAGAAATAAAAAGCAAGAGGTGTGATACATGTCATATACGGCACTTTACAGAAAGTTCCGCCCTGCACAGTTTGCAGACGTCAAGGGGCAGGATCATATTATCACGACATTACAGAATCAGATTAAGGCGAACCGTATCGGGCATGCATATCTGTTCTGCGGGACAAGAGGGACCGGAAAGACAACTGTGGCAAAAATATTCGCCAGGGCGGTGAACTGCGAACATCCTGTGGATGGAAGCCCCTGTGGGGAGTGTGATATGTGCAGGTCGATTGCGGCCGGAACTTCTATGAATGTAATAGAGATCGACGCAGCCTCCAACAATGGTGTGGACAATATCCGCGAGATTCGTGAAGAGGTGGCCTATCGTCCCACAGAAGGACGGTACAAGGTCTATATCATCGATGAGGTTCATATGCTTTCCATAGGTGCGTTTAATGCGCTGTTAACAACGTTGGAGGAGCCGCCGGAATATGTGATTTTTATTCTTGCGACCACGGAGGTGCACAAGATTCCCATAACCATTTTGTCAAGATGTCAGCACTATGATTTTAAGCGGATCAGTATTGAAACCATCACTGACCGGATGCGGGAGCTTATGGACGCAGAGGGTGTGGAGGTGGAAGATAAAGCGCTTAAGTATATTGCCAAGGCTGCGGACGGATCCATGCGTGATGCGCTGAGCCTTTTGGATCAGTGTATCGCGTTCTATCTGGGGCAGAAGCTTATATATGACAATGTGCTGGAGGTGCTGGGAGCCGTGGATACGGATGTGTTCAGCCGGCTGCTCCGAAAGGTGATTGACCGGGATGTATCCGGCGCCCTGGATGTGGTAGAAGAACTGGTCATGCAGGGACGGGAATTGAGCCAGCTTGCAGTGGATTTTACCTGGTATCTTCGCAACTTGCTTCTCGTAAAAACTTCTGATAATATAGAGGATGTTCTGGATGTATCGACAGAAAATATGGAGCAGCTGAAAGAGGAGGCGCAGATGATAGAGCCGGATATGCTGTTCCGCTATATCCGCATTTTTTCTGAACTGTCAGGTCAGTTAAAATATGCCACCCAGAAAAGAGTTATGCTGGAGGTGGCGCTGATCAAACTGTGTACGCCGGCCATGGAGCCTGATCAGGATTCGTTATTAGAGCGTATTCGCGCTATAGAAGAAAAAGTCGAGAAAGGCATGGAGGCTGCAGCAAATGTGCAGGAGCGGGTCGTGTATGTGAATGGCGGTGCAGGCAGCGGTTTTGACGGCAGTTTGGGAGGAAGAGAGAAACTTAAGCTTCCCAGCGCAGTTCCGGAGGATGTGCAGGAAGTGGTGAAAAACTTCCGGTCTATTGCAGACGGGGCTTCAGGCATGGTCAGAGGATATCTTAAAAAGGCCCGCTTAAGCCTTGGCGGAGATAACCGGCTGCTCATAGTGCTGCCGGACGCCCTGGCGGCCAGTGTGGTCGGACGGGAAGATCATGTGGGGGAACTGGAAGGGCTGATCGAAGAAAAGATCGGCAAGAAAGTGGAAGTCGAAGTGCGGCATGTGGAAGACGGAAGACATTTTGAAGATACATTTGTTGACATAGAACAGAAGATCAATATGGAGATAACAGTGGAGGATTAATATGGCAAAGAGAGGCGGATTCCCGGGCGGCGGAATGCCGGGAAACATGGCAAACCTGATGAAACAGGCGCAGCGGATGCAGCGCCAGATGGAAGAACAGCAAAAAGAGCTGGAAACCAAAGAATTTACGGCAGCAGCAGGCGGCGGTGCGGTTGAGGTGACTGTATCCGGTAAAAGAGAGATACTGAAAGTGAAGCTGGCTGAAGAAGTCGTTGATCCTGAGGACATTGAAATGCTGGAAGACCTGATCGTGGCAGCTACAAATGAAGCGCTCCGCCAGGTAGAAGAGGAGACAGGAGCAGCCATGTCCAAGCTAACAGGCGGACTTGGCGGTGGAATTCCGGGAATGTTTTAGGTAAGTTGCGAAAAATTTAGTATTTAATCGAAAAGGGGACCGTCATGGATGTCCCCTTTTTGAATGTGGTGACAGGAGTGCAGTGACAAATGGATTATTATAGTAATCAGATCAGCCGGTTAATCGAGGAATTTTCACGGCTTCCGGGAATCGGAAGTAAGTCGGCGCAGCGTCTGGCGTTTCATGTGATCAACATGCCAGTGGACCAGGCGGAGGGGCTGGCGCAGGCCATCGTGGAGGCGCGGAAGAATGTCAGATACTGTGAGGTATGCTGCACGCTTACGGACAGAGAAATCTGTCCGATCTGCAGTAATCCTGACCGGGATAAAAAGACAATCATGGTAGTGGAGACGCCGCGGGATCTGGCTGCATATGAAAAGACCGGGAAATATAACGGGGTGTATCATGTTCTTCACGGGGCGATCTCCCCGATGCTGGGGATCGGTCCGGGAGATATTCGCCTGAAAGAACTGATGGAACGGCTTCAGGGAGATGTGGATGAGGTAATCATTGCAACTAATTCAAGCCTGGAGGGTGAAACAACAGCAATGTACATCAGTAAGCTCATCAAACCGGCTGGGATCAAGGTCAGCAGGATCGCCAGCGGCGTACCGGTGGGAGGGGATCTGGAATATATAGATGAAGTAACCCTTCTGCGTGCGCTGGAGGGAAGAACGGAGCTTTAGCGGAGAGGGCAGTTTCCGGGGACAGAAAAAAGTTGACCGGTATTTTGTTAACCGATATAATCAAGGCAGGTAAGAGAACTTTGTTCACAGTCAAGGAGGAGCAAAAATGAGATTTTTTATTGACACGGCAAATGTAGATGATATTAGAAAAGCAAATGACATGGGTGTGATCTGCGGAGTTACAACTAATCCGTCTCTTATTGCGAAAGAGGGAAGGGCGTTCGAGGAAGTGATCGCGGAGATTGCCTCCATTGTGGACGGGCCGATCAGCGGAGAGGTGAAAGCCACTACAACGGATGCAGAGGGCATGATAAAAGAGGGGAGGGAGATCGCCAGAATTCATCCCAACATGGTGGTCAAGATTCCGATGACTGTAGAGGGACTTAAGGCGGTAAAAACCCTTTCAGCTGAGGGAATCAAGACAAATGTCACTCTGATATTTACTGCGAATCAGGCGCTTCTGGCCGCAAGAGCAGGGGCCACATATGTATCTCCCTTCCTTGGAAGGCTGGACGATATTTCTGTAAGCGGCGTAGAGTTAGTGCAGGAGATTGCGGAGATTTTTGCTGTAGCAGGCATTGAGACAGAGATTATTGCCGCAAGTGTGCGCAACCCCATGCATATTACAGACTGTGCGCTGGCAGGCGCGGACATTGCTACTGTGCCGTATAAAGTCATAGAGCAGATGACGAAGCACCCTCTGACAGATGTAGGCATTAAGAAATTTCAGGAAGATTATATTGCCGTATTTGGAGAATAAAGAAATTAGAAATTCAGAAAAGGAGACACGAATGGACAAGTTAAGGTTGATGAAAACTGCAAATGAAGTCCGCAAGGACATCGTGACAGCAGTTCACAGTGCAAAAGCCGGACATCCGGGCGGTTCTTTATCTGCGGCAGATATTTTCACATATCTGTATTTTGAGGAGATGAACATTGATCCCAAGAATCCGAAAATGGAGAACAGAGACAGGTTTGTGCTGTCGAAAGGACATACTGCGCCCGGGCTGTATTCTGCTCTGGCTGAGCGGGGATATTTTCCGAAGGAGGACCTTAAGACGCTCCGTCACATGGGTTCTTATCTGCAGGGACACCCGGATATGAAGCATATTCCGGGAGTGGACATGTCTTCAGGCTCTCTGGGTCAGGGAATTTCTGCCGCCGTAGGTATGGCGATTGCAGCAAAGCTTTCGAATGCAGATTACAGAGTATATACTCTGCTCGGCGACGGCGAGATACAGGAAGGTCAGGTGTGGGAGGCAGCCATGCTGGCAGCACATCACAAGCTGGATAATCTTGTCGTGATTGTGGACAATAATAATCTTCAGATTGACGGGGCTATTGATGACGTCAATTCCCCGTACCCGATTGATAAAAAATTCGAAGCGTTTAATTTCCATGTGATCAATATTGACGGAAATGATTTTGATCAGATCGACGCCGCGTTTAAAGAGGCAAAGACCGTGAAAGGACAGCCTGTTGCTATTATTGCAAAAACCGTCAAAGGCAAAGGTGTTTCTTTTATGGAGAATCAGTCTGGATGGCACGGAAAAGCGCCTAATGATGATGAATATAAAATCGCAATGCAGGATTTGGAGAAAGAAGGTGAAGCGTTATGTCAGATGTAAAGAAGATCGCAACAAGAGACAGCTATGGGAATATGCTGGCTGAGCTTGGCGCTCAACATGAGGATATTGTCGTGCTGGATGCAGACCTTGCGGCAGCTACAAAGACCGGCATATTTAAAAAGGCATATCCGAAGCGCTTCATCGACTGTGGTATCGCGGAGAGTAATATGATCGGTGTGGCAGCAGGGCTTGCGGCAGCAGGAAAAGTGCCGTTTGCAAGTTCATTTGCAATGTTCGCGGCAGGCCGGGCATACGAGCAGGTGAGGAACTCAGTGGGCTATCCGCATCTTAATGTGAAAATCGGTGCGACTCACGCGGGAATTTCTGTGGGAGAGGACGGCGCCACGCATCAGTGTAATGAGGATATTGCGCTGATGAGGACGATCCCGGGAATGGTTGTGATTAACCCTTCGGATGATGTGGAGGCAAAGGCAGCGGTTCGCGCGGCGTACGAGCACAACGGTCCGGTGTATTTAAGATTTGGACGTCTGGCAGTGCCGGTGATCAATGACCGGCCGGATTATAAATTTGAGCTGGGAAAAGGCGTGGTGCTTAGAGAAGGAAAAGATGTGGCTGTCATTGCCACAGGACTTCCGGTAAATAATTGTCTCAAGGCGGCTGAAAAGCTTGCAAAAGACGGGATTGATGCAAAGATTATCAACATTCATACCATCAAACCTCTTGACAAAGAGCTTGTTATTGCGGCAGCCGAGGAATGTGGAAAAGTTGTTACAGTTGAGGAACATTCCGTGATCGGCGGTCTGGGAAGTGCGGTCTGCGATGTGCTTTCAGAAAAGGTTCCCACGCAGGTGATGAAAATCGGAATCAACGATGTGTACGGCGAGTCCGGACCGGCGGCAGAACTGCTGGTGAAATATGGACTGGATACAGACAGTATCTATGAAAGAATAAAAAAATTCATGTAGAATCTGGAAAATACATCTTTGTGACATAGATTAAGATACGTTACCGGAAGATGCATCATATCGCAAAACCGTTCCGCTTTACTTCAAAGATTTGGGCGGCTGTAACAATACGGACTGATGTTCGACCAAAGGGTCTCCATCAGTCCGTATTTAACATCCTCTTCAAATGCTTTTCAGAACGCTTTCACTTAAAGTTTTGCTTATATGATACATCTGCCGGTAACTTATTTATTCAAGTCAGCAAACCTGTATTTTGCAGCTGCGGTAAAAGCTCCCTGTCGGAAGTGCCTGCCGCTTTGATACACCTGCGGATATCGTATATTATAGAAAGTAAGATTTTAAATACTTTCGGCTATTTATCTGTATAAGAAAAATGTATTTTCCAGCCTCTTTTTTGTCGAACGCAACTGACATCAACTGATAAATTCAGCTAATTCCATGTGCTATGCTTAGAAAAAATTTTAAGCAGAGGTGAGTATAAATGGAAAGACAGTTACCCAAAAACGTCAGACAGATAGGAAATGTGAGCGATACTCCCAAGATTTATGTGGAGGATTATGTAGACACATTTTTTGCCCAGTTGTGCGAAAAGTGTGAAAAGGCGGGAAAAGGGCCGATGGGCGCGTTCCTTGTCGGAGATATACAGCCGGGCACAGAGGAGGAATATGTTTACATATACGGAGCAATCCAGATGCATGATCTGAAAATGTCAGGTAATGAATATGTGATTGACGAGAGTACATGGAAACATGCGTATGAAGATTGCAAGCAGTATTTTGAGGATGGGGAGATGCTGGGGTGGTTCGTGGCGCATCCGGGAGTCCCGCTGATTCCCGAAGCATCGACTGTCAAGCTCCACAAGAAATCTTTCCCGAAGAAAAATACGGTTTTTATTATGAAAGATCCTGTAGAGAAGGAAGAGACATACTATGTACATAAAATGAATGATTTAATGGAGATCGGCGGGCATTACACTTATTATGAAAAAAATCCGTGTATGCAGAATTATATGATCTCCAGTCGAAAAAAAAATGGGGTATTTCCCACGGAGACTGTTGAGGACAGAGCTGCGAAGGACTTTCGTGATCTGGTTAGAAAGCGGGGGGAGCGCCAGAAAAGCAGAAGGTCAGGAGGTCTGATGTATGCTGCCAGCGCCTGCCTGGTACTGGTCATGATCATTATGGGTGTGTCCATGATCCACAGTTTTGACCGAATGAAATCCGTACAGAATACGCTGGATACCTTGACCGGGAAAACTGATACCGTGGAGACGAGAGAGACAAGCGGCGCTGTCACAGCTGTGACAGAGGAACAGCCGGGAGAGGCAGAAGATAAGGAAGGACAAGCCGGGGATACCCTGGAGACGGATACAGGGGATAAAGAGCAGCCGGAAGATATACAGGCGGCAGGAAGCGGAGATTCGGCACAGGAGACCAGAGCGGAAACCGGATCTGGGACAGAGATGGATTCTGCCGGTTCCCAGAATGAACAAGCTGTTTCGTCGGAAGGGGAAAACGGAAGCGACGGGGTATATATTGTTGAGGAGGGGGATACTCTTGCGATCATAAGCAGAAAAATGTACGGCGATGTTACTCATGTGGACGCCATCTGTAAAATGAACGGGATCACGGACGGAAATCTGATTTATGTGGGTCAGAAATTGCTATTACCATAAAATCATGATATAATGTGCGTTAATGAGCGGGAGGTGAGTGGACACAGACCGCGACATGCTCGGCAGAAGAGTAAAGATAAGGGGAGTCATATGGCGCAAAAGAAAAAAATACCTTTTAAGATATTAACGCCCCCGGATGATCTGAGTAAAATAAAGCACAAGGTACGGAAGTTCCGTTTTGAAAAGGTACGCAGAGTAAGTGTGCTGCTGGTTCTCATTATTCTTGCAGCGTGCGGGACCTATCTTCTTTTAAAAAATCAGACATATATACGGGCAAGGGTTTCTGAAGATTACCCGAGCAATATATCGGATACGAGCAGTTATGCGCAGTTTGCGGACGGGATTGTCCGTTATAACAGGGACGGGGTTGTTTTCCTAAACAAAAAGAATGAGGAGCAGTGGATACAGCCCACGCAGATACAGAATCCGACTATTGAGGTGAAAGAAGAAGCGTTTGCTGTGGCAGATAACGGGGGCAACAGTATTCTGGTATTTTCCAGAGAAGGACTCAAAGGGGAGATCGAGACAACGCTTCCCATTGAGAAGATCGCTGTTTCAGACCAGGGTATTGTGAGTGCGGTCCTGAAAAACGAAAATTCGCCGAAAATCATCTCCTATGATGCAACAGGGAATATCCTTGTAGAACAGCAGGTGACAGTGAGTACGACGGGATATCCGGCTGCCATGGAAATGTCGGATGATGGAAATACACTGGCAGTATCTTATCTGTATACGTCGGGAGCAGCGCTTAAATCCAAAGTTATATATTATAATTTCGGAAAGACCGGGCAGGAGAAAACGGACAATATTGTCTGTTCGGATGAGTACAGCAATACGGTGATGGCGGATATCTTTTTTATGGGAGACGATCGTTCCGTGGTTGTGGGCGACAACCGATTTGTCATATACAGGGGAACAGAGAGTCCTGAAAAAGTGAAAGAGGTTGAGCTGGATCAGGAGATACAGAGCGTATTCCATTCGGACAAGTATATCGGATTTATTCTTCTGAATCAGGAGAAGTCCGGCTATGAGCTGTGTTTGTACAATCGGCTTGGCGACCAGGTGATCAGCAGAGAGATTCCCGGAAAGTACAGCAATGTGAAGATCAGCGGTGATGAGGTTATCATGTTTGAGGGAAGCAGATGCTGTATCATGACGACAACCGGAATTATAAAGTTTGACGGAGACATTAAAGTGGATGCACTGGAAATTTTCCGGGCGCGTGGAATAAACAAGTACTATGTGATGAGCGTCGATGAGTTGAGAGTGATTTATCTGACGAAATAGGAGATACTATGAATAACTGGCTTTTGATTATTGTTGCAATAGTTTTTATTGTCTGCGTTGTGGCGGGGTATATAAGAGGATTCCTAAAACTGGGAATTTCCCTTCTTTCAACGATTTTAACCCTGATTATAGTGCTGGTGCTCTCGCCCTATGTGGCGGATGCGCTTGCGAAATATACACCGGTGGATGATTTTATGGAGAAGAAGGTTGCGGAAGCATTTATGCCGGAGATAGCAGGGGAGCAGATCGCGCAGATGGATTTGAGCGGGACTCCGCTGGAAGAACTCACTCCGGAGCAGCTTCAGAATCTGGAAAATCTGGATTGGGAAATGCTGGGTATTACTGCTGAGGACATCATGAATGCGGTCGGTGAAATACCGAAAGATACACAGATCAGAGAAATTGAAAGCGCTCCGCTTCCTCAGTTTTTGAAAGATCAGCTCCTAGAAAATAATAACAGTACGATCTATGCTGAACTGGAAGCAGAGAGTTTCCCTGAATATGTGGCAGGGTATCTGTCAAGGCAGATACTGCACCTGGTGTCGTTCCTTGTGACATTCCTGTTGGCCATCATCATTGTAAAAGCGCTGATGTTTGCAGTGAATATCATCGGAGAACTTCCGGTGCTCGGTCTGGTGAATCATATTGCAGGAGGCGTGCTGGGGCTGTTGCTCGCGCTGGTGATTGTGTGGATCGGTTTCCTGGTCATGACGCTGACTTACACCACAGAGGTCGGAGCAGCATGCTTTGAAATGATGGAGAAGAGCAGCATCCTCCGGTTTATGTATGAGACAAATCCACTTCTCATCAGGCTGCTGGGATTCTAGTATTCGGGATATCCGGGGATGCCGCAGTGCAGAGATAATTTGGACGGGTTCCGATATGGGATGACAGATGAAAAAATATATTGACAGTTTCCCGGGGATATGGTATCTTATAGGAGTTCTCGGGAACATTTTTGGGGGATTAGCTCAGTTGGGAGAGCGCCTGCCTTGCAAGCAGGAGGTCACGAGTTCGACTCTCGTATTCTCCACGTTGGCAATGAGCACTGCGAAAGAAAAGGGAGAGGAATCTGTTTATGCTTGCATAAGGGCAGATTCCTCTCCCTTTTCTTTCATAGGGCGAAGCCCGTGAGCGATAAAGCGCTAGCTTTAGAGCTCGCAGTGCGAATGACATAGAAGAAGCGAAGCCCGTGAGCGATAAAGCGTCAGCTTTAGAGCTTGGGGAGGGGCTGGAAAAAATAACTGTACTCAGAGTACAGAATAGTGTACAATGGGACAGGACATAAAAATGTATTGGAGAAGGACAACTATGAAAAAAACATTTTTAGTATTGATTTTTGCAGCAGCATTTTTTATGACAGGATGCAGCGGGGAGGAAAAGGCAGGAGAATCTACCACAGAGGATGTGGATCAGTATGCAAGTGAAATGCAGGAAAACGTGGACGGCGTAAGTCTGCCCAGTGAGACAGTGACAAAGACGATCGCAAAGACATGGAGAGTGGCGGACAGTGAAGATATGTATGTATTGAATGAGGACGGCACAGGAACTAAAAACGGGGAGGCTCTTACATTCAAATGCGGATTTGATGATGAAAAGCATATTACACTGCAGATTATGATGGACGGGGCAGAGGAATTATATGCTATTTCAGCGGACACGACAGGATATGGGCTGAATCTTACTTCTCTGAATAAAGGGGAAGATATATGGCTGCTGCCGGCTGACCTGGAATTTTTGGATATGACGGATGAGCGCGCCGCAGGAATTGTGGGCGAGTGGACGGACGAAAGTGGAAACAAGTATGTTTTCAAAGATGATTTTCAGTTGGAGATCAAAGATTCTGATGGGCCGGATACAGAAGGTACATACAGTGTTGTGGTAGATTCCGAGGGCACCCTGCTCTTTAACATTGCGGTATCCGGAGGGGCACTGGAGTATGAATATACTCTGGAAGACGATGGCAATGCAATGGAGATACGCGTTCCGGGAACAGATTCTGTACATCGTTGGACCAAAGAGTAAAAAGCGCTTTTATATAATGGAAATATTGCATATGATATCCGCAGAATTATGACTGCATTGTGGCTTGGGGGCATTGTGCTATGCCTTCTGCCTCTTACGCAGCATAGTTCTGCGGATATTTTGTATTTTGCAGTATCCTTTTTGCTGCCTTGAGACTTGTTCCGAAATTCATGAAGACAGCATATATAAGCAGAAAATTCAGGTAATATAGCTTTATGCGTTGCCCATAACAGAAAAAACAAGTATAATAAAAAAAATTCATACAAATAATAATGAGTCTGTTTTTTGTACGGCAGGATGAAGAATAAGGCAGAAGAGGTACAAGTGGATGAAGAGATGGGTCCGAAGAGAAAAAACAGGAAACAAGGGGCGCAATAGTGGGATCAGGCTGGCAGCAGCGGTGGTACTTCTTGTCATAAGCGCAGCGTTGATGGTGCTTTCTGCACAGGCGCCGGACTTTGCCGAGTGGTATACTGAGACGGTGTATCCCCTGCTGGTGGCAAGCCTGGGACGAATGTGGGGACTTCTTCCTTTTTCCGTGTCAGAGATTGGGGTATACATACTTCTTATTGTATTTGGTGTATCACTGGGAATTATGTTTGCAAAGCTCATCCGGAAGGGGCGTGGTTCCGTCTGGGAAGGAACAGCGCAGATTATAATATCCTGGCTGTCTAAAGTGCTTCTTGCAGTTGGAATTCTGGCATTTCTTTATACTGTCTGCTGCGGAATCAATTACCGCAGGCAGTCCTTTTCCGAGGAAGAGGGAATTGTGACATATCAATATACCGCGCAGGAGTTACAGGAGATTTGTCTCTGGCTTACAGACGAAGTGAAGGCGCTTGTCAATGAAGTTGAGCGTGATGAGAACGGTGTGATGCAGCTTGAGGCGCCGGAGGGGGCGGCCGCGGTGGAAGCCATGCAGAATCTTGGCGAAAAATTTCCTGTATTGGATGGATACTATCCTCAGCCTAAAAAATTAATAGTGTCAGAAATTCTGTCTTTTCAGGGGCTGACAGGGGTGTATTCACCATTTACAGTGGAGGCAAATTATAACGGCGATATGACTGCGTATAATATTCCCTTTACCGCGTGTCACGAGCTTTCCCACCTGAGGGGGTTTATGCAGGAAGAAGAGGCGAATTTCATCGCGTTTCTTGCATGTGTGGAAGCAGATCGGACGGATTTTAAATACAGCGGATACTTGTCGGGATGGATATATTGCATGAATGCTCTGTACAGAACGGATTACGAAAGATGGCAGGAAGTAAGAAATGTTCTGGATGGAGGGGCAGAGCCGGATCTGGCGGCAAACAGTGCGTTTTGGGATGCCTATGAGGGCTCCATATCTGATACAGCGGACAAGATTAATGATACTTACCTGAAAGTGAATGGACAGGCAGACGGAGTGAAGAGTTATGACAGGATGGTAGACCTAATTGTAGCATATTTTGGAAAATAATAGTGGGACAATGAAACCTGAAGGCGGGATAAAAGTTCATGGAGATCGCTGAAAATGTTATTAACCAATACGGCTCCGGGAGATTGGGCGGCTGTTATTGGATGGGTATCATCTGCCTTACAGATGAATATTAAATACAAGGAGGGAAAAGGTATGAACAAACAGAAAAAGAGACTGGCTGCAATGGGAATGGCGGCAGCAATGACAGCAACACTGCTGTCGGGATGTGGAGGGAAGACGAAGGCGACACCGGAAAATCTGTTAAAAGATATGACGGATAATGCAGGGGCGATAGAATCTGTGCTGATGAAATTAGACCTGCAGATGAGGATGGAAAGCGCGGGAGAGGAGCTTGGCATCGGAATGACCATGGATATAGAATCCACTGTGGAGCCTGAGATGTCCTACGCAAAAGGGGATTTAAGTTTGGAGATGAGCGGAAGCAGCCTTTCAACAGAGATGGAAATGTATTCCGAGAAAGAAGGCGACCAGTATGTGACCTATACGCTGATGGAAAACGAGTGGACAAAAGAAATCGCTGATGAGACGAAAACGCTGGGCGAGGTGGACCGCATGACCGGGGATATAGAAGAGTATGCGGACCGGTTCAAACTGGAAGAAGACCTTGTTGATGTAGAGGGAAAAGAATGCTTTGAACTTACAGGTGAGCTGGATGGAGAGATGTTCTCAGAAATGCTGCAGAGCAATATGATGGATTCCTTCTCGGGATACGGGCTGAGCGAGGATGTTGTTTCTGATATGGTATTCCCGTGTGATATCGACATTTACAGGGACAGTATTCTGCCGGCGCGCATTTCCTTTGACCTGACGGATACATTTGATACAATGATGGCAGATTCCGGTGTGACAGCGCAGGAATGTTATATGGAAATCGTGTTTACAGAATATGACAGTATAGAGGAAATTGTTATTCCGGATGAGGCACTTGAAGCAGCGGAGGACAGTTCAGGTCTTCTTGATGACTTTGGGGATGACACGAGTTCTGTGACGCCGGCAGTACAGGTGGAGCCGGGCGAAGGACTGGGAGAAAGCTGGGAGAGCTATACAGTTCAGATCAATGATACGGTTGTGACGCTTCCCTGTACGATGGCAGACCTTGAGGCAGCGGGAGTGGCGCTGGATACTGACTATACTCCGGAAAATTATGTGGTCAATGCAGGTGAGTATGAGCTGGTATGGTTTATGAATGAAAACGGCAGCGAGATTATGGTAACTATGTATAATACTACGGACAGCGCCATTGAGGTTAAGGATTGTTTAGTAGGCAGAATTACTGTAGATTCTTATGATTTGGAAGATGGAGGCCTGACGGTTATTTTCCCGGGAGGCATCCAGATTGGTTCGGCAGAGGCGGATGTGCTTGCAGCTTACGGCGAGCCGGATGATACTTATGAGGACCCGGAGTATGGCAATTCGTATGACTGGTATGACGGAGACAGCTACTCCAAGGGATGCTCAATAGATATAGAAGCCGGCAGTGGTCTTGTTGAATCAATGGAAATGGAGTCCTTAGAATAGGAGAAAAGTGCGTATGTTTTGTAGATTTTGTGGGAAAGAGATACCGGAGGGCGGTAAGTTTTGTATAAATTGCGGCCGGAGTATTGAAAATACGGAGACTCCTGAGCAAAGCGGACAGCAGGTGATAAATCCGATGCCGGAGAGTGCGTACAGATCAGTGAGCTCGGCAGCAGAATATCCTATGAAGTGGTTTAAGTTTCTTATCTATTTTCAGTTGTTTGCCAATGCAGTTATTATGCTGTTCACCGCGATTTCAAGTATTTTCGGCTTGCAATACGACGGAGACGCTGAACTGGTATACTATGTTGCCCCAGGGCTTAAAGTCGTGGATGTGATCTATGGTATCGTGTGTCTCGGTTTGATGGCAGGGGCAATCGTTGTCCGGCAGAAACTGGCCCATTATAGGAAAAATGCCCCTGTACTGTATATCGGATTTGTGACAGTTGGAAGCGTGATCAGCCTGATTTATACATTTGCGGCAATGGCAGTGACAGGAGCGATATCCCCATACGCTCCGGGAGAGAGCCTGGTACTCATATCGGGGGCAGTGCTGGGGACACTCATTGGTGCCGGTATCGTTATTCCTCTGAATTACATTTATTTTAAAAAGAGAGAAGAGCTGTTTATTAATTAAGTGATTTATGGCATGCAGTCAGATAACTATATGTCAGGGCGTGAGGCTCTTCCATATGTAAAAAAAAGAAATACAGCGGCAGTGTGGAGATAATATGCTACTGGAAGAGGAAAAATCCGCATGGAATCATCACGGATGGTTTATGCTGAGATTCCGGTATGTACCCGGGGGTTATACAATACATTTTGAAAGTGAATTTAATTCTTTTAATATCAGAATAACGAAAGATGACGGAGCCTATATTGCCCTGGTGCAATTGGCTGAATACAGCAATAAACTCACTGCGAGGGATATGTGCGATTCGATAGAAAAACTAGAGAGTGTTTTAAAAACAGAGATTGCTTTTTATAAAGTTATCAATGGGAAACGCTATCAGGAGGTTAACGGAATATATAAACGGATTAAGAGGTGAAAGGGTCGATTTGAAATGGATAACAGGTTAATCGGAGAAAAAGGTTTACAGTCTGTATCCTGAATACAGGGATCAGGTGCTTCCTGTAATGGAGCTGACAGAAAATACAGAGTTTTATAACAGTGATCATATCCGTGTATATCTGAAAACGGCAAAGGGAATTTATTTCAGGGAATTAACAGGCAATATCAAAGAAGAGCGGTTTATGGAAATGCTACTGATTCGGGTAATGAAAGAGATCAGTGAGGCGGAAAGATAAAGGCGATTTCCATCCCAGCACCTGCATCAGAATGTTATTGGAACGATTCAGATAGCGTTTTGTTTGTATCAGTAGGTCCTTGTAACTGTAGAAAGACAGGAAGTTATAAAAACGCTCCTGATCGTTCCGGTGGCTCCGCTCCACTTTCCCGTTATGCCAAGGCGTTCTGGGCTGGATTCTTTTGTGACAGATTCCAAGTTCCTTACACAGCATATCTAACGGATGTATTCTGGAAGTTTTCCGGAGATGTGTAAATTCGCTGCCATTATCCGTCTGGAGAATCCGGGGCTGATAGCCGAAGTAGAGAACAGCCCGTTTCAGGAAATCTTTTATTTCATCGTAGGAGTAACGTCTGCAGACAAAAGATATCCCAACGCCGGTACGATAAAGTTTAACAGCATAAAATTTTGTGGAAAGTTCATGTGGCAAATATCGTTGGGAATGTGTTATTGTATTCATGACGGTTGATCATCCTTTTCATAGATTGTTTGTTTAGCGATTAACATTCTATAGGATTCAACCGTCTTTGTATAGTATCAGGTGTCACATCTATTGTAACTCTACATCCGGCCCCCCACTAAAATAGATAATCCAGTTTAAAAATCTCTTACAAAGTAGTAAATTAAGTAGTAAAATCAACCGTTCCAAACGTCTAATTCTTTCATTTCTGCCCTTGCTGACTCTGCTGATCCATGAGCATAATATCCCAATGTCATAGTAATATTCTTATGCCCCATGATATACTGCAAA
>CALWFY010000094.1 GCA_944377775.1 uncultured Mediterraneibacter sp.
TTTCTGGAGGGACTCTCGCCGAATGTACAGATTGATGACAGCGGCGTTATCACGGAAATAACCCAGGGAGAATGAGATTATGAGGATGAAGTGTAACAGTTCAGCCCGCGCCATTCGCAAAACCGCACGCCGCGCTTACCGCGGCTGTTACGCAAAATTTTAGAAATCCTGTAAATTCTATTGACATTTTCGGCAGTACCATGTAAAGTCATTTACTGGAACAAATAATAAAAAGACAGACTTTCTCTTATTCAGAGCAGTGGAGATACAAAGGATCTGTGAAGCTGCGGCAACCCCTTGTAAGGAAGGTGCCAACCTGAGCGAGCAATCGAACAATAAGAGGATTGTTACGATACACTGACAGTCCGCTTATGCGGGCTGTTTTCGTTTATTCGGAATGGAGATATAAAGTTCACCCGGATAAAGACAATCCGAAGGGAAAGTGATATCTGCCGGCAGAAGACCGGTAATCAGGAAAGGAGAAGCAATGGAAAGATTATTATTTACATCAGAATCTGTGACAGAGGGACACCCGGACAAAATGTGTGACCAGATATCAGATGCCATTCTGGATGCATTGATGGAGCAGGACCCAATGAGCCGTGTGGCGTGTGAGACATGCTGTACCACGGGAATGGTCATGGTTATGGGAGAGATCACTACAAATGCGTATGTGGATATTCCGAAGATTGTGAGGGATACAGTGCGCGAGATCGGGTACACAAGAGGAAAATTCGGTTTTGACGCGGACACATGCGGCGTGATCACAACCATTGACGAGCAGTCCGCGGACATTGCTCTGGGCGTTGACAAAGCGCTGGAGGCAAAGGAGCACAAAATGTCAGAGGATGATATCGAGGCAATCGGAGCCGGGGACCAGGGTATGATGTTCGGTTATGCGTCCGATGAGACAGAAGAGTATATGCCTTACCCAATCGCAATGGCGCACAGGCTGGCGCGCCGTCTGACTGAGGTGAGAAAGGACGGAACGCTCCCGTACCTCCGTCCGGACGGCAAGACACAGGTGACAGTGGAGTATGATGAGAATGGAAGACCGGTGAGACTGGACGCAGTGGTTCTCTCCACACAGCATGACCCGGATATGGCACAGGAGCAGATACGTGCAGACATTAAAAAATATGTATTTGATGAGATCCTCCCGGCGGAAATGGTGGATGATGAGACGAAATTCTTCATCAATCCTACAGGACGTTTCGTGATCGGCGGACCGCACGGGGACAGCGGCCTGACAGGACGCAAGATCATCGTGGATACTTACGGCGGAATGGCGCGCCACGGCGGCGGTGCATTCTCCGGGAAAGACTGTACAAAGGTAGACCGTTCGGCCGCATATGCTGCCCGCTATGCTGCGAAAAACATTGTGGCAGCAGGCCTGGCCGGGCGGTGTGAGATTCAGCTTTCCTATGCCATCGGAGTGGCGCACCCGACATCCATTTCCGTGGATACATTCGGAACCGGGAAAGTATCAGACGGAAAATTGGTGGAGATCATCAGAGAGAACTTTGATCTGCGTCCGGCAGGAATCATCCGGATGCTGGATCTGCGAAGGCCGATCTACAAACAGACGGCTGCATACGGACATTTCGGTCGCCATGACCTGAATCTTCCGTGGGAGAAACTGGATAAGGTTGACGAGCTGAAGAAATATTTGTAAAATATTCTGAAAGCAGAGTGAAAAGGGGTCAGCCCCCTGCTGACGGGGCTTTGACTCCTTTTTAATAATATTTCCGGGTGTTTTACAGAAGGGAGCCGTCAAATGAAACTCAGAACAAAACTTATCATTGTATTTACAGCGGTTATGATCCTGCCGACTATATTCACGTCCGTGGCAATGCGGACATTTGCCCCGGAGCGGGTGAACGAGATTCAGCAGGTGTATCTGACGGCTGTCTTTCTTACGACAGGCCTTTTGATTTACTGGATTTACCGGAGTATCTCGGTGCCGCTGGCGAAACTTCAGAAGGCGGCGCGCAATATCCGGGAGGGGAACCTGGATTTTGAGATTCATCAGGAGTCGGATGACGAGATCGGGCAGCTCTGCCAGGACTTTGAGGAGATGCGGCTGCGTCTGAAATTCAACGCAGAGGAAAAAGTAGAGTTTGACAAGGAAAATAAGGAGCTGATCAGTAATATTTCCCATGATCTCAAGACGCCGATCACAGCGATCAAAGGCTATGTGGAAGGAATCATGGACGGCGTGGCGGACACGCCGGAAAAGATGGACAGATATATCAAGACTATATATAATAAAGCTAATGAGATGGACCTTCTGATCAATGAGCTGACCCTGTACTCAAAAATTGACACAAACAGGATTCCGTATAATTTTACTACGATTTCGGCGCAGGATTACTTTGCGGACTGTGCGGAGGACCTGCATATGGAACTGGAGGCAAAAGGCGTGGACTTTACCTACCGGAATACAATCGAGGAGGATTCCAAAGTGATCGTGGACCCGGAGCAGCTTCGGAGGGTTATCAACAACATCGTATCCAATTCCCTGAAATATATGGATAAGCCGAAGGCGAGGATCACGATGGAACTTAAGGATGTGGGAGATTTTATCCAGATTGAATTAGGAGACAATGGAAAAGGCATTGCGGCAAAAGACCTGCCGTATATTTTCGACAGATTTTACCGCACGGACGCTTCCAGAAACTCTTCCAAGGGAGGGAGCGGCATCGGTATTTCTATTGTGAAGAAAATCGTGGAGGAACACGGAGGAAATATCTGGGCCACCAGTGAAGAGGGCGCTGGTACGATCATGTATTTTGTAATCAGAAAATATCAGGAGGTACCGATTGATGAGTAAGCGTATTTTGATCGTAGAAGACGAAGAAAGTATTGCAGACTTGGAGAAAGATTATCTGGAGCTGAGTAATTTTGAAGTGGAAGTGGCAAATGACGGCCAGATCGGACTTCAGAAAGGGCTGGGCGAAGACTTTGACCTGATCATTCTTGACCTGATGCTTCCGGGTGTGGACGGGTTTGAAATATGCCGCCAGATCAGAGATCAGAAGAACACTCCCATTATCATGGTGTCGGCGAAAAAGGACGATATCGACAAGATCAGAGGGCTTGGCCTGGGCGCTGACGATTATATGACAAAGCCGTTCAGCCCAAGTGAACTGGTAGCCCGCGTAAAAGCCCATCTTGCCCGTTATGAGCGGCTGATTGGCAGCAATGTGGAGGAGAATGAAGTGATCGAGATCAGGGGGCTTAAGATCGACACCACGGCGAGACGGGTGTGGGTCGGCGGCGAGGAGAGGTCCTTTACCACCAAAGAGTTCGACCTTTTGACATTCCTTGCAAGCCACCCGAATCATGTGTACACCAAGGAAGAATTATTCCGTGAGATATGGGATATGGAGTCCATCGGAGATATTGCCACAGTGACCGTGCATATCAAAAAAATCAGGGAGAAGATTGAATATGATACTTCCCATCCTCAGTATATTGAGACGATCTGGGGCGTGGGATACCGGTTTAAAGTGTAGAACCTGTGATGTTTCTATAGAAAAACATTTATACAGGGCGGTTCTTGTAAAACAGGACATGCTCCACTATAATGAAACCATATAAAAAAGCATTCTGACAGTCGGCAGAGCCGGAGGGAAGAATGGATTTTACAGGAGGAAAACGTGAAGAAGGAATTAGTGATCGTCCTTGATTTCGGAGGACAGTATAATCAGCTCGTAGCGCGCCGCGTCAGAGAATGTAATGTGTACTGCGAGATTTATTCTTACAGAACAGACATTGCGAAGATTAAGGAAATGAACCCGAAAGGTATTATCCTGACAGGGGGGCCCAACAGCTGTTACCTGCCTGATTCACCGACTTATACGGATGAACTGTTTAAGCTGGGAATTCCGGTGCTGGGACTGTGCTATGGTGCGCAGCTCATGATGCATGTGCTCGGCGGGGAAGTGAAAAAAGCAGATGTGCGGGAGTACGGAAAAACCGAAGTGCTGATCGACAAGACTGCATCCAAAGTATTTGAAGGCGTGTCCACACCGACCGTGTGCTGGATGAGCCATTTTGACTATATCGCCCAGACAGCGCCGGGATTTGAGATTTCCGCTCACACGGCGGACTGTTCTGTGGCTGCAGCAGAGAATGAGGCTGAGAAGCTGTATGCGATCCAGTTCCATCCGGAAGTGCTTCACACGGCTGAAGGCACAAAGATGATCAACAATTTTGTGAAGAATGTCTGCGGATGTGTCGGTGATTGGAGAATGGATTCTTTCGTGGAAAATTCAATTCAGGCAATCCGTGAAAAAGTTGGGGATGGAAAAGTCCTTCTGGCATTGTCAGGCGGTGTGGATTCTTCTGTGGCAGCAGGCCTGCTCTCCAGAGCCATCGGAAAACAACTCACCTGTGTGTTTGTGGACCATGGCCTTCTCCGTAAAAATGAGGGAGACGAGGTGGAAGCTGTATTCGGACCGGAAAGTGATTTCGATCTGAACTTTATCCGCGTCAATGCTCAGGAGAGATATTACAGCAAGCTGGCAGGTGTGGAAGAGCCGGAGCAGAAACGTAAGATTATCGGTGAAGAGTTCATCCGTGTATTTGAAGAAGAGGCGAAGAAGATCGGAGCCGTTGATTTTCTGGCACAGGGTACTATCTATCCGGACGTTGTGGAGAGTGGACTGGGTGGAGAATCCGCAGTGATCAAATCTCATCACAATGTGGGCGGACTGCCGGACTATGTTGATTTCAAAGAGATCATTGAGCCGCTGCGTGATCTGTTTAAAGACGAAGTCCGCAAGGCCGGACTTGAACTGGGGCTTCCGGAACATCTTGTATTCCGCCAGCCGTTCCCGGGACCGGGACTTGGCATCCGTATCATCGGAGAAGTGACTGCCGAGAAAGTGAAGATCGTGCAGGAGGCAGATGCTATCTACCGCGAGGAGATCGCCAACGCAGGGCTGGAGAGGAGTATCGGGCAGTATTTTGCAGGACTTACGAATATGAGAAGCGTCGGAGTCATGGGTGACGAGAGGACTTATGACTATGCGGTGGCTTTAAGAGCGGTGAATACGGTGGACTTTATGACTGCAGAGGCAGCGGAGATACCGTATGAGGTGCTTAATAAAGTGATGAGCAGGATTATTAATGAGGTCAGAGGGGTTAATAGGGTAATGTATGATCTGACCAGTAAGCCGCCGGGGACGATAGAGTTTGAATAAGCTGAAAGGTCGAAGAAACCCAGTGTTTATGCGGGTTTGCGGCGTTTCAATAGGTCTTTTGATAACAATTTGATAACAGTCATATAAGAGCCATTATTCTTGTAATCCAGTGGTTTATGGGTTATAGAATGATTGACAGGCGGCTGTGCAACAAATAAATCCATATTATAAACTAAGGGGAAGTCGGTTAATACCGAATTTTAACCCCTGACACGCAGGAAAGAGATAATCCCAGAGAATTCAGATTTTTTTAGGAACCGAATTTTCTGTCGGACTGTCTCTTTCTTTTTGTCCCTCGTA
>CALWFY010000095.1 GCA_944377775.1 uncultured Mediterraneibacter sp.
CAAGAAAGAATTATTTCCGTCAGACGCTGGATACTTTAAAAGAGCTGGATGACGTGAAAGTATTCGATACTTATATCCGGGTGGACAGCGGGATAGAGTGGTCTCAGGATAACAATGCCCCGGTCATGGCATACAAAAAGAGCAGCAGAAGTGCCAAAGAGTATATGGAGCTTGCAAGGGAGATAGATGCCGGACGCTGAGTGCCGGCGTCACACAATGTGGGAGAGAGGACGGCAGATGCATCAGGAACTGATAAGGGAGTTGTCGGTCATCACGCAGGAGGAACAGAGAATCCTTGACGGAAAAGCGGAGATCGATCAGCAGATATATACAGAAAAAGAAGATATGGTCATTGACAGCAGCAAACTTCTCCAGAGGGGGAAGCTGATCCAGGTGCGTCCGCACACGCGGTTTGTCCATTTCCCGGAGCATACCCACAATTATATCGAGGTGATCTACATGTGCAAGGGAAGCACTACGCACATCTTAAATGGCAATAAAATCGTGCTGAGTGAGGGGGATATTCTGTTTCTTAATCAGAATGCGGTTCAGGAGATTCTTCCTGCCGGTAAAGACGACATTGCGGTTAATTTTATCGTGCTGCCGGAGTTTCTGGACATTGCATTTTCCATGATGGGAACAGAGGAAAACCAGCTTCGGGATTTTCTGGTGGGGGCGATCTGCGGGCGCGACGGGGAGACAAGCTGGCTGTATTTTCATGTGTCGGATATCCTACCGGTGCAGAATCTGGTGGAGAATATGGTGTGGACCATCTTTTATGATTCTGCAAATAAGCGCAGCTGCACACAGATCACAATGGGGCTTTTGTTCCTTCAGCTTTTAAACTGTATGGATAAGGTGGAAGCGGGCGGACGTAAGTTTGAGACAGAGATCACGGCCGCGGTTTTGAGCTATATCGACGAGTCCAACCTGTACAGAAGAATGCATCTGTATACAAAACAGTTTGACTGGGAGAAGATGTGGGCGATTGCTGACGATATTACTGATGAAGATGCAATCCGCGCGAAAGCACAGGATATTCTTGATACCTTTGATATTGAAGGCGGCGGAAGCATTGAAGAAGTATGGGAGATGGCAAAATACGTTGTAGCTTTTGAAAAATGGGTTAAAGATGAAAAGCTTGGCCTGATCGCTTCTCACTACGACGGGTTTGCACAGGGAAAAGCCGGTGTCCTTGACAGCATGCTTATCCCGGCATTCTCCATGCTGATCAAGCAGGGAACCGCCTGCGCGGTAGAAGGTGATATGAAAGTTGCCATGGCTATGAGTATTTTAAAGACAATCTCTGGAACAGGACAGCTTGCAGAAATGTACTCCATTGATTTCAATGATGACATTGCCATCATCGGACACAGTGGTTCAGGTGATGCAGACATCTCTGACAAGAAACCGACCATGAAGATTGTAAAAGTGTTCCACGGAAAGACAGGCGGCGGTTATCTGACCCAGTTCTATCCTTATACAGGTCCGGTTACTTATCTGGCAATCACACAGGACGGCGATGGACACTTCAAGTTCATTGCTGCAGAGGGAGTCAACGAGGAAGGCAAGATTCTTTCCTTTGGCGATACAAACATGAGAACACGCTTTACATGCGGCGCAAGAGAGTTTGTGACCCGCTGGAGCGAGTGCGGACCGACTCATCATTTTGCGGCAGCTACCGGAAGACACATTGATACCATTCTGAAAGTGGCGAAGATATTCAATGTTCCGGTTGACATTGTAACAAGATAAAAGTGTTTTTACGGTTCTGCGAACAGACCGATCTGCGGCGGCAGAAAGGTAAATGTGAAGAACATGAACGTGAAAAGCAGAGTCAAAACATAAATCAGATTCCGGCAGGCGTGCACCCTGCCGGAATTTTTCAGTTTCCAGGCTGTAAAAAACACAATGGCGATGCCAATAAAAAAGATGGAGATGTCAGCAAAAGTTACGTTATGCCCGAGTATACCGGAATAAGTGTAAAAAAGAACGGGGATGCCAAGCGTCCCTAAGAGGCCGCCCAGAAGAAGTGCGGGGCGCAGAGAGGAAAACGATTTTTGTATGCCGGCGGGCATGACGAGTGCCCAGAGAAATGCGGGGAAGAACACCAGCTTCATGTGCTCCCAGGTGGATTCATTTACAGGAGAAAAAAGGGCGATCAGGGGATTCCTGCCAGACCACTCGTAGAAGAAATGGGACAGCGTCCCCAGTACGGCCGTGAAAAGAAAGCCTGCTACGAGATAGATTTTTACATATTTTATATCCGAATCTTTCATAAAATACCCCCGCATACTGTGATATCAGCATGATCAAGATGCTGTATATAAAGTATGCGGGGGTGTGCGGTTTTTATTCATCTGTCTGCCGGAAGCCCTGCGGGCGGTCACGGCATGTTTGGCTGACGCATGGCGAGGAAGCTTAAAAGCGCTTTTGAAGAGTGGTTTAAGATCAGCGCATGCGGAACGCCGGCTAATTTTGCCGCGTCCGCGGCATATGTAAAATCTCCTACATGTTTTGTGCCATGACTGTCGCTGGAGAACAGTACCGGATATTTAAAATGACTGGACAAATTCAACAGCAGAAGATCGTTAAATCTCGTATCGCCCCGATAACCTTCCGGGCTTAAAGAACTGTTGTTGATCTCCAGAAGTACATGGTATTTCATAGCGGCCTTGAAAAGCTCAAAATAGTCCACCGGGAATTTTGTGTCATCACAATGTCCGATGATGGATACATAAGGATTCTTCATGGCATTGATATAAGCCATGGTGTTTTCCTCTGTGGTTCCCGGCTTGATCGTGGGCTGGTGCATGCTGGCAATTACATAATCCAGAGATTTCAGAATGCTGTCGTCCAGATCGAGACGGCCTTTTCGGTCCAGAATATTTACTTCCGCTCCATAAAGCATGCGGACACCGAGGCGCTCCCTTTGGGCGTACGCCAGATTTCGGAAATAAGAGGTGCGCCCGCCGCCTAACGTGGCGGGTCCATGATCCGAGATGCCCAGCATCTTTAAATTTTTAGCGGCGGCAGCTTTTGCCATATCCGTAATGGTGGCAGAAGAACCATGTCCGCTGGCGATTGTGTGCGTGTGTATGTCAAACTCATAAGAAAACATAAAATCAACCTTTCACAGAGCTGTCGGCATCAGGTCATGAAGACCGGAAGCAGCTGCTCTGCTTATAGTATGAGGAAGCAGTGTGGTTTTGTCAACGGGAATTCATTTAAAAACAGGAAAAACCAACATAAAATAGTGGTATTTTCTATATGCGAAACAGCGAAGATATGCTATAATATGTAAGAAACCGCACTGACAGTAAAAGTGAGCGTGACGAAAGGGGGAGCTTCTGCGGAAAATGGAAGAAACTCACTAAAAACCAACATCAAAATAAGTTGACTATTGTGGGTTTGTGTGGTAATATTCAAGCAGAAACAACACAAAACAAAATGTTTTGTAAAATCCAAGGAGGAGAAAAGATGCAAAACGAATACGAAATCAAAAAAGAAATGTGTGAGATCGGCAGACGCGTATACAACCGCGGAATGGTTGCTGCAAACGACGGTAACTTTTCTGTAAAGCTGAACGATCATGAATTTTTATGCACGCCTACAGGCGTCAGCAAAGGGTTCATGACACCTGAGTATATCTGCAAAGTTGATGAGAAGGGCAACGTTCTTCAGGCAAACAAAGGATTCAGACCTTCTTCTGAGATTAAAATGCATATGCGCGTCTATGAGAAGAGACCGGATGTAAAAGCTGTTGTACATGCTCACCCGCTGTATGCTACAACATTCGCTATCGCAGGTATTCCGCTGACACAGCCGATCATGCCTGAGGCAGTTATTGCTCTCGGATGTGTGCCGATCGCAAAATATGGCGTGCCGTCCACAATGGAGATTCCGGATGCAGTAGAGCCTTATCTTCAGCACTTTGACGCAGTTCTCCTTGAGAATCATGGAGCGCTGACATATTCAGACAGCCTTCTTGCTGCTTACCACAAGATGGAGTCAACAGAGTTCTATGCTCAGCTGCTGTATCAGTCAATGCAGGTTGGAGGACCGCAGGAGTTCAGCAAAGAGCAGGTTGAGAGACTGTACGAGATCAGAAGACAGATGGGACTTCCGGGCAAACATCCGGCAAATCTCTGTCCGAATGCACAGGCAGGCAAACCGAGCTGTCACTCATGCAGTGCAAACTGCGGCAGCAAAGCAGCACCGGCTGCAGAGAGCACAGACGCAGACCTGGTGGCATCCATCACAAAGAAAGTAATGGAGCAGCTGGGAATGTAATAATAATGAAGTGAGGCAGAGCTATGAACGAACAGGACATTACCAATGCAGTGAAAGCTGTGTTGAACCAGATGAAAGATACAGCTCCCGTTCAGGAGAAAAAACATGTCTGCAAATGTAAAAAGCATGTGATGACTCTGGCGCTTGCCAATGCCCTGATCGAAAAGGTTAAGGCAAAGGCGGCCGAGATGGGCGTAAAAGTCGTGGTCGCTGTCTCGGACAAGGCCGGAAGGCCCGTATCCGTCCAGTGTATGGACGATGCGTACATAGCCAGCTTTGACATTGCAATCAACAAGACTTATACTTCCGCGAGTCTTAAGATGTCTACCGAGCAGTTAAGTCACCTGAGCCAGCCGGGTCAGGACCTGTACGGAATCCAGTTTACGAACAAGGGACGTATCGTGATATTCGGCGGCGGCGAGGTACTTGAAGCTGACGGACATATCGTGGGGGCTCTCGGCGTGAGCGGCGGTTCGGCTGAAGAAGACACAGCGATTGCAGCTTACGGAAAAGAAGTCTTTAAGGAGGTATTAGAGTGTCTGTAAATGAACAGATGGTTCAGGACATTGTGCAGGAAGTTGTGGCTAAGATGCAGATCGCTTCCGATGTCTCAGGGAACAGAGGCGTGTTCTCAGATATGAACGAGGCGATCGAGGCGGCAAAGAAGTCACAGAAGATTGTTGCGAGAATGTCTTTGGATCACAGGGAAAAAG
Source organism: uncultured Mediterraneibacter sp. (assembly GCA_944377775.1). GTDB lineage: Bacteria > Bacillota > Clostridia > Lachnospirales > Lachnospiraceae > Mediterraneibacter. Next base: position 5,007 of record CALWFY010000095.1, read on the forward strand.
TAATCTCCAACATCCGTAAAAAGATTATGGAGAATGCGGAAATCCTCGCGCGTATGGGTGTACAGGAGACAGGCATGGGAAATGTCGGACACAAGATCCTGAAACACCAGCTTGTTGCCGAAAAGACTCCGGGAACGGAGGATATCACAACGACAGCGTGGTCAGGGGACAGAGGGCTTACCCTCATCGAGATGGGACCATTCGGAGTTATCGGTGCAATTACACCGTGTACGAACCCGAGCGAAACGGTCCTGTGTAATACGATCGGAATGTTCGCGGGCGGAAACACAGTTGTGTTTAATCCTCACCCGGCAGCGATCAAGACTTCCATTTATGCGGTGAACCTCTTAAACGAGGCATCCGTGGAAGCAGGAGGCCCGGACAACATTGCATGTACGGTAGAGCATCCGACGTTAGAGACAAGCAATATCATGATGAAACATAAAGCGATCCAGCTCATCGCGGCAACCGGAGGTCCGGGAGTCGTGACAGCAGTTCTCTCATCAGGAAGAAGAGGCATTGGGGCAGGCGCAGGAAATCCGCCGGCACTGGTGGATGAGACGGCAGACTTAAGGAAAGCTGCCGAGGACATCGTAAACGGATGTACCTTTGACAATAACCTTCCGTGTATTGCGGAGAAAGAGATTGTGGCAGTTGATTCTGTAGTTGATGAACTGATGAACTACATGATCAACGAGCAGGGCTGCTACCTTGCTTCAAAAGAGGAGCAGGACGCACTGACAGCAGTTGTCCTCAAGGACGGAAAGCTGAACAGAAAATGCGTGGGGCGTGATGCCAAGACACTTCTGGGAATGATCGGAGTGACTGTACCGGACAACATCAGATGTATCACATTTGAAGGTCCGAAGGAGCATCCGCTGATCGCAGAAGAGCTGATGATGCCGATACTCGGTGTCGTAAGAGCGAAAGATTTCGATGATGCGGTAGAGCAGGCTGTATGGCTTGAACACGGCAACCGCCACTCCGCACACATTCATTCAAAGAATGTAGATAATATCACAAAATATGCGAAAGCGATCGACACAGCGATCCTCGTCAAGAACGGTCCGTCCTATGCGGCGCTGGGATTCGGCGGAGAAGGGTTCTGTACATTTACGATCGCCAGCAGAACAGGCGAGGGACTTACAAGCGCCAGCACATTCACAAAGAGAAGACGCTGCGTGATGAGTGATAGCTTGTGCATACGATAAGCCGTGCGCTTGCGGCGTGAAAATATGTACGCAGGCTCGCCTGCAGGTACATATTTCTCACGGCGGAAGCATATGGCGCACGCCATCAGCGAGATGGAGCGAAGCGGAATCGAGCTGGGCACGGCGAAAAAGCCGAAATGCGAAGAAGCATATGGCGCACGCCATCAGCGAGATGGAGCGAAGCGGAATCGAGCTGGGCACGGCGAAAAAGCCGAAATGCGAAGAAGCATACGGCGCACGCCGACAGCGAGATGAAGCGGAGCGGAATCGAGCTGGGCATGGCGAAAGGTAAAGTTTAAATAGGAGGTAGACACCATGGAAATGAATTCCGCTAATGTGGAAGCCGTCGTAAAACAGGTGCTTGAAAGCATGCTGGACAAGAAGATTCCTTCTCCGTCCGAACAGCCGGCGGCAAGCCAGGCAGTTCCGAAGACAGCACACGTTGCAATGCTGACTTCTCTGGAACATTATGATATTAAAGAATTCCCGATCCCGGAGCTGGGTGACGGCGATATCCTTGTAAAAGTAGAGGGATGCGGTATCTGTGGAACAGATGCTCACGAGTTTAAGAAAGACCCGTTCGGACTGATCCCGGTAGCGCTCGGACATGAGGGAACCGGCGAGATCGTTAAGATGGGTAAAAATGTGAAGGTCGACAGCGCAGGAAAACCGCTGAAAGTCGGAGATAAAGTCGTTACATGTATGATTTTTAAAGACGATCCGGACATTGAGATGTTTGACCTGAACAAGAAGAATATCGGCGGAGCTGATGTGTACGGACTTCTTCCGGACGATGATATCCATCTGAACGGATGGTTCTCAGATTATATTCTGGTTCGTGAAGGGTCATCTGTATTCAATGTAAGCGACCTGGATCTTGATTCCAGAATCCTCATTGAGCCATGTGCGGTTCTCGTGCATGCGGTTGAGAGAGCAAAGACAACAGGAATCTTAAGATTCAACAGCAGAGTTGTCGTACAGGGATGCGGACCGATCGGTCTGATCTGTATTGCAGTTCTCCGCACAATGGGTATTGAGAACATTGTTGCGGTGGACGGAAATCAGCAGAGACTTGACTTCGCCAAGAAGATGGGCGCTGACAAGTCTGTAAACTTCATGGAGCACAAGGGAATCGAAGCTCTCAGTGAAGCAGTGAAAGACGCGTTTGGCGGACATCTTGCAGATTTTGCATTCCAGTGTACAGGTTCACCTGTAGCACACGCAAATATCTACAAATTTATCCGCAACGGCGGCGGTTTATGTGAACTTGGATTCTTTATCAACGGCGGCGACGCTACAATCAATCCGCACTTTGACCTCTGCTCCAAAGAGATCACACTGGTTGGGTCCTGGGTATATACACTGAGAGATTACGCGACTACATTTGATTTCCTGAAGAGAGCTCAGGCAATCGGCCTTCCGATGAAAGAACTGATCACACATAAATTCCCGCTTGAGGAGATCAATGAGGCTCACCAGACAAATCTTGCACAGAAAGGCCTTAAGATCGCTATCGTAAATAAATAGGTGAAGCGTTATGGGAGAAGCAGTAGGAATGCTGGAAGTGTTCGGGCTTGCCACAGCGTTCGCGGCAGCTGACGCCGGATGCAAGGCTGGAAATGTATGGCTTGAAACTTTCGACAAAAACAAACCGGCAAATGCGGATGAATTACCCGTACCACTGATCGTTATGATCAAATTCCGCGGAAGCGTATCCGATGTCACGGCAGCGCTTGAGGCGGCAAAGGCGAAAGCCGAAGAACTTGCAGGTGTTGTGAACGAATATGAGATCGCAAGACCGACAGAGGATACGGAAAAAATGCTGAAGCTTACCGGATTGGATAAAGGTAAACCACATATTATCAACAAAAAAGATATTGAGGAAATTTAGGAGGAAATGAACAATGGCAATGGCACAGCAGGCATTAGGAATGGTTGAAACAAGAGGTCTTACAGCGGCAATTGAGGCTGCAGATGCAATGACAAAAGCAGCAGAGGTTACACTGGTAGGAACAGAGAAAATCGGAAGCGGACTTGTAACAGTAATGGTACGCGGAGACGTAGGAGCTGTTAAGGCTGCGGTTGAGACAGGCGCTGACGCAGCAGGAAGACTTGGCGAACTGGTTGCCACACATGTAATCCCGAGACCGCACAACGATGTGGAGAAGATTCTTCCGACTGTATAGTTATACTGCCTGCGGGAGGTCTTCAGAACAGAGCAAAGGAGCAGTCTCATGGGAAAAGCGTATGGATTTTTTGAAATCCCGAGTGTAACGGCAGCGGTAGTTGCCATTGATATCATGTGCAAGACCGCAGAAGTGCAGCTTGTCACATGGGAGAAAAAATTGGGCGGACGATTGGTCACGATCATCATTCGCGGCGATGTGTCCGCTGTCAAACAGGCCATTGAAGCTGCCGCAGCGAATGGAATTAAAGAACCTGTCTGCCACGTGGTGATTCCGAGTCCCCACGAGGAGATACTCAAAATCGTCAATAACAGTGCAAACAGGGTAAGTTAGGAGGCAGTTTGTAATGGCAGAAGAGAAGAAAACAACGACAGCCAAAGCGCCGGCAAAAACTGTACGGAGAGTAAGAAAGACGGCGCAGAAGGCAGAGACAACGGTAAAAGAACAACCAACAATTCAAAAGGAGGAACGAAGAATGTCACAGGAAGCATTAGGAATGGTGGAAACAAGAGGTCTGGTAGCGTCAATCGAGGCAGC
>CALWFY010000096.1 GCA_944377775.1 uncultured Mediterraneibacter sp.
TGGTAGACACATACGATACACTGAAATCCGGCGTTCCAAATGCCATCCGCGTCTTCAAAGAAATGCGCGAAGCCGGTATTCATCCGAAGAGTTACGGTATCCGCCTTGATTCCGGTGACCTTGCATACCTTTCTAAAAAAGCCAGAAAAATGCTGGATGACGCCGGGTTTACAGATGCTGTGATCGCTGCATCCAACGATCTGGACGAGTTCCTGATCAACGACCTGAAGATTCAGGGTGCAGCCATTACCTCTTGGGGCGTGGGAACCAACCTGATCACATCAAAAGACTGCCCATCCTTCGGCGGAGTGTACAAACTGGCTGCCATCCAGAATAAAGACGGGGAATTTGTACCCAAGATCAAAATTTCTGAAAATACTGAAAAGATCACAAACCCCGGCAATAAGACCATCTACCGTATCTACGACAAGGAGACCGGGAAGATGCGCGCCGATCTGATCTGCTTTGTGGACGAGGAGTATGATACATCCAAAGACCTCCTGCTGTTCGACCCAAATGCCACATGGAAAAAGACACGGCTTGAAGGCGGCACTTACACCATGAAAGAACTTCTGAAACCGATCTTCATCCGCGGAGAATGTAAATATCAGTCCCCGTCTGTCAAGGAGATCGCAGAATTCTGCCGTCAGGAGAAAGAAACTCTCTGGGATGAGACAAAACGTCTTTTCAATCCGCATAAAGTTTATGTAGACCTGTCAAAGAAGCTGTACGATACAAAGGCAGAACTTCTTAACAGTGCAAATGTGTAATAAAGGAGCGTATAACAATCATGAAAATTATTGTACTGGCCGGTGGCCTGAGCACGGAGCGAGATGTCTCTTTAGCCTCTGCCGCAGGAATTTGCAAAACTCTGATAGAAAAAGGACATGATGCATTTCTTCTTGATGTTTTTTTAGGGCTTCCCGATGCACCCGAGGACCTGAATGATGTATTCACGCTCCCCGGACACGGTCTTGAGATCGCAGGAAACATCCAGACTCAGGAACCCGATCTGGCGGCAGTCAAAGCATCCCGTCCTGATCAGTCCGACTGTTTTTTAGGGCCAAACGTCATTGAATTGTGTCGTCTGGCAGACATTACATTTCTGGGGCTCCACGGAGGCGAAGGGGAAAACGGAAAACTCCAGGCCACTTTCGACCTGCTCGGCATCCGCTATACAGGCCCTGATTCACTGGGCTGTGCGGTGGCAATGGACAAAGGATTTACCAAACAGGTATTTCTCCAGTCGGGCATTGACACTCCCGCCGGAATCTGTCTCCATAAAAATGCGGCGGACCGCTCCCTGGCATCTGCCGGCCTGTCTTTTCCGGTTGTGGTAAAACCCTGTTCCGGCGGGTCCAGCATTGGAGTTTATATCGTACATACAGAAGCCGAGTACGAAGACGCGCTTGAGAAATCTTTCTGCTATGAAGACGAGGTCGTAATCGAAGAATATATCAAAGGCCGGGAGTTTGCCTGCGGCGTGATTGGCGGAGAAGCCCTTCCCCCCATCGAGATCATCCCGAAAACAGGATTCTTTGATTATGCAAACAAATACCAGGCTGACGCCACACTGGAAGTCTGCCCGGCGGATATCCCGGCTGAAGTAGACCGCCGCATGCGTGAACTGACTGTGCGCGCATTCCATGCGCTGAAGTTAAACGTGTACAGCCGCGCAGATTTTCTTCTGGATGAGAAAGGGAATCTGTACTGCCTGGAGATGAACACGCTCCCGGGAATGACGGCCGCAAGCCTGCTGCCCAAAGAAGCGGCAGCAGCCGGTATCGAATACGGAGACTTATGCGAGCTCATTATCCGCAAATCACTGGAAGCCAGGTATTCTGCCTGATTGCCATGACAGAAAGGAACAAATTCTTATGAAACATATGTCATTACAGGAAATCACACATGCCTGCCACGGCGTCTACCACGGGCACGCCGTATTTCTTGCCAAAGAGGTGTCCAATGTTGCCATTGACAGCAGAAAAGTGGAAAAAGGCGGGCTTTTCATCGCATTGAAAGGCGCGCGGGTGGACGGCCACTCTTTCATCCCTCAGGTTATGGAAAACGGTGCCCTGTGTGCTGTCTCCGAGCAGGAGCCCGGTGATGTTTCTTACCCTTATATTCAGGTGGATTCCTGCGAACAGGCATTAAAAGATATTGCAGAGCATTACCGCACATCACTTGACATCAAGGTGGTGGGCATCTCCGGAAGTGTAGGGAAAACAAGCACAAAAGAGATGATCGCATCCGTGCTCGGGCAAAAATATCGTGTTCTTAAAACAGAAGGGAATTTTAATAACGAGATCGGCCTTCCCCTGACGGTATTTAACATCCGGGAAGAACATGAAATTGCCGTACTTGAGATGGGCATCAGCGGATTCGGCGAGATGACCCGTCTTGCGAAAGTGGCCAGACCGGATATCTGCGTGCTCACAAATATCGGTTCTGCCCATCTGGAAAACCTTGGCTCAAGAGACGGTATCCTGAAAGCCAAGACAGAGATGTTTACATACATGAATGCCGGGGGCACCATCATATTGAACGGGGATGACGACAAACTGCGCGGCTTTACTCCTGAGAATGGGATTTCTCCTGTTTATTTCGGACTGGACAGCAGCTGTGCTTTCCGTGCGGAACACATCGTAAACCGCGGACTGAAAGGAACAACAGCAGAATTTGTAACCCCTGTCTCCCGCTTCTGTGCCCACATCAATATACCCGGCAGCCACATGGTACACAATGCACTTGCAGGAATCGCCGTGGGATATGCCCTCGGCATGACAGATGAAGAAATAGCCCGGGGAATTGAAGCTAATGTAACGATCGCAGGACGCAACAATCTGATTGAGACAGACCGTTATACGATCATAGACGACTGCTACAACGCCAACCCGGCTTCCATGAAAGCCTCTCTCGATGTGCTCTCTTTCGCGGACACAAGAACGGTCGCTATTCTCGGCAGTATGTTTGAACTGGGTGAGACATCTGAGAAAATGCACTATGACGTTGGTGTGCATGCAGCAGAAGCCGGGATCAATGTACTGATCTGCATCGGAGACCTGACCCGCTCCACTGCCCGGGGCGCAGAAGAAACAGCAGAGAAAAAAGGGCTCTCCACAAAAGTCTTTCATTTTGACACAAAAGCAGATTTCTTCAGGGAAGCCGGTAATTTGCTGAAAGAAAAAGACACGATCCTGGTCAAAGCATCTCATGGGATGGAATTCCCGGAGATCGTAAAACACCTGCAGGAATAAGAAAGGACACGATCCCATGAAATATCAGGTTCTCGTACTGGATCTGGACGGTACGCTCACAAATTCAGAAAAGAAAATAACAGAGCCCACGAAACAGGCTCTGCTGGAAATTCAGGCTGAGGGAAAAACAATCGTCCTCGCCAGCGGCCGCCCCATCAACGGCGTTGCCCCTCTGGCAAAAGAACTTCAGATGGACTGCTTCGGCGGATACATGCTCTCCTTTAACGGCGCCCGTATCACCAGGTGTTCCACCGGAGAAATCATTTACAACCGCACCATCCCGACTGAGATCATCCGGCCGGTGTGGGACTATGTCCGAACTGTTCCGGGACTGGACATTATTTCATACAATGACACGCAGATTCTGTCCGGAATAAAAGTGAACAGATATGTGGAAATTGAATCCGGCATCAACAGCATGGAGATCGTCCCTGTAGATGATTTTCCGTCAGCACTTGATTTCCCGGTGAACAAGCTGCTGGTGACAGGGGATGCCGAAATACTGGAAACAATCATGGATCCGCTCCAGAATCAATATCACGGGCTTTTGAATATTTACCGGTCTGAACCCTATTTTCTTGAGATCATGCCCAGAAATATCGACAAGGCACAGTCTCTCCAGAAACTTTTAAACAGCATCGGCCTGACTGCTGACACAATGATCTGCTGCGGCGACGGATACAACGACCTGTCCATGATCGAATATGCAGGTCTGGGCGTAGCAATGGAGAATGCACAGCCCATCATCAAAGAATCCGCGGACTTTATCACCCGCTCTAATGATGAGGACGGCATCCTCCATGTGATCAACCTGTTTATGCGCTGACAGGGAATAAAACAATATCGCATATCCCCTGTATTCCGAATGTCTGAAAATAAGCTTCTTTTTTCGGGATCCATTCTTCCCCAAAACGGGACAGCATCTCTGCCCCGTTTCTTTTTATAATCCGGTCTTTCTGTGTCTTATGATCCACATCCACAAAAATGCGGATATCATAAATATCTCCAAAATACGGGTGGCAGCTGTAAGCCCCCTCCACAATCATAAGAGGACTTTTTTCAACCTGCATGCTCCCGGAAATCTTCTGCACTGTACAGTCATATTTCCCGTACACAAAGGGGAAATGTCCATGTGGACAATCCCTGCCTTATACCTTTCTGAAAGAGACTGTGCAAGCGTGCTCTTTCCGCCTGCACACCTGCCGTCTATGGCAAGAATGACCGGAAACTTTTCTTTCATTTTCTCCTCGATGAGTCTGTAAAGCTCCACGGTCTTATTTCATCAGATCAAGAAGAGCGTTCTTCGGAACTGCCCCAATCTGTTTCCCTGCAATCTCACCATCCTTAAAAGCAATAAATGTAGGAATGCTCATGACACCATAGCGCTGTGCAACCGCTATCTCCTCATCAATATTGATCTTGCACACTTTAACGCCGGCTTCCTCTGCTGCGATTTCCTCCACTACCGGTCCCATCATCTTACAGGGTCCGCACCAGTCTGCGTAGAAATCAACCAGTACCGGCTGATCTGCATTCATAACCTCCTGTTCAAAATTCTCTGCTGTCAATTTTACAACTGCCATGTCTATTTCCTCCTTACGAAATTTATTTTTATTTTGTATATTTATATTCTACCACGTTTTTCTTCTTTTTCCGTGACAAAATCACAATTCTATATTCTGCCGAGCCCGGCCGGATCTAAAATCTTCACTTTTCCCCGCATAAGTTCAACCAGCCCATCGCTCTGAAACTGTTTTAAAATCCTCGTCACCACTTCCCGGGCCGTGCCCGCATCCTTAGCCAGCGCCTCATGAGTGAGAAGAAGTTCATCTTCCCTGTTCAGCCCTCTGTGCTCAAGAAGCGCACCCGCAATCCTGGACGCCACATTAGAAAACACAAACTGATTGAATAGCCACATGATGTCCGAAAATTTTTCCGATATCATCTCCATTGTATATTCTTTCACCACAACACTCTCGTCATACAGTTTTTTATATATCTGTTTTGGGATTGTATAAATAATACAGTCTGTCTCCATCTCCATATCCAGCTCTATGTCCATCCCACTGAGCATACAGGCTGCACTTAAGATACTTACATCCCCGTCCA
>CALWFY010000097.1 GCA_944377775.1 uncultured Mediterraneibacter sp.
GCCGTTTCTGAGCGGCCGCATCCCGTTCTGCCTTCTCCCTGCGCGTCTGTTCCATGAGTTCTGTATACTGATGATAAGCTCTGTCGCTGACCATAAGACAGGATTCCCTCTCATCCAGATGCCCCTGGCAGAACCAGCCTTTTTGAATCATTTTCTTCAAATCTCTCACAACTGCCCGAACGGATCGCCCTGTCTTCTGAGCAAGCTCTTTTACATCACAGTATTCACGGCCGCCGATCACTTTTACATATTTTCTGAACCTGCCCACACTGCAGGCCATCCTTGTCCCGCTCAAGCCCATGAACACAAAGATCAGCATAAATATTCCAAGTGCTCCGGCGCCTATCTTGAAGAGAAGCTCCCATCCTGTCGCCAAAGCTCCTACACCTAAGAGAATAAGAAAAATCAGGCACGCCGCGCCGAATACATATCCGGTCACCGCCAGAAATATCCCGCCCACTCGCGCGGAAGTTCCTTTAAGGTATAAAATCGGCTTTTTCGTCTGCACCGACGGCGCCTCCTCAGCCCGGGCCTGTCTGCCGTACGCCTGTTGGTTCCACATTTTATCTGCCGGATTTTCCCGATACCATCCGCCGTTTTTCAACCCCCGGGACACATTATCCATCGCCCGGCCGACCGTGTCGGAAACCGTCTGATTCAACCTGCTGAAATCCCTGGAATCAACCGCATTTTGTATGGTTCTGCGTATTTCTTCTCCGAATCTCTCCCAGTCATTATTTATCATGAAATTCCTCCTTAAAACCTTGACCTGAAAAAGTATTTATATGATAATCAGTTTAGTCGTAACCCGGAGAAAAGTCAAGAACACATAACCCTTAAGGAGCACTGTATGAAACCTGATATCAGCACCCTGATCATATATGAAGACCCTCATATTATCGTCTGCCATAAACCCGCCGGCATTGCCACTCAGACAAACCGGATCGGCTCGCAGGACATGGTGAGTCTTCTGAAAAATTATCTGGCAAAACACCAGCGCCGCCTGGACCCCACAGGACGGGGCAGCGCCCCTTACCTCGCAGTCATCCACCGCCTGGATCAGCCGGTGGAAGGGCTTCTTGTGTTTGCCAAAACCCCAAAGGCAGCAAAAGAATTAAACCGTCAGCTCACCACCTCAGGATTTGGCAAACATTATCTCGCTCTCGTCTGCGGAATCCCTGTGCCGCCCGAGGGCACACTTACAGATTATCTGATAAAGGACGGGCGCACCAACACATCCCGCGTGTGCGAACCAAATACTCCGGGTGCAAAACCGGCCAGACTTCACTATAAGATAAAAGAAGTCCGGGACAATATTTCCCTTATAGAAATACAGCTGGACACCGGGCGGCACCATCAGATACGAGTGCAGATGGCAAATTTAGGCTGTCCGCTCATCGGTGACAGAAAATACGGAAATACAAAAAGCACAGAGCCTATTAAGCTCTGTGCATACCGGCTTGAATTCAGGCATCCTGCTATCGACAGAATTCTCACATTCAGCCTGCCGGATATCCCCTTTTAAACGAAAAGCAGGGCTGCCTGTGGCAGCCCTGCTTCAACTTACACGTTCTTCCTTACACCTCAGCGTCCACTTCAGATTCTTCCTCCAACGACTGCTCATATCTTTCAAGAATCGTTGTCTGAATCCGCTTCCTTGTACCTGAATTAATCGGATGCGCAATATCACGATACTCGCCGTCCAGCGATTTTTTGCTCGGCATGGCGATAAACAAACCTTTTTCGCCCTCTATCACCTTAATGTCATGAACTACAAATTCATCGTCAATCGTAATAGACACAACCGCCTTTAACTTTCCTTCTTTCGCTACTTTTCGTACCCGTACATCTGTGATCTGCATACTCTCAGTTCTCCTTTCTCATCCGCATCATCCCCGGCGCACACAGGCCCGTCTCAATACCCGTCTGGCCGTTTCGGCTTACATTATCCCCCGTAAGTCTACAATGCATACCGTTCATTTTTTTCAACTACTACCTTGACACCATTCTCACCGACATGCCTTGTATTCGCCCTGATCGTATCACGGCTCTCGACAATACAGTTCTCAATATATGTATTGTCTCCAACGTATACATCATTCAAAATTATGGAATTTTTAATCACACAGTTATTCCCGACAAAAACTTTCTTGAAGATCACAGAATTTTCAACCATGCCATTGATGATGCTTCAGCTCCCCACAAGACTGTTCTTCACCACTGAACCCGGATTATATTTTGCCGGCGGCTGGTCGCTTACCTTGGAATATACTGCCGGAAGCTCCCTGAAGAAATAATTTCTCACCTCCGGTTTCAGGAAGTCCATATTCGTCTGATAATATGCGTCTACCGTTGAGATATTGTTCCAGTAGCTGTCTATCTTATAACCATATATCTTCTTCAGATTCTTATATCTGATCAAAATATCGGTTACAAAATCATGTCTTTCTTCCTCCGCGCAGTGCTCGATCAGATCAATGAGCTGTCTTCTGCGTATTACATATATACCCGTGGATACGATCTGCGAATGAGCCACCATGGGTTTCTCCTCGAATTCTTGGATCCTGCAGTTCTCGTTCATACGGATCGTTCCAAACCGGGTCGCATCCTCATCCGGCCCCAGTTCCTTGCACACGACAGTGATATCCGCCTTTTTCTCGATGTGATACTCAAGCACCTTGTTATAATCCATTTTGTACACTGCATCACCGGAAGTGATGATCACATACGGTTCATGGCATTTACGCAGGAAGTCGAGATTCTGCCAGATAGCATCCGCAGTGCCTCTGTACCAGTATCCGTTGTCCGCAGTAATCGTGGGCGTGAACACATACAGACCGCCCTGTTTTCTGCCGAAATCCCACCATTTGGAAGAATTCAAATGCTCATTGAGCGATCTTGCATTATACTGCGTCAGCACTGCAACTTTCTGAATATGAGAATTTGTCATATTGCTGAGTGCAAAGTCAATCGCCCGGTAACTCCCGGCGATCGGCATTGCGGCCACTGCACGTTTCGCTGTCAGCTCATGCATCTTCCTGTTGTTTCCGCCTGCCAAGATAATACCTACCGCTCTCATATCCTGTCACCTGCCTTTATCAATGTCTCGCCGCTTTCCAGTACTCCGCCGCTGTAATCTTCAATGGACGTTATCCCGCTGATCGCAGTATTCTTTCCGATCTGCACGCCAGAAGGAATCACAGAGTTCTCTCCGATCGTAGCCAGTCCACCGCTGTAAATATTGGGTTTTGTCTTATTCGGCGTCTCACTTCCTATACCAATGATCACGTCATTTCCGATTACTGTATCTTCCGCGATAATGGCTTTCTCGATCACACAGTTCTCACCAATGGTCACTCCCTGCATGATAATGGAATCACGCACTACGCTTCCTTTTCCGATCGTAACGCTTCCGCCCAGCACCGAGCTGTGCACTTCTCCGTAAATCTCCGATCCATTACTGATGATACACCTGTCCACCACTCCCTGCTCTGCTATGTACTGGGGCGGGATGTTGGCACTGTTTGTATATATCTTCCAAAATTCTTCATACAAATTAAACTCAGGTATGATATCAATCAGCTCCATATTCGCTTCCCAGTAGGAACTGAGTGTTCCCACATCTTTCCAGTACCCGTTGTACTCATACGCAAACAGCCTGTCCCCCCTGCCGTGGCAGTACGGGATGATATGTTTTCCAAAATCGCAGTTTGGCTGATCTTTCAGTCTGATCAGCGCTTCTTTAAGCACCGGCCAGCTGAAGATATAGATCCCCATGGAAGCCAGGTTGCTGCTCGGCCTCTCCGGTTTTTCTTCAAATTCTTTGATCCGGCTCTCACTGTCCGTCACAACGATCCCGAATCTGCTCGCCTCTTCTATTGGCACGGGCATTGCCGCAATCGTCACGTCCGCATTGTTCGATTTATGGAAATCAAGCATCACTTCATAATCCATTTTATAGATATGATCTCCTGAGAGAATCAGCACATAATCAGGATTGTAGGTCTCCATGTAGTTCAGGTTCTGATAGATTGCATTCGCCGTCCCTGTATACCACTCACTGTTGGAACTTTTTTCATAGGGCGGCAGGATAGACACCCCTCCAATGTTTCTGTCCAGATCCCACGGAATACCAATCCCAATATGTGTATTGAGACGCAGCGGCTGATACTGCGTCAGTACCCCTACAGTGTCAATGCCCGAATTAATACAATTACTCAAAGGGAAGTCAATAATCCTGTACTTGCCGCCGAAAGCCACGGCAGGCTTTGCCACTTTTGCTGTGAGAACGCCCAGGCGGCTGCCTTGTCCCCCCGCCAGCAGCATGGCAATCATTTCCTTTTTGAACATTGCGTCACCTCATTTCTAGTTAGATGTAAACATTATACCATATATTTATCTTTAGCCAATAATTTTTACAATTTTTTCTTGTTTTTTTTTATCTTTTTATCAATTTTGCATAAAAAGAACTTCTTTTAATTTTTATCATATATAGTATAATATAGTAGGCTGAGACGATTTATGACTAAAACTTCAAAATTTAGAAAACAGAGAAGAGGAATCTATATGTATAAGATTGACTTTAAGCATCCTATCCACATCCATTTTATCGGAATCGGGGGGATCAGCATGAGCGGACTGGCAGAAATCCTGCTCAGAGAAGGATTTACTGTATCGGGCTCTGACACCAAAGAGTCACCCCTGACAAAGAAGCTGGAATCAGAAGGCGCACAGATCACCTATGGGCAGAAAGCAGAAAATATTACTCCCGGCATCGGATGTATTGTCTACACAGCAGCGATCGGAAGGAGCAACCCCGAACTGATCGAAGCAGTCGCACAGAAAATTCCCATGCTGACCCGGGCGGAACTCCTGGGACAGCTTATGAAAAACTATGACACTCCCATCGCTGTGTCCGGTACTCACGGAAAGACAACCACCACTTCCATGATCTCGCACATTCTTCTGGAAGCGGATTTAGACCCGACCATTTCCGTGGGCGGTATCCTAAAAGCCATCGGTGGCAATATCCGGGTGGGAAACTCCGGCACGTTTATTACAGAAGCGTGCGAATATACGAACAGTTTTCTGAACTTTTTCCCGAAAATCAGCGTTATTTTAAATATAGAGGAGGATCATCTGGACTTCTTTAAAGACCTTGAAGATATCCGCCATTCTTTCCGGCAGTTTACCGCGCTTCTTCCTGAGGGCGGAACCCTGATTATCAACGGGGAGA
>CALWFY010000098.1 GCA_944377775.1 uncultured Mediterraneibacter sp.
ATTAATAGGAAATTCCGATTTTTTATGAAGTAAAAGAGAACAAGAGTTTATCGAACATACGTTAGATAAACCCTTGCATAGGAATGACGAAAAGACGACACAGTTTAGAAGATATAAAAACCTTCTACACCAGCCTCGTCAGAAAATAAATCATCCTCATTTAAGAAATAATTCATATCCAGAAGTTCTTCCTCGCTCATATGGCGAATGTCCTTGGAAGTCATACCTTCTGGTGGGTTATCCATATACTTTTTGCGTAATTCCTCGATGTTTGGTTTCATAGCAGTGCATCTTCCTTTGAGAGGATTATATCACAAAATCAGAAGAATTTACGCAGAAGAACGCTTTCCACGAGATTTGGATATTGCTTTCTCGTAAAGTTCTTCGAGAGATACGCGATTGTGATTGTAATAAAGATCCAGAAACAGCATCTTATGGCGGCAGTCCGAACATTCCAGCGGATCATAACCGAAAGAGGAGAGGATAGCAGTTCTCCATTGATGGAAGCTGCGGAATATTGGATGCTTTTCTCTTGAGATTGCACGGCGGAGGTGTTTGTCTGCTTCGCGGTGCCGTGCATGGATCCCACCGTAGCGGATTATTTTAAAATGTTTTTCCGGTATATGGCGGATCAGGCGTTTAATAAAGTCTATGGCAGGAATTGTTTCCACAACATATTTGTCATCTTCATGTCGGTTGTAATGAAAAGTAACCATCTCACCATCATAGCTGTCAATCCGGGATGTAGCAATGACAGGACGCCCGAGATACCGCCCGATATATTTGACCACCGTTTTTGGGTCACATTTGTTTGGTTTGGCATAGATGTAAAAGCCATGCTTGTGTTCTGTATAACATTTGGCTTTGACTTTTTTGAAGGATGGACCGAGTCTGGACTCCAGTTCATTTAACAGGGCGGTGCGGAAAGCGTTGCGTAAATAGGTGTAATGAAAGTGTTTGACATGACGCCAGAAGCAGTTATTACTGTATCCACCCTCAGATATCAGACAGTGGATGTGAGGATTCCATTTCAGATCCCTGCCAAATGTGTGAAGAACCATAATAAATCCGGGGGTAAAATTTTGGGATTTATTCATCTGATAAAACATGCGGGAGACAACGCTTGTAACAGAATGGAACAGACAGTTAAGTAAGGAACGGTCATGGAGAAAAAAATCACGGAGATTTTCATCAATGGTAAAGACACAGTGGCGATGCACAACGTTGACCAGCTTGAAAGACATAGTGGTAGTGCGTTCCATGGCATACTTGTTTCCGCAGGTAGGACAGAAGCGGCTGTGACAGCGGAAAGGGACAAATTTAAGCTTGCCGCAGTGGGGACAGCCGAACATGGCACCGCCAAAAGAAGGATCACCACAGTTTAACATCTTATCGATATTTTCCATCTCAGTTTTTCTGGGATGAAGAGTATATTTAATTTCTTCATAATAGTCGGTAAAAATTTCCTGTAAGATATTCATAGGACTATTATGTAGGAAAATGAAACAAAAAGAAACCCCTAACACCTCATGATTGGGGAGCACGGGAGCTGAACAGGCGAAGCCTATTTTTTAGTTTTAATTCACAGCCGGCATGCTGTCATGTTATATATGTATTGTTGAGTTAGTTAAAGCTAACTAAAGAAGGGGTTGCAGAAGGGGAGAATCTATGAAAAATCTTAAAAATAAGTCTTTGAGACTTTTATGGCTCTGCATTGGATTTCTGGCTATGGGTTTTGGGGCCGTGGGCGTGGTGCTGCCGGTGCTTCCGACCACGCCTTTCCTTCTGCTGGCTTCTTTCTGTCTGGCAAAAGGGTCCGTGAGGTTTCATAAATGGTTTACAGGGACAAAGCTGTATAAAAAACATCTGGAAAGTTTTGTACAAAACCGTTCCATGACTTTAAAGACAAAGTTCAGTCTGCTTATTCCGGTGTCATGCATGCTGCTCCTTGCCTTTCTGGCAATGTCGAATGCATACGGAAGGATATTTATCGTTGTTCTGATCGTTTTTAAGTATGTATATTTCTTTACAAAGATACGCACGATTCCTGCCGGACAGAAGTTCCTGCCGGAAACAGAGGGGTAAGTACATGAGTCAGGTTAAGGAGAAAAGTCGGAAAGGAAGGATGGAAAAGACAAGATGATTAAAAAAAGGCTCATGGGACTGCTTTCTCATGCGAGGAAATATATAATATGGCAGGTAGTATGGCAGTGGCTCTCTCTGCTCTGTCAGATTGTGATGATATACTGTATCGCATTTTTAATAGAACAGGCGATTTTTTGGGAAGTCACGCCCAAGATGGCGGGTTCTTATGGGGCGGCTGCGGTGGCAGCGCTGATTCTGCGCTTTCTCTGTGATAGGGGCGCGTCCCGTGCGTCCTACCGTGCGAGCGTGGATGTGAAGAGAATTTTAAGAGATAAGATATACAGCAAATTACTTCGGCTTGGGGTCGCATACAGGGAAAAGACAGCCACGTCCGAGGTAGTGCAGATGGCGGCAGAAGGAGTGGAACAGCTGGAGATATATTTCGGGAAATATCTGTCTCAGCTGTTTTACAGTCTGCTGGCGCCAATAACACTGTTTATCGTGTTATCTTTTATCAGCTGGAAAGCAAGCCTGGTACTTCTGATCTGTGTCCCGCTGATCCCCCTGTCCATTGTGGCAGTTCAGAAATTTGCCAAGCGGCTTCTGAATAAATACTGGGGAATCTACACAGAGCTGGGAGACAGTTTTTTGGAGAATCTGCAGGGACTGACCACTTTAAAAATCTATGGGGCAGATGAGGACAAGGCACAGGAGATGGATGAAGAATCCCAGAAATTTCGTCGGATTACAATGAAGGTTCTGACAATGCAGCTTAATTCCACCAGTGTGATGGACATTATTGCTTACGGCGGTGCAGCAGTAGGGATGATCGTGACTCTTTCTGAATTTATGAGGGGCACTCTGGGTGTTCAGGGCGCGCTCATGCTGATTCTGCTGGCATCGGAATTTTTTATTCCTCTGCGTCTCTTGGGTTCATTTTTTCATATTGCCATGAACGGTATGGCGGCAAGCGACAGGATATTCGCTCTGCTGGATATTCCAGAACCCAACGAACCGTCTGAATGGCTGACGGACAAGGGGATGGATATTTCGTTTGCGGGCGTTCATTATTCTTATGAAGAGGACCGGGAGATTTTGAGCGGAGTCAATATGGAGTTTCCGGCCGGGAGTTTTACTTCTGTAGTGGGTACGTTCGGCTGCGGAAAGAGTACGGCCGCGGCGATTATAATGGGACGGAATAAAGGATATACAGGCAGTGTGCTGATCCAGGGAAAAGAGCTTTCCCACATCCGGGAAGCCAGTCTGATGGAGCAGATCACATTGGTCAGTCACAACAGTTATCTGTTTAAGGGGACTGTGGAGAGTAATCTGCGGATGGGGAAGCCGGATGCATCACAGGAGGAGATGACAGAGGCGCTTAAGAAAGTAAATCTGTGGAAATTTCTTCAGGAGCAGCAGGGTCTTGCCACATCCGTTCTTGAGAGAGGCAGCAATTTCTCCGGCGGACAGTGTCAGCGTCTTGCCATTGCGAGGGCGTTGCTGCATGACACGCCAATCTATATTTTTGATGAAGCGACTTCCAATATTGATGCTGAAAGCGAGGAGATGATCATGGAGGTGATCCACAGTCTGGCCAGAACAAAGACAATCATTCTGATTTCTCACCGCCTGGCAAATGTGGTGAACTCGGATCAGATATATCTGCTTAAGGAGGGGCTTGTGGCAGAGACTGGGAATCATGAAGAACTGATGAGACTGGAAAGAGATTATGCAAAGCTGTACCAGGCTCAGATGCAGCTGGAGCAGTACGGAAAGGAGGCGGCAGTATGAACAGAACGGATACATCGGGCAGAAGAAGCGGCATCCGGATCATGGGGCAGCTCATCGGGCTTGTGAAGCCCCTTCTGCCGGTTATGTTACTGGCTGTCTTTCTGGGGACCGCCGGATATCTGTGCGCCATTTTTCTGACTGTTTTAGCCGGATATGGGTTGGTAAATATTCTTCTGGAAGCTCAGGGAGCTGAACTTAAGGCGGTGTTTGCTGCTTTGGCGGTTATGGCTGTCATGCGGGGGATACTGCACTATGGGGAACAGTACTGCAACCATTTTATCGCATTTAAACTGTTGGCGATTATTCGGCATAAAGTGTTTGCTGCCCTTCGAAAACTGTGTCCGGCCAAACTGGAAGGGCGGGACAAAGGGAACCTGATATCCGTTATTACTTCCGATATTGAGCTTTTGGAAGTTTTTTACGCACACACGATTTCGCCTATTGCCATTGCTGTTCTGACATCTTGCGTGATGATACTGTTTATCGGGCAGTTTTCCACTGCTGCGGCAATTTTTGCGCTGGCAGGATATGTGGCAGTGGGTGCGGGGATTCCTTTATTCTTCGGCAGCAGGGGTGCAGAACGAGGGATGGAATTTCGCAATGAATTCGGCAGCCTGAACAGTTTTATCCTGGATTCGCTGAGGGGTCTGGATGAGACGATTCAGTACCGGCAGGGAGAGAGAAGACGCGGACAAATGAAAGAGCGTTCTGACAAGCTGGGGAAAATGCAGAAAGACTTAAATCGTCTGGAGGCATCTCAGCGGTCGGTGACGAATCTGACGATTCTTTTGTTTTCGTTTGCAATGCTCTTTCTTATGATCGGACTGAAGCAGGCAGGAACAGTGGATATGACAGGAATGGTGGTGGGAACGATTGCCATGATGGGCTCTTTCGGCCCGGTGACCGCTCTTGCCAACCTGGCAAATAATCTGAACCAGACGCTCGCAGGCGGTGAAAGAGTTCTCTCGCTTCTGGAAGAAGCGCCGCAGGTTCAGGAAGTAGCAGGCAAAGAAAAAACAGAATTTACAGAAGCGGCTGCAGAGCATGTGGACTTCGCTTATGATGAAGAGCAGATATTAAGAGACTGCTCTGTAAAAATTCAAAGGGGAAAGATTATCGGCATCCACGGTGCCAGCGGTTCCGGAAAATCTACGTTTCTGAAACTGCTTATGCGGTTCTGGGATGTACAGGAGGGACGTGTAAACATTTCCGGGAAAGATGTGCGGAACATTAATACATCAGATTTAAGGGAGATGGAATCTTATGTGACTCAGGAAACAAACCTGTTTCATGACTCTGTCGCCAATAATATTGCTGTCGGGAAGCCGGGCGCATCGCGGGAGGAGATCATGGAGGCGGCAAAGAAAGCGTCCATCCACGATTTTATTATGAGCCTGCCGAAAGCATATGATACAGAGGTGGGCGAGCTGGGCGACACTCTCTCCGGCGGAGAGAGACAGAGAATTGGGATTGCCCGTGCATTTCTGCACGATGCTCCCTTTGTTCTTATGGATGAGCCTACAAGTAATCTGGACTCTTTAAACGAGGGGATTATACTGAAGTCATTGACAGAAGAGAGAAAAGATAAGACAGTTCTGATTGTATCCCACAGGAAGTCTACGATGAATGTGACGGATATGGTGTACGAGATGGATAATGGGAGAAATTCATAGGGCGATCAAAAAAGAAGAGGGCTCTGCAAAATATATCCATGTAAGAAAGATATATTTTGCAGAGCCTCTTCTTTTGCGTTGGGATATTCAGCTTTTCTTTCCCTCAATCAGCTCCTCGTAAGTGATCTCGAAAATCTCACACAGTGCCTTCAGTTCAATATCCGTCACATATCTCTTGTTCGTCTCGATTCTTGTGATGACGTTTTTGTCCATGTCATATCCGGCCAACTGCAGTTGGTAGGCGAGGAGCCGCTGCGAAATATGGTGCTTTTTCCGAAGTTCGATCAGGTTGTCGGCAATCAGATTTTTCTCCCCGGTTTTAGTACGCGGTTTTGGCATAGTCCTGTCCCTCCATTTCAAAACAATGTCTCGTTTTTTGATCTATTATCATTGATTTTATATATGATGAGGGATATAATTGGTTGTAAAAATGATACAAAACTAAGCAAATGGAAAGATATGACACGAAATGAGGCGCATATGGAACAGAGCAGAAGAAAAGTCATAAAGGTATTCTTGTTTTTGGCAGCAGTGGGCGTAGCAACGCTGTTCCTAGCTCAGGGAATATTCCGGTACGGTCAGTGGAAAAAGGATCATTCGAGAATCCCCGATGTGGTTGCGAGCAGAACAGAAAACGGGGAGAGTTTCCTGACCGTGGTGGCGAATGCGGACCGGATAGAGGACAAGCAGGAATTTGTCGGCAAGGTGGTTGATATGTATGAAAAAAATGAATTTCATACGACACGGTTTTCAAGAGATATGGGAGAACCGCCGGAAACAGTGTACATGACTGTCTATTTGAAAAAAGCGGATATTGAAGACGGCAGTCCTGTCTGTGAGATTGAATATAAGACGTACACGGGATATATCAGTTTTGAAGAATAGGGCAAATACATTTTTGACGGCAAAGAGGACTGGACGTAATGTTTCGGAAGATGTAGAATTGTCTTAGGGAATTTGAAAGCCGGAGGGGTAGTGTCAAATGAGTTATGAAAAACCGAAGCCTAAGAAATAGGCTCAGATTGAACCTTGAAAATCGCAGATATGATGTTTGATGGCAGCTTACGCCACCCTTGACAGCACACAAA
>CALWFY010000099.1 GCA_944377775.1 uncultured Mediterraneibacter sp.
GAGCAACTACAAAAGCATCTCTGTCGCCGGAAGCTCCAGCATGTACAGCCCCGTAAAGGGCTCCCACTATAATAATGTTACCTTTCGCGATAACCCGCGCTCCCGGCTCCACATCCCCGAGAATCACGACACTGGTCTCTGATTCCAGTATCTGCCGCTTTCTCAGAGTTCCTCTGTAAAACTGTCCCTCCCGCCTGTACACATCCGAGAGAGTCTGCTCTACAACGCTTCTGTACAGTAATTCATTTTTATCATTTTGTTCTACCAGACACAGAATTTGGATTTCCGTGTTTTCGCTTATAATTTTAAGGATTCTGTCCTCCTGTGCCCGGTTAAGCACACGTCCGCTGAAACTGAGCGCCATCTTTGCATCTTTGAAAAACCGGGCAGAATCCTTAAACTTGCCGGACAGTATATCTGCGAGAACCTCAAAATCTTCCTCCGGGTCCAGCTCGATATCCAGCCCATAGCGGCTGCTTCTGATCGTTACCGGCCTGTCCATCTTACATCCCTCACCTCTTAATCGCCCGCAATTCCTGTTCCAATATCTCCGGCGCTTCCTGTGACAACTTCCCGGGCGGCATCCGGATTAAAATAAACTTTTGCAATGTCTCTTGCAACTTCTGTACAATTTCCCGAATTGTATCCGTATGTGATGCGTACTGCAATAGATATCTCCGGTGCTTCTGCCGGCGCATATCCGACAAAGAGCACATGGTCTGCATGTTCGTCATTGTGCTGCGCGGTTCCGGTCTTTCCTGCCATTGTGAAATCAAGTCCGGAAAAGAAACCGGAACTGGATATCATGTCCTGCATACCCTGATGCAGAACATCCCATGTCTGCTGACTGATCTCATCATCACTGATCGTGTGGACTGTCTCCGCCTCGTAATCCTTGATAAGAGTTCCGTTAGAATCCGTTGTCTTATCAATCAGTGTAAGGTCATACACAGTACCGCTGTTTGCCACTGCTGTCACATAGCGGTTTAACTGGCTTACAGTATAGTTGTTATTTCCCTGTCCGATGGCAGACTGGATAGAATACTCATCTGAGATATGCGGTTCTGCCTCCGGAATCTCAACTCCGGATTTTTCACCCAGTCCGAAGAGTTCCGCATATTTTCCAAGTTTATCTGTTCCCAGTGTACTGTCATAATTCTGATCGCTGTCCATACTCAGATCATATCCCAGCTGATAAAAGAATATGTTGCAGGAATGTTCAATCGCCTGTACCACATTCAGGGAACCGTGTCCGCCGTTTGGATAAATCCAGCATTTCGGGCTTGGTGTGACAGTGTCGAACTCTCCGTTACAGTAAACGGTATTTTCTGTATTTATCACGTCTTCCTCCAGCCCGGCTGTAGCTGAAACCATTTTATATGTGGACCCCGGAGCTGTCAGTTCCTGAGTTGCCCTGTTGTAGAAAATTCTGGCCTGTCCTGTATTCAGCTTGTTATAATATGCAGAATCCATCGTATTTGCCAGCCGATTGTTGTCATATCCCGGATATGATACACAGGCCAGGACGTCCCCAGTATTCGGATCTGTCACTACAGCACCGCCTGAACATGGCTCAAGAGCAAGGTCCCCAGGAGTGATTTCCAGAGTCTCTATCTTGTTGTACAGCCATCCGTATGCGTCCACTGTTCCGCTCATGAGACCGTTGTAGGCGTCTTCATCCATCGCCAGCACTCCCTGCTCATATGCCGTGGCACATATCTGAGCACCAGTGATACTTCCTGATTTTATAAGATATTTGTAGAGAAGTTTGTCGAAATTGCTGTCCTCTTTTAAATATTCTTCCAGCTGCGCAACGATCTCCTGATAGATTTCTTCTGAACTGGAATAGGAACCGCCTTCCAACTTGCCCGTATCCACCCAGTTCTGAGATATTGCATAATTCAGATAAGCATACAGGCTGATGGTTTCATCTTTTGCCCATGCAATCTGTGTCTCATCCTCTGCGTCAATTTCATCCGAGAGGAGAATACCCATGGATTCTTTAAGAACCGTATCGCAGATATAGTCCATGTAAGCCTGCATCTCTTTAGACAAATCTCTGTATGCAGGAGCCTGAGGGTCGTTAAGCTGTGACATGATCTCTGCGAGGACTGCCTCTTTCTGGCTGCTGAATACAGCATATATCGCTTTTTCCGCTGCCCCGGCATCCACGTTTCCAAAATGGTTCATATCTACGATCCCGTTGGCAATAAACGCATTGTACGCGTCTCCCACAGAAATGATGATCTCTTCTGTATCACTTACCACAGACGGGTCATAATCAAGAATATTGTAGAGCTTGCTCAAAACAATACCCGCTATTTTTTCCTCCAGAAGCTGGTATGTCGTGATCTGAAGATTCTTATCAATAGTAAGGTATACGTCATTTCCCGCCTTGGGATCCGTCGTGCTGACTGTATCTATAACCTTTCCCAGGTTATCGACATAAAAGGTCGTCTCGCCCTTTTCCCCCTGAAGCACACTGTCAAAGGCCTGTTCAATACCGGATTTACCTACGATATCAGACAGGGAATATTTCTTTTTGACATCCTTGTCAAGTTCATCATATTCTTCCTGGGATATCTTTCCCGTATACCCGATAATGGACGCAAAATACTCTCCGTCCGGGTATCTTCTTAAGGATTCTTCCGCGATATCCACCCCTGTAAGTGAATCCTGGTTTTCCATGATTGCAGCAGCCGTCTCCTCACTGACATCAGAAGCCAGCGTTGTCGTAAGATACTGCTGATAGCTGTTTAATCCCATGGCATAACGCATGTTCACCATTTTCAGGATATAGGCCGGATCATTATTTTCATCGTCAAGCCCGTACCTCTTAGAGCAGAGATAATGCATAAGTTCATCAGCTGACTGGTTTTTCTGATCCTCTGTCAGATCATCAATATAACTCTTTCCGTAAACGTCTGCAACAAAACGGAGCCTCTGTGTCTCATTGGTCTCCGCGAACTGGTAACTGCCTGAAGAATCTAGTATGATTCCGAAACTGTCAATGACAGAATCCCCATTTTTCTCAACAATGGTAAGAACCTTGTCGAGAACTGTATTTAAAATTTCATTTTTTCCATCCTGATCAGTGTCCGCAGGGATCATATCTTCAATGATCACAGAATATGCCAGCTCATTATATGCCAGCAGGTTTCCGTTCCTGTCATAGATATTTCCTCTTGTGGCAGCAACATCCCTGGTCTTGCGAATCTGCAGCTCATGGTTCTGGAGATAATCCTCTCCCCTTACGATCTGCAGATAGAAAAGCCGCCCGATCAGCACGGAAGAAGTCAGGCAGAATACTACGATCAACACGACAAGCCTGGATCGCAGAATATAATCAATCGCCTCTTTTATCCGGTCAATAATTTCTCTAAACAAACTTACTTGCACTCCTTTTCTCTTCTGCTTCCAGCTTGTGGTTGATAAACAGGAGCAGCGGATATGCCCCCATTGTGATCACGATCGTATAGATCGTTTCCGGAATAATGATCCTGTTGAGATAATAAAGGAAATGAAAATCGCTCCTTAAGAGGAACATAAGAAAATACACCACCACTCCGTATACCAGATCGCTCACGGCAATCAGAAACAGAGGCAGTTTGATATCCTCGTCAAAATACATCTGTTCAAACATTCCATTGATAAATCCGGCCACAAGATAAAGCAGCGCATAAAAACCGATCATATTGCCGTACTGGATGTCAATGAGAAGTCCGGAGACAAATCCTACGAACAGCCCCTCTCTTGAACCGCGCATGAATCCGAAAGATGCTGTAATAATGAGCATGAGATTCGGCTTTACATTTGCAACAGCTAATGACGGAAAGACCGCGCACTGCAGTATATATGC
This sequence comes from uncultured Mediterraneibacter sp., assembly GCA_944377775.1. Lineage (GTDB taxonomy): Bacteria > Bacillota > Clostridia > Lachnospirales > Lachnospiraceae > Mediterraneibacter. Next base: position 3,860 of record CALWFY010000099.1, read on the forward strand.
CACAAGCACGATCACCGCTGTAACGGCAATCCGCTTCGCCTTCATTACTTTCATAAATCTCCCCTCTATTCTGTCTGATCCTCTCCAGTAAGTTCCGCCTTGGTTGTTGTAATCACCAGCACTTCCTGAATATTGCGGAAGTCAACTGCCGGGGTGATATAACCGGAGCGGGTCAGATTATTAGAATCCACATTGATCTCACTGATCGAACCGATCAGAATTCCCTGGAGATATTTGTCACTGATATAGGAAGTGACAATCTGATCTCCCACTGCCACTGCATTATCATTGTTTTCCATCTGGTCAAAAGCGATCTGACCGGTACTCATAAGCGAGAGATCGCCGCTCACAATACAGGTGTCAGACGTGGAAAGAACCATGCCGCTTATGTTCGTGGAATCATCAATGATAGAGCGCACCCGCGCCCATGTAGGTCCCACCTCTGTGACGATTCCCACAAGTCCGCTTCCGGCAAGCACGTTCATATCCACTGCAATCCCGTCATTGCTTCCTTTGTCAATGGTAAAAGTGCTGAACCAGTTGCCCGAATCCCTGCCGATGACATGGGCTGCCGTTTTCTCATAATCCGCATAATGCTGATCCAGGCTGTAAAGCTCCTGGAGGCGCTCATACTCATAACGCTCTGCCTGAAGATAGTTGTTTTCAGTCGTCAGAGAATCCACCTGTTCCTGAAGTTTTTTATTTTCCGCCTGAAGCTGTTTCAAGGTCGAAAAATTGTCTTTCATATCTCCCAGCCAGCCGCCGATCTGATTGATTCCCTGCTGGAGCGGAATAACTGTAACATTTGCAAACGCCTTAAACGGACCGCTGACCCTGTCTGAAAACGAGGAGAGCACCATCATGAGCGCACAAAATATGGAAAGTCCAAGCAGAATATATTTGTTTGTATGTGAGGTATGACTTTTTTTCTTCATCTTAACCACCTAAAACCTTCATCCAACATCGAATATGTGAGCCTTCTGTAATATTCCCGGTCTGACAGAATTTTCTGGAGTCCTTTTACTGCACACAGCTCGGGATTCTCCATCGTTATCACAGGGAGTCCGGTACTTTCTTTTAAATATGTGGCAAGTCCCTTTAAGTTTGCCACACCGCCTGTAAGGCATATTCCTTTCTCCCTGATCGCGCTTCTTACAATGGGAGGGGTCCTGTCAATCATGGATATGATCGACCGGACGCACTCTTCGAGCAGTTCTTTCATTGCAGCTCTCACAAGACCAATGGATACTTCCGTCTGAGAAGGGACACCGGTTATCAAATCTCTTCCCGATACCGTGATAGAACTGTCTGTGCTCTGTTCAAATACTCCAAACTCTCTTCTTAAACGCTCTGCCGTCTGTCTGCCAATCATAAAATCCTGATTGCGCCTCACCAGGCCTGCAATCGCCAGGTCAAAATCTTCACCGCCGATCTTTAACAGCCGATTTAAAACCATGCCCCCTGAGGCGAGAACAGAAAGTTCTGTTGTGTCTCCGCCAAAGTTTGCGACAAAAACGCCTTTTTCTCCGATCACGTCAATACCGGAACCAACTGCGTCTGCCAGTCCCCGCTCTACAATGCGGACTGATTTTGCTCTTGCCTCCGAGTGATAGACCAGATCGTAAAATGCTTTTTTCTCAACTTCGGTTACATCTGTCGGAACCGCTACCAGATACTCTGCGCCCCGGGCAGAACGCCGCTCATTTCCGAGAAGATTTCCGAGAAGATACTGCATATCGTCAAAATGAGCGATGACTCCGTCCTTCATCGGAAATACAACCCGTATGTCTTCCGGCGATTTCTCATACATCTCATAAGCTGCATTTCCGACTGCAAAAACATATCTTTTATTTTTCATTGCAATGGCGTCTTTTTCCTGCCATATTGTTCCTTTTTTCTTATCAAATACCTTGATCTCATAAGTTCCGAGATCAAGCCCATAAACATTCCCTGCCATATTACTCCCCTGTTAATAACTCCCCAGTTACCTGCCTGCTCCCGTTCTGTCTCACGGAAAGAGTCCCCTCTCTCTCAAACTGACAAAACAGTTATCCCCTATGACGATATGATCCAGAAGTTCAATTCCGATCAGTGCGCCCGCTTCATATATCCTTCTTGTGATCCGCACATCCTCCCGGCTCGGAGTAGGTTCCCCGCTCGGATGGTTGTGGAGCAGAATAATGGCGGCCGCATTCTTCCTCAATGCTTCAAGAAAAAGCTCTCTCGGAGAAACCAGTGTGGTATCAGCCGTGCCTTCCGAGACGTCGCTCTCTCCGATCAGTTTTGATCTGGAATTTAAAAGAAGGAGTTTTAACACTTCCTTCTCCCTGTGCCTCATATCCTCCATATAATACTGCGCGATCGTAGACGGCGAAGAAAAATCCAGCCCGGTCATGGCTGTTGATCTGGCCAGCCTTTTTGCCAGTTCGGACATGCATAAAATCTGAATAGCCTTTACTTTCCCGATTCCTCTGATAGCAAGCAGCCGGTCAAACGTCCACCTGTGGATATTCAGAATCCCTCTTCCCGGAAAGTCTGAACAGATAAGTCTGTGCGCAAGTTCCAGAGAATTTTCTCCCTTTGTCCCGGTGCGCAGAAGCACTGCAAGAAGCTCTGCGTCTGTCAAATTCTCCGCTCCGAAACGCTCGCACTTTTCATAGGGACGTTCCTCATAATACATTTCTTTCATCGTATTGCTCTTACTCATATCGTAACCCTGCAATCAGCGCAATGATACAATACGACGATTTATTTTAGCACAATTTAAAATTTGTGTATAGGCATTACTCATTAAAATTCTGTGAATAGTCAGCACATGCACTGGAAATGTACAGAAAACGCAATACAAGCTTGCTTGTAAATTGCGGTGCTGTACATTTTCGGTATATGGCGGACGCCATACAGCGAGAAGGAGCTGTGAAGCAGCGGATTCGAGCTGGTGCATGTGCATAGTTTTGCGCATACTCTTATGTGTGGGGGTGAGCGCCTGTACATGAGCAAAACAGTGGCGCAGCCACAGTTAGCACCAAAGGTGCGGTTTTGCGAATGGCGCGGCTGAACTGTTTTAATCCGCCCCGTACTTCCTGATAACCGCCTCTGCCACTTTCAGTCCGTCCATTGCCGCAGAAGTGATTCCTCCCGCATACCCGGCGCCTTCCCCGCATGGATAAATCCACGGAACAGACGCGGTGAATTCTCCATCCCTTAAAATACGCACAGGCGAGGAAGTCCGGCTCTCCACACCTGAAAGAATCGCGTCATCATCCGCAAATCCATGTGTCTTTCGATTCATTTTCCGAATACCCTGTTCTAAAGACCGGGAAATATCTTCCGGGAAAATCCCCCTTACATCTCCAAAAGTATAATTTCCCTTGATCTGCGGCCTTACGCTTCCCAGCTGTGTACTTATTCTGTCCGCGCAGAAATCTTCAAATCGCTGGACAGGAACATCTCCCTTTCCGGCTTCCCATGCTTTTCGCTCCAATTCCCTCTGAAAGCGAACCCCTGAAAGCGGATGATCTGATCCGTAATCTTCCTTTGTCACCGTAACAATCACCGCGCTGTTGGCATTCTCACCGGCGCGGCCATGATAGCTCATGCCATTTACTGCCAGAAGCCCTTCCTCAGAAGAAGCATTGACAACATACCCGCCCGGGCACATGCAGAACGTGTACACGCCCCGTCCGTTTTCCAGTTTCTCCGTGAGTTTGTAGGCTGCGGCAGGCAGTTTCCCTCTTTCTTTTTTTCCATAAGATGCCTCATCAATCAGCTTCTGAGAATGCTCAACCCTGACGCCCACGGCAAAGGATTTCGGCTCCATGGTAAACCCTCTGTCAAAAAGTGTCTGAAATGTATCTCTGGCACTGTGTCCGATGGCAAGAACTGCCGCATTTGTCTTTATTTTCTCCTCCTTGTTCACCACAAGGAGGTTTTCCTGAGGAAGGATATCCGTCACCTGGCTGTGAAAACGAACTTCTCCGCCCAGCCGGATAATTTCGCTGCGCATGGCTTCCACTACCCCGATCAGAATGTCTGTGCCGATATGGGGTTTCTGTTCCCACAGAATCTCCTCCGGAGCGCCGAACTTTACAAACGTCTCTAGAACAAATCGGTTTCTCCCCGCAGAATCTTTTACCAGTGTATTTAATTTTCCATCTGAAAAAGTACCCGCGCCTCCCTCTCCGAACTGTACGTTGGAATCAGGATTAAGCACACCGCTCTCCCAGAACTTCTCCACGTCTTTCTGTCTTTCTCTCACAGATGCTCCCCGCTCCAGGACAAGCGGGCGATACCCTTCCAGGGCGAGAAGGTAGGCACAAAAAAGGCCTGCGGGACCGCTTCCAATGATGACAGGTCTGCCGCAGAGAGCCTGCGTCCCATGCTCCGGGGCAGTGTAATGCTTTTCCCGAACAGTCTGGATATTTTGGTTTCCCCTGGAGCGCTGAAGAATCTGTTCCTCACAGGACGCAGAAAAATCAATCGTGTAAACATAATAAAGTTCTGGCTTTTTTCTTGCGTCCAGAGACCGCTTCCTGATATGAAATTCTTTCAGTTCTTTTTCCCTGATATGCAAAGTGCGAACCATCTTTTTTGTAAGCTGTTCCGCCGTATGCTCCACAGGGAGCTTTAACTGGGTGATTCTGAGCATATAATTTAATCTCCCTTTTCTTTTCCTGTGTGACGTTTTTGTATTCTTCTCTCTGATTTATCTGCTCTTTGCAGCGCAGGCGTGCTCTCCTGCCGTATGTCCGCTGGCCCACGCCCACTGAAGGTTATATCCGCCGCACATCCCGTCCACATCAAGGATTTCCCCGGCAAAATACAGTCCCGGCACATAGACAGACTCCAGCGTCTCCGGGTCTACTTCCGCTGTGTCCACGCCTCCGCAGCAGACCTGGGCCTGCTCATACGAATTAGTGGCAGTCACCGGAACTTCAAACTGTTTGATAAGGCACACCAGCTTGCCGAACTCCTGCTCTGTAAACTCCCCGGCCTTCTTATCCCTGGGTATTCCTGACAGTTTGATCCACAGATCAGACAATTTTTTATGAAAAAGACCGATCAGGAATTTCTCTGCCGGCTTTTCCGGACGGGTTTTTGCTCTTGCGCGCAAGAACGCGTCTGTCTGTTCTTCAGTAAAATCCGGCATAAAATCCAGCACTGCAGACACTTCTTTCTTCTCGTATAACAGTTTTGAAGCATAGCGGCTCACCTGAAATACCGGAATGCCCGATATACCGTAATCTGTAAGCTGTATTTCCCCTGTGTCTTTTGCAATGCACTCACTTTCTGCCCAGACAGCGACACTGCCGTTTACCCGAACACCTGCGATGGCCTTAAAAAAATTGCCGCTGCATCTTAACTGAACAAGAGCCGGAAGCACCGGGATCAGTCTGTGTCCCGCCTGTTTTGCAAGATCATATCCCGAACCGTCCGAACCTGTTGCAGGGGCTGCCTTTGAACCAGTGCACAGGATGACTTTATCCGCCCGTACCTGCCCGTTGTCCGTGTAAATAGTAAATCCCTTTTTCCCGGGCTGTATCTTTCGGACATGGATTCCGGTCCGGATATCCACATGCAGACGGTCAAGCTCCATGCGGAATGCATCCAGCACGGCAGATGCCTGATCGGAATTCGGGTAGAGATACCCGTTTCGGTTTTTAGAATAAATGCCCAGCTTAAGGAAAAATGAAACCGCCGCTCTGGCGTCAAATTTCTCAATGATCCGCCACGGAAACAGAGGGTTTTCCGAATGATAGCACAATGGCTCCTGCTGAATATTCGTAAAATTGCATCTTCCGTTTCCTGTCGAAAGAATCTTTTTCCCGATACGGTCTTTGTGCTCCAAAATCACCACGCGGGCGCCTCCTGACGCTGCCGTAACTGCCGCCATCATTCCTGACGCGCCTCCTCCGATCACCGCAACTGTCCTCATAATCCTCTCCTTTTAGTGTATGTTTACTGCTCCTTGAGCTTTTCAGCAGAGATTACTCCTGCATCAACCATGCTCTGTAACGATTTCAATATGCCGATCTTGGCGTGAGTCCATGTAAGTCCTCCCTGAAAATATACGGCATAAGGCGGTTTAATAGGTCCGTCCGCAGACAGTTCGATAGACGACCCCTGAACGAATGCTCCGGCCGCCATGATCACATCACTGTCATAGCCCGGCATAGCCCACGGCTCAGGACTCACATAGCTGTCCACAGGCGCCGCGGCCTGGATTCCTTTACAGAATGCAATCACCCCTTCCGGCGTGCCAAGAGTGACCGCCTGAATAATATCGTGGCGGCTTTCCGTACTGTCAGGAACAACAGGATATCCTAATTTCTCGTAAATATTTGCCGCAAACACTGCTCCTTTTAAAGCGCTGCACACAACCGAAGGCGCCATAAAAAACCCCTGATAAAAAGACTGCATTACGCCGAGAGACGCTCCCACTTCTTTTCCCAGTCCCGGGGATGTAAGTCTGTAAGCGCAGTTTTCGATCAGTTCTTCCTTTCCCGCGATATATCCGCCTACCGGAGCCAGCCCCCCTCCCGGATTTTTAATCAAAGAGCCCACGATCATGTCAGCCCCCACATCACTTGGCTCAATGTATTCCACGAACTCCCCGTAACAGTTGTCCACCATACAGATCACATCCGGCCGTCTTTCTTTGATAAAAGCGATCAGTTCCCCGATTTTCTCCACCGAATAGCTTGGACGGGTCTGATAACCTTTGGAGCGCTGGATGGTTACCAGTTTTGTCCGCTCATTTAAGGCCGCCTCAATGGCCGGATAGTCAAAATACCCATCCTCCAAAAGCTCTACCTGCCGGTAGGTCACTCCATATTCTGCAAGAGAGCCTTTTGAAGGCCTTATCCCGATTACTTCCTCCAGGGTGTCATAAGGTTTTCCCACCGGAGAGAGCAGCTCATCCCCCGGACGCAGGTTCGCTGAGAGCGCAATAGCCAGGGCATGCGTGCCGCAGGTGATCTGAGGACGCACAAGAGCGGCTTCTGTGTGGAAGACAGAAGCATAAACCTGTTCCAGCGTATCCCTCCCCTGGTCATTATATCCATACCCGCTCACATAGTTAAAACAGCCCTCGCTCACGCGGTTCTCCTGCATTGCATGGAGAACTTTAAGCTGGTTATATTCTGCCGTTTCATCAAACTGCCGGAAACGGTCTTTTAAACTTTCTTCAATTTTCTGCCCGTACGCCCGGACTTCCTCCGAGATACCGAGCTGTCTGTACATCTTCTGTGTTTCTGTCTGATTCATTTTCCCTTTATTCCTCACTTATATTTTTACAGGATTTTACGCTCTTTTAATTCTCTGAGCATAAAGTCCAGAACAGCATCCTCACTGCCTAAGACCGATCTGTCCGCCCAGATCACCTCCCTCTCCCGCTTAAACCAGGTGATCTGACGTTTTGCGAAATGTCTTGTATCTCTCTTGATGATGGGCACCGCCTCTTCAAGAGAAATCTCCTCGTCCAGAAAGGCATAAAGTTCCTTGTATCCCAGCCCCTGCATGGCGGTGGATTCCTTTTTTACTCCGCGTTCCTTTAAAGCGCGCACTTCATCGAGAAGCCCCTGTTCCATCATCAGATCGACTCTTCGGTCAATCCGTTCATAGAGGCGGCTTCTCTCATCATTCAGAACGAAATAGGCAAAGTTATACGGGGATTCTTTCGCACGCTCCTGCTGATTGTGTTCTGATATTTTCTTTCCTGTCTGCTGATAAAATTCCAATGCACGGATGATCCGCTTCACATTATTAGGATGAATCTGCAGTGCTGCCTCCGGATCAGCCTTTTGAAGCAGTCCGTGAAGATACTCTCCTCCCTTTTCTGCCGCAGTCTGTTCCAGAGAACGACGTATGGCAGTATCTCCGTCATTTTCCGTGAAGTCAATATCATAGAGAATGGCCTGGATGTAAAATCCGGTTCCCCCCACAATGAGAGGTATCCTCCCCCGCGCGTAAATCTTCTCAGCCGCTTCCAAAGCCATCTGCTGGAAGCGGACTACGTTAAATTCTTCTTCGGGTTCAAGTACGTCCACCAGATAATGAGGGACGCCCTCCGTCTCCTCCGGCCGTATTTTCGCAGAGCCGATATCCATCCCTTTATACACCTGCATGGAATCAGCTGAGATGATCTCAGCTCCCGCAGCCTTTGCCAGGCGGACAGACAGAGCTGTCTTTCCCACGGCAGTGGGTCCTGCCAGTATGATCAATGGTCGTTTCATTATACAATCCTCTTAAATTTCTTTTCCAGTTCCCGCTTTGTCATGGCAATGATCGTAGGTCTTCCATGGGGGCAGTGATACGGATTTTCAAGCGTCAGAAGCTCCCCGATCAGCGCATCCGCCTCCTGAGCCGAGAGACGGCTGTTTCCTTTTACCGCAGCCTTACATGACATGGAAGCCACTTTCTCGTCAATCATCTCCGGAGTCATGGAAGAACTCAGCCCGTCCGAAAGCCCGTCTATCATCTCCATCAGCAGCTCTTTTTTGGCAATACCGAACAAGTTGTCAGGCACAGCACGCACCACATATTCTTCCTGCCCGAACGGTTCGATCTCGAATCCAAGCCTTGTAAACCGCTCTATATGCTCCTTTAACAATTCTGCCTCCTGCATGGAAAGGGACAGAACAATAGGAGGGCTTAAATACTGAGAAGTAAATTCTCTTGATTTCATCCCTTTCAATGTTCTCTCGTAGAGCACTCTTTCATGAGCTGCATGCTGATCTATAATATAGAGGCTGTCCTGAAACTGGACCAGCCAGTAGGTGTCAAACACCTGCCCGATCAACTGATACGCCGCCCGCACGTCCCGTTTCAAAAAGTTTTCCCCAAACAGATCAAGCTGATGCGGTTTTTCTTTTGCCTCATAAGTTGCTGCCTCGCGGATACGTTCCGCCTGTTTCTGAGGACGGTAAATCTCCGACCGTCCGGGTACTTCAGCAGAAGACATCCGCTCATGGTAAGCTGTGACGCGCTCTTTCATCTTGCGGATAAAGTAATCCTCATCCCGTATTTCGGAGACATTCTCACTGTCTGCAGGTTTTTCACTCTGCGGAGGAAGTTCGGTTTCCCTTGGCTTTAACAGGAATGGACTTTCCTTTTTCTCCGGTTTTATCTCCGGCCTTTCCGTCACAGGATCGGGAACCTTCACAGGATCGGGAACCTCTGCCCGCGGGATCAGTTCCGGCTCCAGCAGTGTTCTGTGCACGCCCTCAAACACAGTGGCATACACCTCCTGCTGTCTCTGAAATCGCAGTTCCATTTTTGTCGGATGAACATTCACGTCAATAGTCTCTCCGTCCACAGAAAAATGCAGGACAGCAAAAGGAAATTTATGCTGCATGGTAAAGTCTTTGTAAGCATCCTCCAGGGATTTGGAGATCATGTGGCTTTTCACATACCTTCCGTTTACAAAAAAATTCTCAAAATTACGGTTTCCCCGCGTGATAACCGGTTTTCCAAGATATCCGGAAATTTTCAATCCGCTTTTCTCATAGTCGATCTCCAGAAGGTTTGCCGCAATCTCCCGACCGTAAATCTGATAGATCACGTCTTTCAGTTTTCCGTTTCCGGAAGTCCGCAGCTTCTCCTGATTATTATTTTTAAACAAAAACGCCACTTCAGGGTGTGACAAAGCCAGATGCATGAGCAGATCCTGGACATGTCCGGCCTCTGTTATGGGTGTTTTTAAAAACTTTCTTCTGGCGGGCACATTGTAAAAAAGCTGATGTACCAAAAAGGTTGTGCCGTCCGGAGCACCGGTTTCCTCGAGAGAAACTTCTTTTCCTCCCTCAATTACATACCGGGTTCCCAGTTCACTTTCTTTCTGCTTTGTGATCAGCTCCGTGCGTGTGACCGCAGCAATGCTGGATAAGGCTTCCCCGCGAAAGCCCAGGGAATGGATGTGCATCAGGTCTTCCACATTTCGTATCTTGCTGGTGGAATGGCGCAGAAACGCACTTCTCACTTCTTCGTGGGGGATTCCGCATCCGTTATCCGTGACGCGGATAAAGTCAATACCACCATCTTTAATTTCCACTGTCACGGATGTCGCTCCCGCATCAATGGCATTTTCTACCAGCTCTTTCACTATTGAAGCCGGACGTTCAATCACTTCCCCGGCCGCGATCTTATCAATCGTAACCTGATCCAATACCTGAATATGCGGCATAGTCCTCTCCTTTTCTTCTAAGTATTCTTCTCTGCCGGCCTGCATGCTCCAGCCTTTTTACCACCGGTTCTTTAATTTATTCTGAAGGCGGTAAATAGTGTTCAGAGCATCAATGGGCGTCATGTTGCCAACATCAAGGTTCTTAAGTTCTTCCAGCACATCATCATCTTTGACTGTGTCAAAAAGGGACATCTGTGCCATATCTACTTCATCGTATTTCTTAGTTTTTGGTTTCTTTTTTACTGTGTTTTCTCTTGCCGCGATCTCGCTCACACGCGCTGTGATATCCCCCTCTGCCAGCTCTTCCACGATCTCTTTGGCACGTTCAATGACCATCTCAGGCACTCCGGCCAGCTTTGCCACCTGGATTCCGTAGCTTTTATCAGCTCCGCCTTTTACGATCTTGCGCAGGAATACGATATCATCACCCTTTTCCTTGACGGCAATGCAGTAGTTATTCACATTATTGATCTTACCCTCCAGCTCTGTCAGCTCATGATAATGGGTGGCAAAAAGCGTTTTTGCTCCGAGCAGACGGCTGTCGCTGATATATTCCACTACTGCCCACGCGATGGAAAGTCCGTCAAAAGTGCTTGTGCCGCGGCCGATCTCATCCAGTATGAGCAGGCTTTTCGAAGTGGCGTTTCTCAGTATATTGGCCACTTCCGTCATCTCCACCATGAACGTACTCTGTCCGGAAGCCAGATCGTCCGATGCTCCGACCCTTGTAAATATCCGGTCAGACAGTCCGATATCCGCACTTCCGGCGGGCACAAAAGAACCAATCTGCGCCATCAGAGCGATCAGGGCTGTCTGGCGCATGTAGGTGGATTTTCCCGCCATATTCGGACCAGTGATAATGGAAACTCTGTGTTTCTTATCATCCAGGAACGTATCATTTGCAATAAACATATCGTTTGGAATCATCCGCTCTACTACCGGATGACGTCCGTCTTTAATATCAATAACGCCCTTTTCATTGATTTTCGGGCGTGTGTAATTATTCCGCTCTGCCACAAGAGCAAGAGAGGCAAATGCATCCAGAGCCGCTACTGCTTTCGCTGTCTTCTGTATGCGCTCCACTTCAGCAGCAATCGTATCTCTGACCTGGCTGTATATTTCATATTCCAGCGCATAAAGTTTGTCCTCTGCTCCAAGGATCATATCCTCCAGTTCCTTCAACTCCGGAGTGATATATCGCTCTGCGTTCGCCAGTGTCTGCTTGCGGGTATAGTAATCCGGAACCATCTCTTTATAGGAGTTTGTTACCTCCAGATAATAACCGAACACCTTATTGTATTTGATGCGGAGGTTCTTAATTCCTGTTTTTTCCCGCTCATCATTCTCTAATTTTGCAAGCCAGTCTTTTCCGTCTGACTTAGCCCGGCGCAGCTTGTCCACTTCTTCATTATAACCGTCCCTGATAATACCGCCTTCTTTCATGGCAATGGGCGGTTCGTCACAGATGGCATCCCTGACCAGAGCGCACAAATCCTCCATTCCATCCATATCCTCCTGGATATTTTGCAGAAGGTCAGACTGCATCTCCTCCAGAATGTATTTGATGGACGGCAGCATTTCAAGAGAATTTCGAAAAGCGATCAAATCCCTCGGATTTGCAGAGCCGTATGTAATCTTTGTAATCAGCCGCTCCAGATCATAGACCGGAGCAAGATACTCTCTGATCTCCTCTCTGGAGATAGCCTGCTCCTTTAATTCTTCCACTGCGTCCAGACGTCTGAGGATTTCTTTCTTGTCGATCAGCGGCTGTTCCACATATTTGCGGAGTGTTCTCGCACCCATGGCAGTCCTTGTCTTGTCAAGCACCCAGAGGAGGGAACCTCTTTTCTGTTTTTCCCGCAAAGTTTCACACAACTCCAGATTTCTCCGGGTAGAACTGTCCAGCATCATATACTTTCCGGCTGCATAAGGCGTGATATGCGTCAGGTTGGACAGGGAATTTTTCTGAGTTTCCAAAAGATACTGCAGAAGCGCTCCCGCACTGATTGCCCCGCAGTCGTAATCTGCAAGCCCCAGTCCAGCAAAAGAGGACACCTTAAAATGCTCCAGCAGTTTCTGCCTGCACACCCCATCGTCAAAATACCAGGAATCCAGAGAGTAGATGGTAATGCCCAGCCGGTCCCTCATGCCGTCAAGGTCCATTCCACTCATATAGAACGCCTCGTTGCAGATAATTTCGGACGGAGAAAAACGGTATATCTCATCCATCAGCTTTCCACTGTCCGGAATCTCGGTCACAAAATAATCGCCCGTGGTAATATCAGATACAGACACGCCATAACGGTCTGCTATGTATACGATACACATGATATAGTTGTTCCGCGTCTCATCCAGAGCCTGTGTATCCAGATTCGTACCCGGTGTCACAATGCGCACAACCTCACGCTTTACAATCCCCTTGGCGGTTTTCGGGTCTTCCACCTGCTCACAGATTGCCACCTTGTACCCTTTGGATACCAGTTTATTCAGATAACTCTCCACGGCATGATAAGGGACACCGCACATGGGTGCCCGCTCTTCCTGGCCGCAGTTCTTCCCGGTCAGCGTGATCTCCAGTTCCCTCGACGCTGTCAGCGCGTCGTCAAAGAACATCTCATAAAAATCTCCCAATCTATAAAAGAGGATGCAGTCCGGATACTGAGATTTCGTCTCCATATACTGCTTCATCATTG
>CALWFY010000100.1 GCA_944377775.1 uncultured Mediterraneibacter sp.
ATGTCTGTGTGTCCCTGCACCCTTCGCTCTTTATTCCAGTCCGTCTCACCATGACGCACGATATATAATTTCATGATCGTCTCTCCTTTTGTATCCTTGTCTTTTTTCTTCCTTAAAGCTATAATGAATCAGAGAAAAGAAAGGAATGATCTGTTATGAATAAAATTACCAGCTTTACCATTGACCATATCCGCCTTCAGCCCGGAATCTATGTATCCAGAAAAGACCCTGTGGGCGACACGGTTGTTACCACCTTTGATATCCGCATGACCAGTCCCAACGATGAACCTGTCATGAACACGGCAGAAGTACATACGATTGAGCACCTGGGAGCCACTTTCCTGAGGAATCACCCCCAGTATAAAAACCGGGTGATCTACTTTGGTCCAATGGGATGCCGGACAGGATTTTATCTGCTGCTCGCCGGTGACAGTTCCTCTGCTGATATTGTTCCGCTCATGAAAGAGATGTTCTCTTTCATCGCCTCCTACACAGGAGAGATTCCGGGAGCCTCTGCCCGTGACTGCGGAAATTATCTTGATATGAACCTTCCCATGGCAAAGTATCTCGCGAAAAAATTTCTGAACGATGTACTCACGGATATCCGGGATTCCCGGCTTTATTATCCGGAATAAAAAGAGCAGTCTGTTTCAGACTGTGGAAGCGGTCCGCCATCTTTGTTCTGCGCGGACCGCTTCCAGTGCTTTTATTTAGTTTCTGCCCTTTTTTAATACATTTTTTCTGATATACTTAAATGTTTCTTCTTCGCCCCTCTCTGCAAGCATCTGAAGCAGTTTCTCCAAAATTTCCCGCGTCCTTGGATGCATCATATCTCCCGCCTTGCCGTTCATATAATATTCGAGAGGATCGCTGTCCTTATACTTTTCTCCCTTATATACTTTGCTGGCTGCGATCCGGTCAAGAAACATCTCGACCACATATTTCACCGGCATCTTCATTCCTGTCAGAGTTTTGCTTCCGTCCAGGCCATAGTCGATCCAGTATTCATAGTGATGCTTATTTCTTCCCTTATGATGCAGCCATGCAGATGAATAACCTTTATCTTCCCGCTCTGCATTGTTTGGGCTTCTTGTCCCCTGATAATACTGACACCCGATCTTAAATTCTGTAAAACCGTATTTGGACAGATCATGAAGGAGTCCCTGCCGGTAAAGTCCCACTCGAAAACACTCTTTCATGACAAGCATTTTGTGTTTTGTGATCGTCCGAAAATGCTGAACTGCTTTCATGTCTTTTTCCGTCCTTTCAGACCATCCTGCTTATTTTTCTCCTGTTCACTGACCAGAATGGTAATGCTGCGTTCCGGCAGTTCAAGGCTTTTCTGATTCTCCAGTGTTGATAAAGCTCCCCGCACTCCTCCCTGAGTATCTGCCGCCAGACGCCATACCTTGCCCTTTCCAGGTGAGGGGAGAGCATAGCTGTGGGGAATCCAGTGCATATTGTATGCGATAAAACAATCTGCCCCGCCTACTCCGGAACCCGAATAAAGAACTCCGAGCTGACGGCTTGACACTTCATTTTTTATCTGCCATGCGCTCTCTCCATGGTAAGATACATCCGGCACGCCGCACGCAGTGCGGTCCAGACCTTTCAGTTCTTCTTCCTGACGCAGACACGGATGCTGCCTGCGGAATGCGATCAACTCTTTTACATACAAAAAGAGCGAATTGTCTGTTTTAAGTTTGCTCCAGTCGATCCATCCTGTCTCATTGTCCTGACAATAAGCGTTGTTATTGCCCTTCTGAGAATTATAAAACTCATCTCCCGCCAGGATGCAGGGTGTTCCCTGTGCAGTAAGCAGAAGCAGGAAAGCATTTCTTATCTGATTCTTTCTGAGATTCACCACTGCCTTTTTTCTGCTCGGTCCCTCTGCTCCGCAGTTCCAGCTGTAATTATAATCCGGGCCGTCCGTGTTATTCTCACCGTTCGCCTCATTATGCTTGCCATCGTAGGATACAAGGTCCCACAGGGTAAATCCGGTCTGAGCTGTGATATAATTACATTTTCCTTCAGGAGCGGAAGTATGGCTCAGAGCACAGATCACATCATTGATCATATTTTCGTCGCCTTTTAAGAAACGCCGCATGATATTCTGAAAATTATCATCCTTCTGCATCAGTTTGATATCTTTCAAAAACGGGTCTTCCGAGAGAGTTTCCCACGGGACAGTATACGGATTTACCACAAATCCGTCCACATGGTACTCCAGCATATAAAAGCGCAGGCATTCCAGCACTGTCTGCACATGAACGCCCTCCGCAAAGGGCATCTCCAGAACTACTTCAATTCCCTCTCTGTGACATGCCCGAACCATGTCCTTCAGCTCACGGACCGCAGAAGCGCCTGATGCATAAGATTCCTTTGGAGCAAAATAATAAGCCGGGCCATACCCCCAGTAATTAATTTTCCCTTTTCCGCACTCCTCAAACTCATAGACAGGCATACATTGAATCTGGTTGATCCCCAGTTCTTTCAGATAAGGAATTTTCTCCACAATACCTGTAAAAGTCCCTTTGTGCTTTACCTTTGAGGAACCGTGCTTTGTAAACCCGCGCACATGAAGACTGTACGCTACAATCTCATTCCACAGAAGATGCAGCCTTCTGTCCTCTCCCCAGTCATATTCAGAAGATACCAGTTTCCCGCGTATCTGATGTTCGGACAGTTCTTTCTTCTCTCCGAACACCTCCTTCCCCGTAATTTCTCTGACATACGGGTCTAAATATATCTTTTCATCTATTTGGAAGTTATACTCATATTGTTCCGGCTCAATGCCTTCCACCATGAGGAAACGGACTTCACCGATTCCATCCTCCTCAGGCATATCAAAAATGCTGACAGGATGATCCTCCCCTTTCCTATACAGAAGAAGGGCGCAGGATTTCCCTCTTGGAACCTGCACGGCAAAATTCACTCTGTCACCTTCTACGGCCGCGCCAAAAGGCTGCGGTCTTCCCATTGCTTTTTTCATACGCTGTCCTTTCCTACTGCCATCCGTCGGTTCCATACATCTCCACATTCTCTCCATTGATAAAGAATGTCTCTATGCTGGTCTCCTTTTCATATGCTCCGCCGTCCATCATGGCATCTGCTGTTTTTACCGCCATCTTTCCTATATTGATAGGTGACTGGGCTCCCACGCCTTCCATGGGACTTTCCGTATCTGCCAGAGCGGTCTTTATTTCCGGCGAGCCGCCCACGCTGTACACAAGAATATCGTTTCGCCCGATCTTGTCAAGACAGCTGAGCACTTCCAGAGCCATGGCGTCATCCCCGCACATCACTGCGTCAATCTGGTCATTTTCCTGCAATACCTTCTGGAATTCGCTTTGCAGGCCTCCGACCGCATGACCGGCGTCAATTCTTCCAACAACTTCAAATCCCTTATTTAAAACAGCTTCTTCAAAGCCTGTGATACGCGCATTGATCGTAGCATTTTCCGGTTTTTCTACAATGACCAGTTTGCCGCCTTCCGGCTTTCTCTCCGCCAGGTTTTCCCCACAGAGTTTTCCCGCATTCCCATCATCAGAACCAATGAATGCCTCGGTCAGATCCGTTTCTTTCACCCGGATATCAAGGTTAATCACAGGTATATCCGCCTCTTTAAGCGCTTCAAGAGACGCTGTGATCTGCTCCGGATCCACAGGGCATAAAAACACTGCGGACACGCCTTCCTCTATCATCATCTGTATATCCGCCGCCTGAGTCTCTGCATCCATGCCGGCATCCCGCACAAGTATCCGGTCACCCTGTTCCTCAAGCGCTGTTCCTATTGAATCTTTAAGAACCGTATAAAAAGGCTCGGACAAATCGGGGCAGCTGTATCCAAACAATCTGTTTTGCTCCTGCTCATCCGTCTCATCTTCTGTCTCCTCCACTACTGCATTGTCCTCCGGCGTGCCCACATTTTTTTTACATCCTGACACAAAAACAGCGACAAACGCCATCATCAGGACAATTCTGAACCCTTTTCGCTTCATCTGAATTCCTCTCTGCCTGTTCTTATTCTCGTTCACTCTTTTATTCTATCGTGTTTCAGGTGAATGTCAATACATCTTATCTCTTGCTTTTTCGATTTCTTTCTGATACCATCAGGGTACACATGAAACAGATAAAAGGAGAAGATCATATGAATGAAAATGAATCACTCACTGTAACACTGACACTTGAAAACGACGAAGAGCTGGAATGTGCCGTGCTCACCATCTTTGAGACAGAGGACAGAGAGTACATCGCCCTGCTTCCCCTCGATGAAGATGGGGACAATGATGACGGACAGGTGTACCTCTACCGCTTTATCGACAACGGGGAGGACGAAGAACCCGGTCTTGAGAATATTCTTGACGACGATGAGTTCGAGCGCGCCTCAGAAGCATTCAACGAATGGATGGAAGCACAGGATTTCGGGGATATTGACCTGGACGATATTGAGTAATTCCGTCTACTGTTCGGAAAAAAGTTCATCTACAAAACGGGAGGGAGAAGTCTCTTTCCCGTTTTTTGTTGTTACATAACATATCTTAAGCACCTCTTTGGCCCGTGTCATTCCCACATAAAAGAGCCTCCTTTCCTCCTCTGTCTCCTTGTCTGTTCTGGCCTTTTTATACGGCATTCGCCCTTCGTTCGCTCCGATGAGGAACACGGTATCATACTCCAGCCCTTTTGCCGCATGAAGGGTCATCAGCCGGATGCCGTTCCGGGGAGCCGTCCTCTGCCGTTCTTTCAGGCGAAGCGCCCCTGTGTACTCCTCCACATGAAGGAACCATTCCTGCACGGTGGCAAAAGGCTTGGCCGCTTCCTCTATCTCAGCGAGCACCTCGTTTAGTTCTCCCCGGTCCACCTTGTTCTCATATGCGTAATCCCTCAGAAAATCATCATAACCTATCCGCTTTCTTATATACTGGATGCCCGCATAAGGAGCCATCCTGGAAAGCATTTTGACATCCCACTCAAACTGGTCTATCCGATCCTGCATCCAGTCTTTGTCACAGTAGAAATTCCGGATTTTCTCAAAAGAAGCCCCTCCCTCAGCCAGACTGTCCCTGCCGATATATCGTTTCGGGCGATTCATAACCCGCAGGAAATCCTGACGGACGCCTTCTCCTATAGCCAGACGAAAATAAGCCCGTATATCCTGGGCTGTAAAATGATCATAAATATTGGGGAGATGCTCCTTCATCTGAAACGGGAGCTTTCTTCTTAACAGTTCTTCCACCATCGGCCGCGCGTCCGTATGTATTCTGAAAAGGACGGCGATGTCCTCCGGGGCCACTCCCCTATCCATCCGCTTTTCAATCTCATCCGCCACATACTGCGCTTCCTCCACAGAATCTTTTACTTCCTGCACATGGAGGAATTCTCCTTTCTCCCGGAATGCCTCTATCTTCTTTTCAAACCGTTTCTCGTTGTTGCCGATCACTTTCAGGGAATTTCTGACAATATTTGACGTGGAACGATAATTCACATCCAGGACAATCTGCTCTGTCTCAGGATAATCCTGAAGAAACTGAAACATGATCTCCGGGTCTGCTCCCCGAAATCCATAGATTGCCTGATCATCATCCCCCACCACAAAAAGGTTGTTTTCCGGCAGCGCCAGCATACGCAGAATATCATACTGTACCCGGTTGATATCCTGAAATTCATCCACAAGAATATATTTAAACTTCTTCTGCCACATTAAGAGCACATCCGGTCTGGATACAAGCAAGTCATAACACACACACAGCATATCGTCAAAGTCAATCTTTCTGAGCGCTTTTCGATGCTTTTCATACTCCCCATAAATATCCCGGAACGCCTGGGCGCTGCACTTTTCTGATACAAATTCCTCTATATTGATCCGGTTATTCTTAACTTTTCCTATCTCCTGGGCAATATCTTTAAGAAAATCCTCCTCGTCAAACACCTCCATCTCCTGCCTTTCCGTTATGTGGCGCAGAAGCTGGTATTTTTCCTCCTCGGACAGGATATTCTGAGGTCCAAACCGATATGCCCATTTTAAAATACCATAATAGATTCCGTGAAACGTGCCCGCTGTCACCGGAATATCCTGTTTTCCCATCAGGCTGCACAGTCTGGTTTTCATCTCGGCTGCCGCAAAACGGGTAAAAGTAACGACCAGAATTTCTTCTGGTCTTACATGATATTGTTCAATCAGATATTTGATTCTGTTTACAATCGTCAGCGTCTTCCCGGAACCCGGACCTGCCAGCACCTGGCATGGCCCGGTCTCATGGAGGACAGCTTTTTTCTGTGCCTGGTTAAATCCCATTGAATCCCTTTCTAACTCAGTTTTTCTATTCCGTTTCGGATTCTGCGCAGAGACTCCTCTTTTCCGCACACTTCCATAAGTTCAGTAGCTCCTCCCGGCGTGTTCTGTTTACCGGAGACAGCAGTTCTAAGCGGCCACATTACATAACCGATCTTGTACTCCTTCGCTGCCGCAAAGCCTTTGAGCAGCTCAAAAAGCGCGTCATTACTGTAATCTTCCTGTGCCTCCAGAAGCGGAAGCACCTCCTTAAGAAGAGCCAGGCCTTTCTCAGGGTCTGTCTTCATCTTTTTATGTCTGTAAAGCTCATTGTCATACTCCGGAAGTTCCTCAAAGAAATCAATCTGCTCGCAGATATCCGGAAGTATCTCGATTCTTGTCTTGACCAGAGCGGCAATCTTCTTTATATCATATTCCTTTGTGACAGTTTTTCTGATATAAGGTTCAGCCATCCCGCAGAAACGCTCAAAATCCATTGCCTTTAAGTATTCCCCGTTCATCCATTTCAGCTTTGTAGTGTCA
>CALWFY010000101.1 GCA_944377775.1 uncultured Mediterraneibacter sp.
GTTAAAACCGATTTTAAACATCCTCTGAAGCATTCCTATGGATGCTTTCTCTTTATCAATAATAAGCTGTCCTGCCTCGACAAAATATGTATCTTTGTCATCTCCGCTCTCTGAAGCCATCGCTGTGCCGGATACCGGCATATTTGTGTTCATATGCTCCTCAAGCTCATCATTGTAAGTGGCATTTTTATTGTTGCTGATCAGATAATCCACCACATCCTGCACTTCTCTGTCTGACACAAAAGAGCCCTGAACACGCACCGGTTTTGGATATCCCGACGGATAAAAGAGCATATCACCCTTTCCCAGGAGCTTTTCTGCGCCGTTCATATCGATGATCGTTCGTGAATCTACTCCCGATGACACGGAAAATGCAATCCTTGACGGCATATTCGCTTTGATCAGCCCTGTGATAACATTGACCGACGGTCTCTGTGTAGCAAGGATCAGATGCAGTCCTGCCGCTCTCGCCAGCTGTGCCAGACGGCAGATTGCCCCCTCCACTTCTCCCGGAGCCACCATCATCAGGTCCGCCAGCTCGTCTATGATGATCACGATCTGCGGAAGTTTCTTCTGCCCGTCTTCTCCAGCCTGTCCTTTTTCTACTTTCGCATTAAATCCTTTTAAATCCCTTACATTGTATTCTGCAAACAACTTGTAGCGTTTCTCCATCTCGGCCACAGCCCAGTTCAATGCGCCGGCAGCCTTTTTCGGATCTGTGACCACCGGTATCATCAGGTGCGGTATTTCGTTATACACGCTTAATTCTACCACTTTCGGGTCCACCAGGATCAGTTTCACCTCTTCCGGGTCCGCCTTGTAAATAATACTCATGATCAGAGTGTTAATACAGACTGATTTTCCCGAACCAGTGGCTCCTGCCACCAGGAGATGGGGCATTTTCGCAATATCTGCCACAACGACCTTACCTGCAATGTCTTTTCCCACGGCAAAAGAAATCGGTGAAGCGCTGTTTTTAAATTCATTGGATTCAAGCAGGTCTCTGAGCATCACGGCTGTGTTCTCACTGTTTGGCACTTCTATGCCCACTGCCGCTTTCCCCGGGATAGGCGCCTCAATCCTCAAATCAGCCACAGCCAGATTCAGTTTAATATCATCCGCAAGGCCTACGATCCGGCTCACCTTTACGCCCTGATCGGGCTGAAGCTCATAGCGCGTGACAGATGGACCGCAACTTGCATTTGTCACATGAACGCCCACGCCGAAATTCTGTAATGTCTGTTCCAGTTTCAGCGCAGTCGCCCGCAGGTGAGCGTCCGAATCTCCGCCTGATTTCTTTCCCCGTTTCAGCAGAGAAAGGGGCGGGGTGCGGTACATAAACGGCTCTTTCCCCTGCTCTCTGGCAATGGTCGCTGCCACATGCTCGGTCTCTGCCGCAACCTGAACCGCCTCTGCCGCCGTACTGCGCCGGTTTCTTTTTTTCTCCGGACGATCTGCCGCCTGTGCACCCGGTTCATCCGACGTTCCGGCTTCATACATGTCTGACACAGGTTCTGTCCGGGCTGCCGCGCCCATATCAAATATGTCCGGCATACTCGAAGGCTGACTGTCCGCACGGTTGATCACGAAACTGTCTGCCTGTGAATCCATGCCGGCGCTTTGCTCTTTGTCCTGCTCAGGTGTAATCTCGTATATCTCAGGGGATTTTGTTTTCTTTCCCCATCTCTTTTTCCCGTCTTCTTCCGGTTCAAGTGTGGTTGCAAAAGAAACACCCGATACTTTTCGGTCTTTCCTCTGTCCCCCTCTTTTCCTTTCGTGTTCTGACTGCATGGCAGCTTTCTCTTCCCTTGCTTCCTCCCGCTTACGGGCACGGAGCACGGCTGTCTCCTGATGCTTTTTCTTTGCCCCCTCATAGGCTTTTCGGCTCTGCCGTCCAAGCGGGGCGAGCAGGGAGCGTTCCGTGATAAGGATGACGCAGATGACCGAAAGTATAACTAAAACCACATATGTCCCGATCTCACCGATCAAAGGACAGAGCAGGCTGATAAAACAGCCGCCCACAAGTCCACCGCCGCTGTGATACCTGCCTGATTCCTCATAATAGGAAGTCAGTGATGCTCCGGGCGTATAAGAATGAATAATCAGTTCTAATATTGCTGCAAGAAACAGAAAAAGAAGGATTGCTGAAATGATTTTCACATAGGCATGCGCATTCCCTTTATTTGAGATAAGAAACGCAGTGATGCCGAATATGGCAAACGGCAAAATGTATGCCATAAATCCGAACAATCCGAACAGCACTGACGAAACCGCCTCCCCTGCGGCTCCCCCAAGCCCAAAATTACTCAGTACGAGAAGTATGCACACTGCCAGTGTGACAAGTATAATGATTTCTCCCCTGATCTCTGTATTGGACTGTCCTTTCTTTTGTCTCCCCTTTGTATTTTTTCCGCGTTTTGTCGATTTGGCGGCCATATAATTCCCCCTTGGCAATTAAACATACTATATCTAGTATATCATCATTTCAAAACCCTGTCATTAGTTTTTTCCCGGATCAACTCATGCAGTTTTTCCAAAGCCTGGCTGATTCCTCCGACCTCGTCTATTAATCCCTCCCTGACCGCCTCTTCACCTTCTAACATGGTTCCCACATCTTTTACAAGCTGAGTAGAATCCAGCATAAGCTCCAGCAGCCGCTCCTGCGAAATACGGGAATGAGATGAAATAAACCTGGCGATGCGGTCCTGCGTTTTCTCCATATTCCGGTAGCTCTGTATTACACCGATGAACATCCCCGTAGACCTGACCGGGTGCACGATCATTGTTCCCGTGGGCACAATAAAGGAATAATCGGCTGACACCGCCAATGGTCCTCCGATAGAATGGCTCCCTCCCAGCACCAGCGACACAGTCGGCTTACTGAGAGAGGCAATCATCTCGGCTATCGCCAGTCCTGCTTCCACATCACCGCCCAGTGTATTCAGTAAAATCAATACCCCCTCTGTTCTGTCATCTTCCTCAATCTGCGCAAGCCTTGGCAGGAGATGTTCATATTTTGTTGCTTTTGTATTTCCGGAGACAGCCTCATGCCCCTCGATCTCTCCGATGATCGTAAGCAGCTGGATTCCTCGTTTTGAATTACCGTCCCCGATATCAAGCGTTCCCATCTCTTTTATCTCGGTATTTTCCTCATTTCTCTCCTGCTGTACTGTTTCTTCTGACAGTCTTTCTTCCATGTCCGTACCTCCTTATTGTCTGATCACAAATTAGTATCAAAGAAAAAAGAAGTTTTTATACAAACACACCCGGACATTTCCAGATTAACGCAAAAAAGGAACACAGTTCACATTTGTCAACTGCATTCCCCCTATAAACTGTTTTATTTGAGCGCCTGCTCCACATCTGCTATGATGTCTTCCGCGTTTTCGATTCCCACGCTGAAGCGGATCAGGTCCGGCTGTACGCCTGCTTCTATCAGCTCCTGCTCGTTCATCTGACGGTGTGTATGGCTTGCCGGATGAAGCACGCAGCTTCTTGCGTCAGCCACATGAGTAACAATGGCTACCATTTTCAGCTTATCCATCATTTCCACTGCTGCCTCTCTTCCGCCTTTCAGCCCGAAAGTGATCACGCCGCAGGTTCCGTTCGGCATATACTTCTGAGCCAGATCATAGTATTTATCTCCCGGAAGCGACGGACAGTTCACCCACGCCACTTTCTCATGGTTTTTAAGATATTCCGCCACTTTCACTGCATTCTCACAGTGCCTTGCAACCCTTAAGTGAAGAGTCTCAAGTCCGATGTTGAGAAGAAATGCATTCTGCGGAGCCTGAATGGAGCCCAGGTCTCTCATAAGCTGTGCGGTCGCTTTTG
This sequence comes from uncultured Mediterraneibacter sp., assembly GCA_944377775.1. GTDB lineage: Bacteria > Bacillota > Clostridia > Lachnospirales > Lachnospiraceae > Mediterraneibacter. Next base: position 3,835 of record CALWFY010000101.1, read on the forward strand.
TAATATAAGCTCCTTTTCCGAATTTCTCAGCATATACAAGTCCGTGATATGTCTCATCCGGTGTAGTCAGCCCCGGGAATTTATCTGCATATGCCATCCAGTCAAAATTTCCGCTGTCCACGATCGCGCCGCCCACGCATGAAGCGTGCCCGTCCATATATTTTGTAGTAGAGTGAGTCACAATATCCGCGCCCCACTCAAACGGGCGGCAGTTGATCGGGGTTGCGAACGTATTGTCCACGATAAACGGAACGCCGTGGCTGTGTGCAGCTTTTGCAAATTTTTCAAAATCAAGCACTACCAGCGCCGGGTTTGCGATAGACTCGCCGAACACTGCTTTCGTATTTTCTCTGAACGCTGCATTTAACTCTTCTTCCGTGCAGTCCGGATCAACAAAAGTAGCCTCAACACCCATCTTTCTGATGGTATGTGCATAGAGATTATATGTACCTCCGTAGAGCGCGGAAGCGCAGACAATATGATCTCCTGCCTGTACGATGTTCATGATCGCATAGAAGTTTGCCGCCTGTCCGGAGGAAGTAAGCATTGCTGCCACTCCGCCCTCCAGGTCGCAGATTTTTGCCGCCACAGCGTCATTCGTCGGATTCTGAAGGCGGGTATAGAAATATCCTGACTCCTCCAGGTCAAACAGACGTCCCATCTGCTCGCTGCTCGTATAACGGAATGTGGTACTCTGATAAACAGGGACGATTCGCGCCTCCCCGTTTCCCGGCTCGTACCCCGACTGTATACACTTGGTTTCTATTCTGTAATCACTCATCTGTCATTCTCCTCTCTGCAGTCTTTCTGGTACATGTATTGTGTCTCAAGGTTTCTCACCATCCGACAATACACTTCCCTGCATTCTTCTTTTTTATCTTTTTCCAACAAACGGATACACGGACTTAAATATTGTTCCCATATACCGCGGTAAATCGCATCAGCATCAGCCTGCCTGTCAATTCGCTTTACAATGGTGGGCGCTATATTATAATATTCATCCACAAGCGAGCGGCCACCGGCAGCAGACAGAAGATATTCATCTCTGTAATGCCGGAGCGCTGTCAGTTCATAACAGTCGTCCGGTTTTTCCAGGCTTTGGCACACGGCTGTAGTGATATAGCAGAAAATACCTTTTTTAAACCCCCCTTTTATGCTTTCATAAGTAGAAATTCCAATCTTATTTTCTGGCATCAGCCTGTTCCAGGTTTCCACGATCTTACCGGTAAATTCCTGTGCGTTTTCTGTAGGTATCTGCCCCATCAGCGGGACAAAATAGGAAACCATATTCATTTTGTGATCAAGGCTTTGCATCTCTCTCCTGCGTTTTGACGGTTCTGACGCAAGTTTGTCATCCACATATTCTGGAACACATAAAACCAGGCTTTCACGCCACTCTTCAGACTCCGCCCCGTCCCAGACGCGTGCTGTCTCTGTCAGCAGCCGGTTATATTTTTCCTGTAAACAATCCATGTGCTGATCATAAGTCGCTTTCCGGAAATCGTAGTCCATCGTAGCTTTGTATAGACCGATCAGTTCTTGCTGTAATGTCGTTATCTCCATCTGACACCCCTCTTACTCGTTCCAGTTGTGATAAACATCCTGAACATCGTCATCTTCTTCAAGCAGGTCAAGAGTCTTCTGAATATTTTTGATATCCTCCTCACTGGTCAGTTCCACATATGTCTGAGGTATCATAGTCACTTCCGCCCCTGCCATGGCTATCCCCGCTTCCTCCAGCTTCAGGCGAACATCACTGAAGTTCTCCGGAGCTGTCAGAATCTCAAAACTCTCCTCGTCCTCCACGAAATCCTCAGCGCCTGCGTCAAGAGCAGTCATCATCAGTTCATCGGCATCCATATCACATTCTTCCTTGGCAATAAAAATCTGTCCCTTCTCATCAAACATGAAAGAAACGCAGCCCGGTGTCCCTACGTTTCCGCTGCCTTTTGTGAATGCATTTCTTACATTGGAAGCCGTCCTGTTCTTATTGTCTGTCAGCGTCTTTACAATGATCGCCGTACCGTTAGGTCCGTACCCTTCATATGTAATATGTTCATAATTGTCTGCAGAACCTTCTCCCGCCGCTTTCTTAATATTTCTCTCAATCGTGTCATTGGGCATGTTATTGGACTTTGCTTTTGCGATCACATCCCGCAGCCTGCTGTTGTTGGCCGGGTCTGCTCCGCCGCCTTCTTTTACAGCAACCGCAAGTTCACGGCCGATCTTTGTAAAAATCTTTCCTTTTGCCGCATCATTTTTCTCTTTCTTATGTTTGATATTGGCAAATTTTGAATGTCCTGACATATTTTAAAATCTCCTCTTCTTTGTATTCTTTCTTCCAAAGGCTTCCATGCGCACATATCTGTGCACGTTTTGCCTTACAATTTTATCATTCTTTTTCTGTTCTGTAAAGAATAGTATACTTGCTGTGCCAAGTGCCTGTTGTATACTTGCTGTGCCAAGTGCCTGTAAACACTGTGCAAACCGGGCTTTTCAGGTCTATGTAGAAAGCTCCAGGCTGATTCTGATCGCCTGATCCACTCTCCTCATCATCCCTCCGTCAATATGGCATATATATTCTTTAAGCCTCTGTTTGTCAATCGTCCGTATCTGCTCCAAAAGAATGACTGAATTTTTCACAATCTTGTAATCCCTTGTACTGATCTCTATGTGGGTCGGCAGTTTCGCCTTATTCATTTTTGACGTGATGGCCGCGCAGATCACAGTTGGACTGTGTCTGTTTCCCACATTGTTCTGTATAATCAGGACCGGACGTATCCCGCCCTGCTCAGAACCTACCACAGGACTTAAGTCGGCATAAAAAATATCTCCCCGTCTGATCATCAATTTCTTCACACTCCGATATTCATACTAATGCGGCCTGCATATCCGTTATCCCCGACATGCGGCATACTTCAGTATTCCCTGTTTTATCGGATGTATTCCACTATTTCACAATTTCCCCGTTCTGCCTGTATACGCGGGGAATCCGTTTGCCCAGACAGCAGACAAATTCATAGTTGAACCTGCCGCTCAAGTCTGAAAGTTCCTCCACGCTGATCCTCTCTTCTCCGTCTGTGCCCACCAGCACGACACGATCCATGAATTTTGTCCCCGGTATGTCAGTCACATCCACCATAAACTGATCCATGCACACTCTGCCCAGTATTCTTGCCCGCTTCCCATGGATCAGGACTGATCCCTTGTTGGACAGAGAACGCGGATACCCATCTCCATAACCTACCGGTATGGTCGCCACCTTCATCTTCTTTTCCGCGACAAAAGTGCCCCCGTAGCTGATAGCTGTCCCTGCTTCCACTTCTTTTACATAGCTTACATGGCTGATAAGAGAGAGAGCCTGCTTTAAGTCAACCGCTTCTTTGTCCACCTCGTCCGACGGATACATTCCATACGTTGAAATACCTGCTCTTGCAAGGTCATGTTTCATATCCGGAAAATCGATGATTCCCGCGCTGTTATCGCAGTCAAAATAGCGAATATCCACTCCCCGTTTTTCCATCTCCGCTTTCATGCGGACAAATTTTTCATGCTGTTTAAGCGTATAAGTTTTATCCGCCTCATCCGCTTTTGCAAAATGAGTGAACATTCCCTCCATGCACACATTCTCAAGGCGGCTGATCCTTTCGATGGCCTCCGCGCTTTTTTCATCAGCAGGAAATCCGATTCTTCCCATCCCGGTGTCAATCTTGATATGAAAATACGCGGTTTTCCCCTGGCGGAGCGCTTCTTCTGCCATTCCTCGCGCCATCTCTTCTGTGTAGACTGCCGCCCGGATTTCATTTCGTATCATCTCCTCATACTGATCCGGGAACACACAGCCCAGAACAAGGATCGGTTTGTTTATCCCGTGTTCTCTAAGCTGTATGCCTTCTTCCAGACATGCCACCCCATATCCCCACACATAGGGAACTTTCTCCAGCATCTCTGCAATGGGAGCAGCGCCATGCCCGTATCCGTCTGTCTTAACGACTGCCATCAGGCTGCCTGCTCCGCCAATCCGGTTTTTCATCTGTTCTATATTGTACAGTACTGCATCAAGATCAATCTCCGCACATACTCTATTATGCTGTTTCATTCTCTAATCTTCTCCTCTGTCTTGTTTCAGGAATACATCCTCTATCCCTGTGATCAAATCCCGGGCGAGCACACTGTATCCGCCTTTTACACGGCGGGCCTCATCTCCGCCGCAGGCGTGGATGAATACTCCGAGAGCCGCGCTTTCATAAGCGCCCAGTCCCTGTGCTGCAAACCCTGTGATCACTCCCGCAAGGACATCCCCGGCCCCCGCCTTAGCCATGGCATTGCTGCCTGCCAGGTTCAAAAAGGTATGACGCCCTTTCTGTGCCACAGCAGTCCTGCTGTCCTTAAGAGCACACACTACAGGATATTCATTCACAAACTCTCCAAGCATATCCAGACGGCTTGAAGCCAGCTCAGACACACTCTTTCCGGTAAGTCTTGACATCTCCTTCATATGAGGGGTCAGAATTGCCGGAAACTCTCTTTCTTTAAGGATATCCATATGTCCGCTCAGCAGATTCAGCCCGTCGGCGTCAATAATGCACGGCGCTTCTGCTTCTCTTAAAGTATAAAGCAGTATCTTCTCAGAAATCTCACTTTTTCCGAGACCGCACCCGATACACACCACATCCGCCCATGACAACAGTCCAAAGAGCTGTTCTTCATCATACTCCTGGTAGCATGATACAATCGCCTCAGGCAAAAGCTGCTGGATTACCGCCCGGTTATCTTCCGCTGTATAAATCTGTACCAGTCCGGCTCCCACACCATAGGCAGCTCTGGCCGACAGATAACACGCCCCTGCCATCCCCCGGCTTCCCGTGATCATGAGAACTTTCCCGTAACTTCCTTTGTGAGAGTCCGCCCTCCGCTTTGGAAGCAGAGCCGGAATATCCCCGCGCTCATAAGTGAAACATACTTGTGTGTCATCTTTGAAAAAATCCGTACTGATTCCGATGGGCACTGCAACAGTCTCTCCTGCGCAGGATTTTCCCGGGAACAGTTCACATCCCACTTTCACACATACCATGGCGACAGTAAGTTCTGCCTGGAAAGCAGTTCCCAGTATCCTTCCTGTCCGGGCGCACACACCGGACGGAATATCCACCGCCACTTTCCTGCAGCCCTGTTCATTCATCCAGTGGATAATATCGCTGTATCTTCCGGAAATATCGCGTGCTAATCCCACACCGAATACAGCGTCTATTATAACAGTATATTC
>CALWFY010000102.1 GCA_944377775.1 uncultured Mediterraneibacter sp.
TGCACTTCGATCATAAGACCGTCTGCGCCTGCTGCAACAGCAGCCTTTGCCATGGGCTCTACGAGCCACCATTTTCCACCGGCGTGGCTTGGGTCCACCACAACCGGGAGATGGGTCTTTTTGCGAAGCACGGGGATGCTCTGGAGGTCCAGAGTATTTCTTGTATAAGTCTCAAATGTGCGGATTCCGCGCTCGCAGAGTATGACATTTTCATTTCCCGAGGCCATGATATATTCTGCGGACATAATCCATTCTTCATAGGTCGCGTTGAGACCGCGCTTTAACAGAATCGGACGATCGAGCTGCCCGAGCTGTTTCAGGAGGTCAAAGTTCTGCATATTGCGGGCGCCTATCTGGATTAAGTCTACTTTTTCATTAAAAATGTCCAGGTGCTGCGGGGACATGAGTTCTGTGACAATGGGAAGCCCCACTTCTTCTTTGACTGCACACAGGATTTCAAGACCCTCCAGCCCAAGTCCCTGGAATGAGTACGGGCTGGTTCTCGGCTTGAACGCCCCTCCTCTTAGAAGGTTTGCGCCCGAGGCTTTTGCGGATTTTGCAATCTCCAGTACCTGTTCAAAAGACTCAACAGAACACGGACCGGCGATCAGCCCCATGTGTCCGCCTCCGATTTTCACTCCGGATACATTAATGACGGAGTCTTCGGGATGAAAAGCCCGATTGGCAAGTTTGTATGGCTCCTGCACATGCATGACTTTATCTACGCAGCTGTCTACTTCAAAAAGTCTGGGATCAATCAGGGTTGTGTCTCCGATACAGCCGATAATCGTCATTTCTGTACCCCGGACAATGTGCGTGTCCAACCCTCTGCTCTTTACAAGATTTTCCATACGGGCGACATCTGTGTCTGATGTATGTGGTTTTAAAACAATAATCATTTCCGGTTCCCTCCGATCTAATGGACACAGGCGTGCTGAAAAGAATAATGTCCTCATCTGCATGCTGTGTCATATTTGAAATAAATGATATAATAATGAATATCTGAATTAATTACAACTTCGCACTGTAAAACTTTATCTATTTAAAGTGAAAAATCATTAGTATCATAAAACATCTGTATCTGAATGTCAATAGATTTTTAGAATGGTTGCATATTTAGAAGTGAAATGATATCTTATTAAAGCTGACCGGCACAAACCGGTATCTTTAAGAGAAAGAGGAAAGAGATATGAAAATCATCAAACAGACCGGAATCATTTTTACAGTGTGCTGGCTGAGCCTGTTGATTGAGAAGGCGCTTCCATTTGCTTTTCCTGCCAGTGTGATTGGAATGGTTCTTCTTTTGCTCTGTCTGGTCACAGGCCTTTTGAAGATAGAACATATTCAGGAAAAGGCAGATTTTCTGCTGGGCAATATGGCATTTTTCTTTGTGCCCGCGGGAGTGGGCATTATCAATTACTTTGACGTGCTTAAAAATTATGCAATCCAGCTTGTGATCATCTGTGTTGTGTCAACAGTTATCACGTTTGCGGTCACAGCATGGAGTGTGAAGTTTACAGTCCGGCTGCTTGAGAGAGTCACAAAAAGAGCAGGCAGAGGAATATCGGAAAGGGAAAGCCTGCAGGGAAAAAATGCAGAAGAGGGGAGAAAAGAAGATGAGTGAAATATTTGCATCTCCGTATTTTGGTGTGGCTCTCAGTATTGTCACATTTGGAATTGGGGTGAAACTTCATCAGAAACTAAAAATGCAGGTGTGCAATCCTTTGATCATTGCGATCGTGCTGACTTCCGCAGTGCTTTTGATATTTGGGATTCCATATGATGCTTACAATGTGGGCGGAGAGGTTATCAACATGTTTCTGGCGCCCGCCACTGCCTGCCTAGCCGTAGCGGTCTATTCGAAAATTGACATACTTAAAGCATACTGGCTTCCTGTTCTGGTGGGATGTGCGGCAGGGTCGGCGGCTTCCATGGGGAGTGTTTACGGACTGTGCAGGATGTTTGGGCTGGATGAAAGTCTTACCGTATCTCTTGTGCCGAAATCTGTGACCACGCCGATTGCAGTCAGCATCTCGTCTCCGGCGGGAGGTGTGGTGCCCGTTACCGTGGTGGCAGTGATTTTTACAGGGATTCTGGGAGGGATTTTTGCACCGCTTCTCATTCGGATATTTAAAGTGTCCGACCCGGTGGCAGCAGGCCTTGCCATCGGAGCGTCCAGCCACGCAGTGGGAACATCAAGGGCCATTGAACTGGGAGAGATAGAGGGGGCAATGAGCGGTCTTGCTATAGGAGTCTGTGGAATTATCACAGTGCTGTTTTCCATGTTTGTGCTTTAAGAAGGGAGATGCAGAAAATGAAAAAGGATACATCCTATACACTCAAACGGGTGCAGAGGCTTCCGGTTATTCTCATCGGTGAGGGACTGCTGGTGGGCGCTGTGGCCGGGCTTATAGTGCTTCTGTACCGGGTGGCTCTGACGTATGCGGGACAGTGGCTTAACGGGATTCTGCATTTTGTACAGGGGCACCCCGCCCGCATTGCGGCATGGTTTCTGGTACTTGTATTTCTTGCCGTGATCGTGGGGAAGCTGGTGAAATGGGAACCCATAATCTCCGGAAGCGGCATACCTCAGGTGGAGGGTGAGATCATGGGAAAACTAAGCCAGAACTGGAAGCGGGTTCTGCCGGCAAAATTCGCAGGAGGATTTTTATGCCTGCTGGGCGGTCTTTCGCTGGGACGCGAGGGCCCATCCATCCAGCTTGGAGCAATGAGCGGGCAGGGAATTTCAAGGTTACTTGACAGAGGAAAAACAGAAGAACGGTATCTTGTGACCTGCGGAGCAAGTGCAGGACTTGCGGCCGCGTTCCATGCGCCTCTTGCGGGAATGATGTTCGCTTTTGAGGAGATTCACAAAGGTTTTTCCGTAAGTCTTATGGTGTCTGTCACGGCATATATTACGGCTACATTGATGGGCTCCAGCCCGATTTATGAGAGCCTGCTGGAAAAGATACTGGCCGGAAAAGGCGGACATAATGGAGGAACTTCCCCCGCGGGCGCTCAGAAAGTGCTGAGTGAGTTTGTTATCATGGGCGGTTCTGTCCTGGAAGGGCGTACTGTTATGGAGATTACATGGCCGAAGAACTGCCTTCTGGTTGCATTGAAGCGTGACGGCAGAGAGATGATTCCAAGAGGGAAGACAAGGCTCCAGGCAGGGGATACGCTGACTGTTATGACGGATGAGAGGGATGCGGGATATATACATGACAAAATGGAAAACTTGTGTTATACTTCATTCTAGGTCAGCGCAGTTGGAAAAGAACATATGTCGGTTCTTGCCCTGCGCGCAGAAAACAAAGGAGCATATATATGAAAAGAGTATTACTAAAGCTGAGAGGGGAGGCTCTTGCAGGGGATAAAAAGACCGGGTTTGACGAGGCTACCTGCATTGGAGTCGCAAGGCAGGTGAAACAGCTTGTCGATAACAGGCTTCAGGTTGCGATCGTGACCGGAGGCGGAAACTTCTGGAGAGGGAGAACGAGCGAGACGATTGACCGGACAAAAGCAGACCAGATTGGGATGCTGGCGACAGTGATGAACTGTATTTATGTGTCAGATATTTTCCGTCATGTGGGCATGAAGACAGAAGTGTTTACCCCGTTTGTGTGCGGAGCATTTACCTCTCTGTTTTCCAAGGATGCTGCTGTGGAAGCACTTAAGGAAGGCAAAGTGATCTTTTTTGCCGGAGGTACGGGACACCCGTATTTTTCTACGGATACAGGAGCAGTGTTAAGAGCGATTGAGATCGAAGCGGACGCCATGCTTCTGGCAAAGGCCATTGACGGTATCTATGACAGCGATCCGAAAGTGAATCCGGAAGCAGTTAAGTATGATGAAATTTCTATTCAGGAAGTAATCGACAGGAAGCTGGCGGCAGTGGATCTGACAGCGTCCATTATGTGTCTTGAGAATAAGATGCCCATGCTTGTGTTCGGCCTGAATGAGGAGAACAGCATTGTAAAGACCATGAGCGGTAATTTTACGGGAACGAAAGTAACAGTATAAATAAAGCAGAAAAGTGCAGGAGGAATTGCGGGATGAACGAAAAAGTGGCAGTATACGACGCGAAAATGACAAAAACACTCAACAATCTTGACGGGGAGCTGGCGACGATCCGTGCAGGACGCGCCAATCCACATGTGCTGGATAAGCTTGCTGTGGATTATTATGGCGCGCCTACTCCGATTCAGCAGGTGGCGAATGTGTCCGTGCCGGAAGCGCGCATGATACAGATTCAGCCGTGGGAAAAAAGTGTGTTAAAAGAAATTGAAAAAGCCATTCTCATGTCTGATATCGGCATTAATCCGACAAATGACGGCTCTACCATCCGTCTTGTATTTCCGGAGCTTACTGAGGAGCGAAGAAAAGAGCTGGCCAAGGATGTAAAGAAAAAAGGCGAGGCGGCAAAAGTTGCTGTCCGCAACATCCGCAGGGATGGAAACGTGGCATTTAAGAAACTCAAAGGTACAGAGATTTCTGAGGATGGAATCAAGGACCTGGAGGATGAACTTCAGAAGATTACAGATAAATATGTAGAGAAGATCGACAAAATGGTAGAGGCAAAATCCAAAGAAATCATGACTGTATAATTATATCAGGCAGACTTTGAAAAGGGGGCTTTCAGGTGCAAGGCCCCCTTTTGTATCATGCCGGGAGAAAAAATAGTTGAGAGGAAGAAGTATGAAAGAACAGCAGCATATTGCGATTATCTTAGATGGAAACGGACGCTGGGCGAAAGCCAAGGGGATGCCGAGGAATTACGGGCATGCCCAGGGAAGCAAAAATGTAGAGAAAATCTGCGAAGAAGCATGGCGGATGGGGATCAAGTACCTGACAGTCTATGCGTTTTCCACGGAGAATTGGAACCGCCCGGAGGGCGAGGTGGAAGCGCTGATGAAGCTTCTGCGCAATTATATGAAGACCTGCCTTAAGACGGCGGCAAAAAACGATATGAAAATCCGGGTGATCGGGGATACTGCTCCGCTGGATGAGGATATTAAGAGCAGGATAAAGGAGCTGGAAGCAGCTACCGTGAACAACGGGGGGTTGAATTTTATCATTGCGCTCAATTATGGAAGCAGGGATGAGATTACCCGGGCTGCGAGGAAGATAGCGCGGGACTGCGCGGATGGAAAGATAAGAGAGGAGGACATTGATGAAACCGTGTTCGAGTCTTATCTGGATACTCACGATATCCCGGACCCCGACCTGATGATCCGCACAAGCGGAGAACAGAGACTGTCCAATTATCTGCTCTGGCAGCTCGCTTATTCGGAGTTTTATTTTACGGATGTGCCATGGCCTGATTTTACAAAAGAAGAGCTGGTGAAGGCAATCGAGGAATATAACCATAGACACAGAAGATTCGGCGGGATAGAGGAGGCGTAACCATGTTTAAGACACGACTGTTAAGTGGAATACTGTTAGTGATCATTGCGCTTGTCACAGTGGTCACCGGAGGCGCGCTCCTGTTCGGGGTGCTGCTTCTTATCAGCCTGATCGGAATGACAGAGCTGTACAAAGTGTTCGGGATAGAGAAGAAGGCGCCCGGAATTATGGGATATATTTTTGCAGTGCTGTATTACGGACTGCTGTATTTTACCCCGCAGCTTCCGGGAGAGGCAGTGACGTGGTTTATGATGCTCTTCATGGCTTATCTGATCTGTCAGATGGCAGTGCTTGTGTTCGCGTATCCGAAATACAATACCCAGCAGATATTTGCAGCATTTTTCGGCGTGTTCTATGTGGCAGTGATGCTGTCCTATATTTATCAGACAAGGCTCCTTGAGGGCGGCGTGTTCACAGTATGGCTTGTGTTTATCTGCGCATGGGGGTGCGACACCTGTGCTTACTGTGTGGGAATGCTGATCGGGAAACACAAGATGGCCCCTGTTTTGAGTCCGAAGAAATCGGTGGAAGGAGCTGTGGGCGGTATTGTGGGAGCAGCGCTTATCGGCGTGCTCTATGCTCTGGCTATCAATCACTGGGGTTCGGCCGGAGCCAGCGCGGTGGAATATGCAGTGATCGGCGCGGCAGGAGGAGCCATCTCCCAGATCGGAGACCTGGCGGCATCCGCCATCAAGCGTTATCATAATATCAAAGACTATGGAAAGCTGATTCCGGGACACGGAGGAATACTGGACCGGTTTGACAGTGTCATTTTCACAGCGCCCATCATATATTATCTTGCGGTTTTATTGTAATATAATCAGTTACTCCTCGAAAGAAAGGTTGAAAGACATATGAAGAAAATAGCAGTTCTTGGCTCTACGGGTTCTATCGGAACTCAGACGCTGGAGATCGTAAGGACAAATGGTGATATTAAGGTGACGGCTCTTGCGGCAGGGAGCAATATTGAGCTTCTGGAAGAACAGATCCGCGAATTCAGACCGAAGCTGGCAGCAGTGTGGAACGAAGAGAAGGCGTCAGAGCTTAAAACCCGTGTCCGCGACCTGGATATAAAAATCGTATCCGGCATGGATGGGCTTCTTGAAGCAGCGTCAGAGCCGGAAGCAGAGATTTTGGTGACAGCCATTGTGGGGATGATCGGGATACTTCCGACTATCGAAGCCATAAAAGCAGGGAAACATATCGCGCTGGCAAACAAGGAGACACTGGTGACTGCGGGGCACATCATCATGCCGCTGGCAGAGGAAAATCATGTATCCATTCTGCCTGTGGACAGTGAGCACAGCGCGATTTTTCAGTCTCTGCAGGGCGGACAGGAGAAGGCGCTTCACAAAATACTCCTGACTGCATCCGGGGGCCCTTTCTGGGGGCGCCGCCGGGAAGAACTGGAAAATGTTCAGGTGGAGGATGCGCTTAAGCATCCCAACTGGGCTATGGGAAGAAAAATCACCATTGATTCTTCCACCATGGTCAACAAAGGACTGGAAGTGATTGAGGCAAAATGGCTGTTCGGAGTTTCTGTGGATCAGATTCAGGTAGTGATACAGCCTCAGAGCATTATTCACTCTATGGTGGAGTATGTGGACGGGGCGGTGATCGCGCAGCTTGGAACTCCTGATATGAAACTGCCTATCCAGTATGCGCTTTATTATCCTCAGCGGAGATTCCTGCCGGGGGATCGTCTGGATTTTTCTGCCTTGTCACAGATTACATTTGAACAGCCGGACATGGAGACTTTCTGCGGGCTGAAGCTGGCATATGAGGCAGGAAGGGCAGGAGGAACCCTGCCGACTGTGTTTAATGCGGCAAATGAACTGGCTGTCGCGATGTTTCTTGAACGGAAAATACGTTATCTTGAGATTCCGGAGATTATCGGAGCGTGCATGGAAGTGCACAAAAATATTGAATTTCCGGATGTGGAACAGATACTAAAGACAGAGCAGGAAACATATGAATTTATTAAAAACAGGTGGTAATACATGGGCATAGTTATAGCAATCTTACTGTTTAGTTTTATTATTATCTTCCATGAGCTGGGACATTTTCTGATGGCAAAAAAGAACGGAATCCGGGTGGATGAATTTTCCCTGGGTCTGGGACCTACTTTGATCGGCAGGAAGATCGGGGAGACTTTTTTCTGCATCAAACTGTTTCCTTTTGGCGGAGCGTGCATGATGGGGGAGGATGATGCGGATGATATGTCACCCGGCAGTTTTAACAGCAAATCCGTCTGGGCCAGGATGTCTGTGATCGCGGGAGGACCGGTTTTCAACCTGATTCTGGGGTGGATTTTCTGTGTCATTCTCATAGGAATGACCGGTTATCGGACGCCGGAAATATCAAAAGTGCTTCCGGCTTCATCTGCCCAGGAACAGGGCATGCAGGCGGGAGATATTATAAAAGAAATCAATGGCCGCAATGTATATATGTGGGAGGATTTAACTCTCTATACAGTGACTCACCCGGAGGAAGCTCCCTATGAAGTGGTGTATGAGCGTGACGGGAAAGAGCACACAGCCATGCTGGAGCCAAGAGTACTGGAAGAGGGCGGAATGCCTTTGCTGGGTGTGGAGAGCGGAAAAGTCCAGGAAGCCGGAGTCCTGCGCTCCATGCAGTATGGGATATATAAGGTGAAATACTGGATAAACTATACTGTGGACTGTCTGCGCATGCTCGTCACCAGACAGGCAGGGCTGCAGGATTTGTCCGGTCCGGTAGGCATTGTTAATGTTGTAAATGATGTGTATGAGTCCGCGGCTCCTGCAGGAATCGGCGCGATTTTCCTAAGTATGCTGAATTTCGGTACTTTGCTGACAGTCAATCTGGGCGTGTTAAACTTACTTCCGCTTCCGGCGCTGGACGGAGGAAGGCTTGTCTTTCTTATTATCGAGGCAGTGCGCAGAAAAAGAGTGCCGCCGGAGAAAGAAGGCATGGTACATTTTGCAGGATTTGCCCTGCTTATGGTGCTCATGGTAGTCGTGATGTACAATGATATTATGAAACTGTTCTAAAGAAAGTGTCCTGTCTATATAATTAAAAAGATCAAACACAAGCAGGAGAGACAGATGGCACATATAAGAGCAATGCAGGATGCGACCGAGAAAGGGGAACTTCAGATCAATGTGACTTCCACTGTGGGCGGAAAGCCCATAGCGGATGCCCGGATATCCATTTCTTATACCGGAGTTCCCGAAAATACACTGGAGAGGGTGGAGACAGATTCTTCCGGGCAGACGGAAGTGCTGGAACTTGATGCCCCTCCCGAAGAGTGGAGCCTGGATCCTCAAAATGAGAGACAGCCCTACTCAGAGTATACTCTGGATATCAGCGCGCCGGGTTTTGAGCCGGTGAGCATTGCCGGAACGGAGATACTGGCAAATGTAAAAGCCATCCAGAACGTGCGGATGAGACCCAGTGATGTGGGCAGGGAAGAGGAAGAAGTATTCGTCATCCCTGCCCATACTTTATATGGAGAGTATCCTCCGAAGATCGCTGAGGATGAGATCAAACCGATGAATGAGACAGGGGAGATTGTTTTGAGCAGGGTAGTTGTACCCGAGTACATTGTAGTGCACGACGGAGCGCCCAGGGATACGACAGCGACGAATTATTATGTAAAGTATAAAGATTATATTAAAAATGTGGCATCCAGTGAAATCTATGCTACATGGCCGGCAAACACCATACGGGCCAATGTGCTGGCGATCATGTCCTTTACCTTGAACCGGGTCTATACAGAGTGGTACAGAAACCGAGGATATGATTTTACAATCACATCCTCCACGGCTTTTGACCATAAATGGATTCCGGAAAGAAACTTCTATGACACGATTTCCGTAATTGTGGATGAACTGTTTGCAAACTATCTTTCCCGGCCAAATGTGCGCCAGCCGATTCTGACACAGTACTGTGACGGAAGGCGTGTCACATGCCCGAATTGGATGACCCAGTGGGGCTCGAAAGAACTGGGAGATCAGGGGTATTCGCCCATCGAGATTCTGCGGTATTTCTACGGGGATGATATGTACATCAACACTGCAGAGGAAATATCAGGCATACCTGCGTCATGGCCGGGGTATACTCTGGAAGAGGGCTCCAGCGGAGATAAAGTGCGCCAGATGCAGGAGCAGCTGAATGTAATTGCCGGGGCATACCCTGCTCTGCCTAAGATTACTGCGGATGGGGTCTACGGACCGGCGACCGCGGAGGCAGTGGAGAAGTTCCAGTCAGTGTTCGGACTGCCGGTTACCGGCCAGGTGGATTATTCTACATGGTATAAGATATCCGAGATATATGTAGGGGTGTCGAGGATTGCGGAGCTGACGTAAATGGCGCCGAGCAGTGTTTAAAGAGCCGGACAGAGAGGAGAGGTATGGAGAACAGAAGACGGAGAAGAAAGAGAGGGCGTTCCCGGACTGTCGGATGCTTGTGTGCCATCCTGATAACAGCGGGGCTTGGCGCTTTTGCCGCATATGCTCTGCCGTGGGCGTATGCACAGTTCGGGGATGCCGTAAAAAAGGCGGCGGGGGAAGCTGTGGAAGAAACAGTGAACATGGCGTTCCGGCGCGGAGCAGATTTCCCGGAAATCACAGTGACAGCGGAGGCTGCAGGAGACTTTTATTATCAGCAGCTTACTGATATGGAAAAGACAGTTTACCTGGAACTGCTCCAGGGTGTGCAGAATATGCAGGAGACCATTCTTCTCCATGCAGGCAGGGGAGATTCTCCGGAAAAGGTATATGAGTATCTTCTGTATGACAGACCGGAACTTTTCTGGTGTAATGGAAACTTGAAAATGACGGTGTATGAGGATTATACGGAATTTCATCCCGGCTATGCCTGCACCTCAGAGGTGAGGGAAGAGAGGCGCCGGCAGATTGAACAGGAAGCAGCGGACTGTATCAGCGGCATCAGCGCTGAAGCATCAGATTATGAAAAGATCAAGTATGTGTATGAGTATATTGTAAGAACAGTGGATTATGACGAGGACGCGCCGGACAATCAGAATATTTACAGTGCACTCGTGGGGAAAAGCTCAGTCTGCGCGGGATATTCCAGGGCTGCCCAGTATCTGCTGAGAGAACTGGGGATAGAATGTATCTATGTGGTGGGTACTGCCGGGGCACAAAACGCCCATGCGTGGAACATCGTAAACTGTTCGGGAGCGTATTATCAGATGGATGTGACATTCGGTGATCCGGTGTTCCTTTCATCAGGGGCAGGAGAGCAGCTCCCTGAAAATATTATTTATTACGATTACCTGTGCTGTACAGACGCGGACATTCTGACGGATCATGTTCCCAGTTCCGAGGTGTCTTATCCTGTTTGTGATTCAGATGATCTGAATTACTATAAGATGAACGGGATGTATTATGAATCGTTTGATCCTCAGATTCTCCTTGGCGATATGAACGACAGTATCCTGGCAGGAGAGGAGATGTTTGTGTGTAAGTTTTCTGATCCGCAGGTGTATGCTCAGTCGAGAGAGGAGCTGGTCAGCGGTCTTTTCCCAAAAGCCGCGCGAAGTCTTGCGTCTGCCTACGGGCTTGAGAGTGCGAAATACACATACGTTGAGGACGAGACGCATAATAAGATCATTGTACTCTGGAATTATGAGTAATATTTCTGAATATTTAGAAGAATTTATGAAATATTTGGAGGCTTTTATCTGTTGAAATATAGGAGAAGGTGTAGTATAATCTTTACAATTTGAGAACGAGGGCGCTCTGGGTGAAAAGACTCCAAGAGTGCCTTTGCTATGTAATCAAATGGAAAATACGAAAGGGAAAGGGTGAACAGATGAAGGCGTTTCTAATATTGGAAGACGGTACAGTATTTACAGGGACAAGTATTGGTTCTGAGCGAGACTGCATCAGCGAGATCGTATTCAACACTTCTATGACAGGTTATCTGGAGGTACTGACAGACCCATCTTATGCAGGCCAGGCTGTTGTGATGACTTATCCTTTGATTGGAAATTACGGCATTACACCGGACATGGAATCAAAAAAGGCATGGCCGGACGGATATATCGTGAGAGAATTATCCCGGATGCCGAGCAATTTCAGATGTCAGGGAACAATCCAGGATTTTCTTAAAGAGCAGGATATTCCGGGTATTGCAGGGATTGATACCCGGGCATTGACTAAGATACTCAGAGAAAAAGGTACCATGAACGGTATGATAACAACAAGGGAAGATTATGATATAGAAGAAATTATCCCGAAGCTGAAAGCATATACCGTAGGGGATGTGGTATCAAAAGCAACATGCACGGAAAAATATGTGATTGAAGGAAGCGGAAAGAAAGTTGCCCTTCTTGATCTTGGGGCTAAGAACAATATTGCAAAGTCTTTGAACGAGCGCGGATGCGAGGTGACGGTTTATCCGGCCCACACAACTGCGGAAGAGATCATTTCATCCAATCCTGACGGTATTATGCTTTCCAACGGGCCTGGAGACCCGGCGGACTGCACGGCCATCATTGCAGAGATCAGAAAGCTGTATCATACAGATATTCCAATTTTCGCCATCTGTCTTGGACACCAGCTTATGGCCCTGGCTACGGGCGCTAAGACCCATAAGTTAAAATACGGACACAGAGGAGGCAATCATCCGGTCAAAGATTTAAGTACCGGAAAGGTTTACATTTCTTCACAGAACCACGGCTATGTGGTAGATATTGAAACCGTTGATCCGGCGGTAGCAGAACCGGCATTCGTCAATGTAAATGACGGGACAAATGAAGGCCTTTCCTATGTGGGCAAGAATATCTTCACAGTCCAGTTCCATCCGGAGGCATGTCCGGGGCCGCAGGATTCTGGTCACCTGTTCGACAGATTTATTGAGATGATGAAAGGAGCGAAATAATGCCAAGAGATTTAAGCATTAAGAAAGTACTGGTCATCGGTTCCGGTCCGATTGTCATCGGACAGGCCGCAGAGTTTGATTATGCGGGGACACAGGCGTGCCGCTCCCTTAAGGAAGAAGGTATCGAGGTCGTTCTTTTAAACTCCAACCCGGCGACCATCATGACAGATAAAGATATCGCGGACAGAGTATATATTGAGCCTCTGACTGTGGAAGTTGTAGAGCAGCTCATCCGGAAAGAAAAACCGGACAGTGTGCTTCCGACTCTGGGAGGACAGGCGGGATTAAATCTTGCCATGGAGCTGGAGGAAAAAGGATTCTTAAAAGAGAACGGCGTGCGCCTGATCGGCACCACCTCTGAGACTATCAAAAAGGCGGAGGACCGTCTGGAATTTAAAGCAACCATGGAAAAGATCGGAGAACCGGTTGCGGCTTCCCTCGTAGTCGAGAACGTGGAG
>CALWFY010000103.1 GCA_944377775.1 uncultured Mediterraneibacter sp.
GTCATAGCAGTGATTTACACCGCTCAGACTCTGCTGCACCCCTGCATTGAATAATGCTTCTCTGAATGCTTCACTGGTATACTGGCTCCCACGGTCGGAATGCAGGATACAGCCGTTAAGTCTGTAACGTTTTGTAACAGCATGAAAAGTATCGATACACAATTCCTTCTTCATATTGTCTCTCATGATCAAGGAAAGAATCTCTCCGTTATAACAGTCCAGGATCGGAGAAATATAAAGTTTTCCATCCTGACAAGGGATCTGCGAAACATCTGTCAGCAGCTTTTGCAACGGTCGTGATGCTGAAAAATCCTGTTTGATCAGATTTTCCTGCTCTTGGATTTCGGTTGTGGCATGTGTAAGTCCTTTCGGCTTGCGATGAGGAAATCTATGTAATAGAGCCTAAAGTGGCTCTGAATTACCGGAATATGTGGCTCTCATACTCCGGAATGGTGGCTCACAAAGTCCGGACAGGTGGCTCAAAGAGCCCCGGAATAATCACAAGCGACAAAACGGATGTGATGGTTGAATCTTACAAAATAGGAATTGGGGGTGTGCAGGAGGCATATCCCGATTATGTGAAACTACACCTTGAAACATAGGTGTTTTTATTATGTCCAAAACGTGATGATTATAAAAGCTCGGGAGCCCGTTGAGGCAAAACGGAGATAAAGGAAAGTGAAAAAAAGATGTTTTTACAGCTTTTATTGATGACAGAGAATGAGAAAGGCAGTTATATCGTTTGCCTTGGGGAATAAATGATATTTTTGTACTTTTTCCTATAGGTAATACCAAGGGATTGTTGCATATACTTCCAAATCAATGTGTGGGAAATGGCTTTGATAATCATTGAATATACAAAAACCGAGCACACTCGATTTTTTTATTGCTATCCCCATACCCGCTGTGCTATAATTGCAGTAAAATCAACAATAAGACAAAAAATGAAAGGGAATGAGTATGAGCTTTATATCGTATTTAATCAACGGATTGAGCCTGGGAAGTGTCTACGCAATTATCGCCCTTGGATACACCATGGTATACGGTATTGCGAAGATGCTGAACTTTGCTCACGGGGATGTCATCATGATCGGAGCTTACACGGCGCTGATCGCCATGACGCAGGCAGGGATGCCCCCAATTATCGGAGTACTGATCGCCGTGTGCGTGTGTACTCTGCTCGGTATTGTGATTGAGCGGATAGCATACAAACCACTTCGTAATGCATCGTCATCACTGGCGGTTTTGATTACAGCGATCGGTGTCAGCTATCTTTTGCAGAATATCGCGCTTTTGATCTTTGGGGCAAATGCCCAGACTTTCCAGTCGGTGATCAAGTGGAAAGGTATATCTTTAGCCGGAGGAAAGCTGAATATTTCCGGAGAAACGATTGTGACCATTGTTGTCTGCCTTATTATTATGGCAGCCCTCATTACATTTGTGCAGAAGACAAAACCGGGGCAGGCAATGCGCGCGGTTTCAGAAGACAAGGGTGCGGCACAGCTTATGGGAATTAATGTAAATGGTACGATCGCGCTTACCTTTGCTATTGGTTCTGCGTTGGCGGCGATTGCAGGAGTCCTGCTGTGTTCTGCATATCCGAGCCTGACGCCGTACACTGGTGCCATGCCGGGCATCAAGGCATTTGTGGCAGCGGTGTTTGGCGGTATCGGTTCCATTCCGGGAGCATTTATAGGCGGCCTTCTTCTCGGTGTGATCGAGATTTTCGGAAAGGCATACATTTCCTCTCAGATGGCAGACGCGATCGTGTTTGCCGTTCTGATCATTGTGCTTCTTGTGAAACCTACCGGACTTTTAGGTAAAAAGATTCAGGAGAAAGTGTAGGTGGATGGTATGCTGAAGAAAATGACGAAGAATACAAAAAGCAATCTTATCACATACGGCATTGTGATCGTGGCGTTCGTTGTTATGCAGACGCTGATCAGTGCGGGAAGTATTTCCAGTCTTCTGGAAGGACTGATGGTACCTATCTGCATATATGTAATTCTTGCCGTGTCATTAAACCTTGTGGTCGGCATCCTTGGTGAACTGAGTCTGGGGCATGCAGGATTTATGTGTGTGGGTGCGTTTTCCAGTGCATTTTTCTCAAAGTGCATGAGAGATGTGATCACAGTGGATATCGTCCGGTTTTTGCTGGCGCTTCTGATCGGTATTGTGACAGCAGCAGTGTTTGGTATTCTGATTGGAATTCCGGTGCTTCGATTAAAAGGCGATTACCTTGCTATTGTTACTCTGGCATTTGGCGAGATCATCAAAAATCTGGTCAATGTCCTGTATATCGGAAAAGATGCAAATGGTTTCCACTTTTCTACAAAAGATGTGATGGCGCTGAATATGGAAGCGGACGGCACGGTGATTGTAAATGGGCCTCAGGGAATCACGGGAACACCGAAAGACGCCACATTCCTGATCGGATTTATTCTGATTCTGATCACGTTGTTTATTGTGTTGAATCTGATCAATTCAAGAGACGGAAGAGCGATCATGTCTATCCGTGACAATCGGATTGCGGCAGAGTCTGTTGGAATCAATGTGACAAAATATAAGCTGATGGCATTTACCATCTCTGCGGCGCTGGCAGGAGCAGCGGGCGTGCTTTATGCGCACAATCTGTCTACGCTGACAGCTAATACAAACAACTTTGGCTACAACCAGTCCATCATGATCCTTGTGTTCGTTGTGCTGGGCGGTATCGGAAATATCAGAGGTTCTATTATCGCAGCAGTTGTCCTCACACTGCTTCCGGAACTTCTGCGCGGACTGGATGACTATCGCATGCTGATTTATGCGATTGTACTGATTGTGATGATGCTCTTTAACTGGGCGCCGAAGGTGATCGAGTGGAGAGAGAGACATCTCAGATTTGGAAGAAGGAAAAAGGAGGCTGTAGAATAATGGCATTACTGGATGTAAAAAATCTTGGCATTTCATTTGGCGGCCTTCGTGCGGTGAATGCATTTGACATTTCTATTGAAAAGGAAGAACTCTACGGTCTGATAGGACCGAACGGAGCGGGAAAGACAACTGTATTCAATCTTCTGACAGGCGTGTATAAGGCGGACAGCGGAAAAGTTCTTCTGGACGGACAGGATATTACCGGGAAGAAGACGATTGATATAAGTAAGGCAGGAATTGCCAGAACCTTTCAGAATATCCGTCTGTTTAAAAAGCTGAGTGTGCTTGATAATGTAAAGGTGGGGCTCCACAATAAACATCATTATTCAACATTGGAAGGAATTCTGCGTCTGCCGGGATACCGGAAGGTTGAGAAAGAGATGGATGAGAAAGCAATGGAACTTCTCAAGGTGTTCAACCTGGAGCATGCAGCAAATACGGATGCAGCGAATCTCCCCTATGGACAGCAGAGAAGGCTGGAGATTGCAAGGGCCCTGGCAACAGAACCGAAACTTCTCCTTCTGGATGAACCGGCAGCGGGAATGAACCCCAACGAGACCGGGGAACTGATGGAGATGATACAGTTTGTCCGTGAGAATTTCCATATGACCATTCTTCTGATCGAGCATGATATGAAATTGGTGAGCGGGATATGTGAGAAGCTGACTGTGCTGAACTTTGGCGAAGTGCTTGCCCAGGGGAAAACGGCAGATGTCTTAAACGACCCGCAGGTCATCACAGCATATCTCGGAGAATAGGAGGAGACTGGCTATGGCAATGCTTGAAGTAAAAGATTTGGAAGTATATTACGGGGTCATTCAGGCGATAAAAGGGATTTCCTTTCAGGTGGAGCAGGGTGAGGTCATTGCTCTGATCGGAGCTAATGGCGCCGGAAAGACAACGACCCTGCACACGATCACGGGTCTGCTTTCACCAAAGAGCGGACATGTGATGTTTGAGGGGAAAGACATCACGAAAGTACCTGCACACAAGATTGTATCCATGGGCATGGCGCATGTACCGGAAGGTCGCCGTGTGTTTGCGGAGCTGAGTGTGTATGAGAATCTGAAAATGGGTGCTTATACGAGAAAAGATAAAAATGAGATTGAAGAAAGTCTGAAAAGTATTTACAAAAGGTTTCCCAGGCTGGAGGAGAGAAAGAACCAGATGGCGGGGACATTGAGCGGCGGTGAGCAGCAGATGCTGGCAATGGGGCGGGCGCTTATGTCAAAACCGAAGATCATCCTGATGGATGAGCCGTCCATGGGTCTGTCCCCGATTATGGTAAACGAGATATTTGATATTATTCGTTCCGTGAGCGAGAGCGGGACAACTGTTCTTCTGGTAGAGCAGAATGCAAAAAAGGCCCTTTCTATTGCGGACAGGGCGTATGTCCTTGAGACGGGAAATATTGTTCTGGAAGGAAAAGCAAAGGAACTTCTGGAGGATGATTCCATTAAAAAGGCTTATCTTGGAGAGTAAAGGAGAGATATTTTTATGGGAAATATTGTGATTACGATCTCAAGACAATATGGAAGCGGAGGAAAAACCATTGGCGCAATGCTGGCCAAAGAACTGGGTGTGAACTGTTACAGCCGGGAAATTCTTCGCATGGCGTCTGAAGAAAGCGGGATAAATGAGCGGCTTTTCGGCATGACAGATGAAAAGATACGGCGCGCGGGCTGGTTCCGGCTTTTAAGCCGTCCCTATGACGGAGAATTGCTGCCGCCTGAGGATAAAGGGTTTACTTCGGATGACAATCTGTTTAATTACCAGGCCAAAATCATTAAAGATCTGGCAGCAAAAGAATCCTGCGTTATTGTCGGAAGATGCGCGGATTATGTGCTTCGGGATTATCCGAACGTAATGAGCGTGTTCATTCACGCAGATCAGGAGTTTTGTCTTGCGCGTTCCATGGAACGCCACAGCATGACTGAAAAAGAAATGCTCAGATACATGCAGAAAACAGATGAATACAGAAGTGATTTTTACCGTTACCATACAGGAAATGAATGGGTGGATGCAAGAAATTACGATCTGTGCTTAAACAGCGGCAAACTCGGGTTTGAGAAATGCGTGGAGGAGATAAAGGCGTATATGAAAATACGCTTCGGGGAGTAGACCTCTTAATTTGTTCAGATGATTAAAAGCGCGTCCGCAGGGGAAAGATTCCTCTTGCGTACGCCCTCCTTTCATGTCTTAAAACCAGGGATCACACCGCCTTTTGATAAGCCATCCGACTTGTTCCGTCATCAGTATAAATTATCCCGCAGTATGTAAATCCGCTTTTATTCAGCAGATGCTGCATGACCTGATTGTTCTTGTGCGTGTCGATTTTTAAATTGCCGCATTGATTAAAAGCCCATTCCAGACAGAACGTGGCAGCTCCTTTGACTGTTCCGTCTGACGTGATGCGGTGAACAACACCACAGGGCAGTTCGTTGAGCCATTTTC
>CALWFY010000104.1 GCA_944377775.1 uncultured Mediterraneibacter sp.
GTAACGTCATGGACTTATCAAACTTAAGACCGGCAGACGGTTCTAAACAGAGTGATAATTTCAGAAGAGGCCGTGGACATGGTTCAGGAAACGGTAAGACAGCCGGCAAAGGCCACAAAGGACAGAAAGCCCGTTCAGGTGCAACAAGACCTGGGTTTGAAGGTGGTCAGATGCCTTTATACAGAAGAATACCGAAGAGAGGATTCACTAACAGGAACTCCAAGACGATCGTTGGTATCAACTTAAGCGCACTTGAGAGATTCGAGGACGGCGCTACAGTATCAGTTGAGACTCTGATCGAGAGCGGTATTGTTAAAAACCCGAGAGACGGGGTGAAAATTCTTGGAAATGGAGAATTGACTAAGAAGCTGACAGTGCAGGCAAATGCGTTCAGCGCAAAAGCCGCCGAAAAGATTGAGGCACTTGGTGGAAAAGCAGAGGTGATCTAATGCTGAAGACAGTACGCAGAGCATTTCAGATAGAGGATATCAGAAAAAGAATTATCTATACATTTTTGATGCTCATTGTTGTTAGACTCGGATCACAGCTCCCGACCCCGGGTGTGGATCCAACATTTATTCAGGAATTTTTTGCGCAGCAGACCGGTGACGCATTCAACTTTTTTGAGGCGTTCACCGGAGGCTCCTTTACAAATTTCTCGGTGTTTGCCCTGAGCATTACACCATACATCACTTCCTCCATTATCATGCAGCTCCTCACGATCGCGATTCCAAAGCTGGAGGAGATGCAGAAAGAGGGAGAAGAGGGCAGGAAGAAGATCGCTGCGATCACAAGATATGTGACCGTAGGGCTTGCCCTGATCGAATCCACGGCGCTGGCAGTGGGACTTGGACGTCAGGGACTTCTTGAAGAATACAATTTTGTGAATTGTGCGATCGTAGTATGCACACTCACTGCGGGAAGTGCTTTCCTTATGTGGATTGGAGAGCGCATCACAGAAAACGGTGTGGGGAACGGTATTTCAATCGTACTCCTTATCAATATTCTCTCCCGTGTACCGAACGATTTCGCCACATTATATGAGCAGTTCATGAAAGGAAAGAAGATCGCACAGGCCGGTCTGGCAGGATTGATCATCCTTGCTGTCCTTCTTGTAGTCGTAGTCTTTGTCGTGATCCTGCAGAGCGGCGAGAGGCGTATTGCGGTTCAGTATTCCAAGAAAGTTCAGGGGAGAAAGACTTATGGTGGACAGTCCACCCATATTCCTCTGCGTGTAAATACCGCAGGAGTTATTCCGGTCATTTTCGCGTCGTCGCTGATGCAGACGCCGATTGTGATTGCCAGCTTCCTCGGAAAAGGGGAGGGAACAGGAATCGGAAGTCAGGTTCTGGCTGGTCTGAACTCTAACAACTGGTTCAGACTGGAGACGCCGGTTTATTCGATCGGACTGATCGTATATATTCTGCTCACTATATTTTTCGCGTATTTCTATACATCAATTACATTTAATCCGTTGGAGATCGCGAACAATATGAAAAAGAGCGGCGGCTTTATCCCGGGTATCCGTCCCGGCAAGCCGACAGTTGAGTATCTGCAGAAGATTCTCAATTACATCATTTTCGTGGGCGCCTGCGGACTGGTCATCGTTCAGGTGATCCCATACTTCTTTAACGGTGTGTTTGGCGCGAATGTTTCATTTGGCGGAACATCGCTCATCATTATCGTGGGTGTCGTGCTCGATACGATCAAGAAGATCGAGTCGCAGATGCTTGTGAGAAATTATACAGGATTTTTAAATAACAAAGGAAGCAACATGACGAACAGTTTCCTTGGATATTAAGCCCATTAAGCTCGCCGCAGTTTTGCTCTGAAAAAGAGGAAAATGCCGCGGGCTCATGGCTTATATGAAGAAATAACCTGACTTCGCGAACAGCGTTCGCTGAGGTAAAACCTAATAAGAGGATCGGAGGTAGAGATAATGAAGATTATCATGCTGGGTGCACCGGGCGCAGGAAAAGGAACGCAGGCAAAGAAGATTGCAGATAAATATGGAATTCCGCATATTTCTACGGGAGATATCTTCCGCGCTAACATCAAAAACGGTACAGAACTTGGAAAGAAGGCTAAGACATATATGGATCAGGGTCTTCTTGTACCGGATGAGCTTGTTGTTGATCTGGTTGTCGACAGAGTGAATCAGGACGACTGTGCAGACGGATACGTTCTGGACGGTTTTCCGCGCACGATCCCGCAGGCAGAAGCACTTGACAAAGCGCTTTCAGAAATGGGACAGAAAATGGATTATGCCATCAACGTAGAAGTTCCGGACGACAATATCGTGAACCGTATGTCAGGCAGAAGGGCGTGCGTTGACTGCGGCGCTACATACCACATTGTGTATGCGCCGACAAAGGAAGAAGGCGTCTGCGATAAGTGCGGCGGCGGTCTTATTTTAAGAGATGACGACAAGCCGGAAACAGTGCTGAAAAGACTGGGTGTTTACCATGAGCAGACACAGCCTTTGATCGACTACTATACTCAGTCGGGAATTTTAAAAGAAGTTGACGGCACTATTGATATCAATGATGTGTTCGCAGCGATCGTAGATATCCTGGGAGAGTAGACCGGTATGAAGCTGGAGACCGGGATGCTGGCCAGGTCGAAAGCCGGCCGGGATAAAGAACATGTCTACGTTATAGTTAATGCAGAGAATGAATATGTATATGTGGCGGATGGGAAAACAAGGCCTCTCCGCCATATGAAGAAAAAGAACCGCAGGCACCTGCAGCCGATCCGAAAGATCAGGTTTGACGGAGTGCCGGAAGATAAAGCGGTGAGAGAAGTTATCGAACAATATATCCGTGAGGGGGAACCGGTATAAGGCCGGGATGCAGATGAGAGAGAATCAGGAGGATTAAGTATGTCAAAAGCTGACGTGATCGAGATTGAAGGAGTTGTAGTTGAGAAGCTCCCGAATGCAATGTTTAAAGTGGAGCTGGAGAACGGACATATCGTTCTGGCACACATCAGCGGAAAGCTGAGGATGAATTTTATTAAAATCCTGCCGGGTGACAAGGTGACATTGGAGATGTCTCCGTATGATCTGAGCAAGGGCAGAATCATCTGGAGAGACAAATAGGACGGAAGAAAAGTAAAAAAGAAAATTAGTTATTGACTTGGGAAAGCATTTGGTGCTATACTGTGAAATGGTAACTATTGGGGTGGTGTGCCCAAATGACCGGAAAATCTAGGCAGAGCAAAGAAGGGAAGGAGGATTTGACATGAAGGTTAGATCATCAGTAAAACCAATTTGTGAAAAATGCAAGATCATTAAAAGAAAAGGAAGCATCAGAGTAATCTGCGAGAATCCGAAGC
>CALWFY010000105.1 GCA_944377775.1 uncultured Mediterraneibacter sp.
ATTGATTGTCGGGTGGATATGATATTCACTCGTTTTTTTGTGTTTCGCATAAGAAACCTGAAGGAATTCATTTGACGGAGGTATACGACAATTAGCGATTTAATGATTAACGAGCAGATCAGAGACCGTGAGATACGTTTGATCGGCGCGGATGGGGAACAGTTAGGTATCATGTCAGCCCGTGAGGCTATGAAAATCGCTCAGGAGGCAGAACTTGATCTGGTGAAGATTGCACCTGCGGCAAAACCGCCGGTCTGCAAGATTATTGACTACGGTAAGTACAAGTATGAGCAGGCACGGAAAGAAAAAGAGGCGCGTAAGAAGCAGAAGACGGTTGAGGTCAAAGAAGTACGCCTCTCACCCAATATCGACACCAATGATCTGAATACAAAGACAAACAATGCCAGAAAATTCCTTTCAAAAGGAAATAAAGTGAAGGTGACACTTCGTTTCCGCGGAAGAGAGATGGCGCACGTTCAGCAGAGCAAACACATCCTTGATGATTTTGCAGAGACTCTTGCAGACATCGCGGTGGTTGAAAAACCGGCGAAAATGGAAGGAAGAGCCATGAGCATGGTTTTAACTGAGAAACGTTAAATACGATATGTCCGAGATGAATATCCGGTAAGGCAGCACAATAAAGGAGGAAATTATCATGCCAAAAATCAAAACAAATAGAGCGGCAGCAAAACGCTTCAAAAAAACAGGTACAGGAAAGCTGAAAAGAAATAAAGCCTACAAGAGCCATATCTTAACAAAGAAGTCTACTAAGAGAAAAAGAAATCTCAGACAGTCGACAATTACAGATGCAACAAACGTAAAGAACATGAAGAAGGTTTTACCATACCTGTAATAACAGTTCAGCCATGCATTGGACGCGAAGCCAAGTCATGCTTGCATGAACTTGCGAGCTGAACGGACAAAAGGTAACAACAGGTATTGCATTTTGATAGGAGGATTAAGAAATGGCAAGAATTAAAGGCGGAATGAACGCTAAGAAGAAACATAACAGAACACTGAAACTGGCAAAAGGATACAGAGGAGCACGTTCCAAACAGTACAGAGTGGCAAAACAGTCTGTAATGAGAGCTCTTACATCTGCTTACGCAGGAAGAAAACAGCGCAAGCGTCAGATGAGACAGCTTTGGATCGCCCGTATCAATGCTGCAGCAAGAATGAACGGCCTGTCATACAGCAAATTTATGCACGGCCTGAAGCTGGCAAATGTTGACATGAACAGAAAAATGCTGGCAGAGCTTGCAGTAAACGACAAAGAAGCATTCGCAACACTTGCAGCACTTGCAAAAGAGAAAGTTGCGTAGTAGAATAAAGACAGAAGCCCGGTCCCTGTTGGGATTCGGGCTTTTCTTTTTTTAATGATGGCATAAATTGTGTTATGACATTTGGGGAGTGAACGCATATGAAAGATCATGAAGTGACAAAAGAACAGGCGCTTCTGGATGAAACAGGCAGGATCAGGGAGCCGGGCTGGGCAAGAAAACCGGTCTGGAAATATGACAGAGACAGCATTACAGCGCCTAAGTTTCGGATTAAAGAATGGGATTCTTATCTTGTGATGAATCAGGACTATGCTGCCGTGTTTACACTTTCTGACAATGGGTATATGGGGCTTCATTCCGTAGCCCTTATGAATTTTAAAGAAAAGTGGGAACATACGGAGACGATTTTGACGCCGCTTCCGATGGGCAAGATGAAGATGCCGTCCTCGTCCACGGAAGGGGATATTGTTTACCGGGATAAGCGGCTGCGGATGGAGTTTAGAGTCGAGGAGCAAAAGCGGGTGATTTCCTGTGATTTTAAGGATTTTTATGAGGGGAAGTCGTTTTACTGTGAACTGACCTTGGAACAGCCCAGAATGGACAGTATTGTCACAGCCCTCCCATGGTCCGGGAAGAACGCTTTTTCTTATAATCAGAAGATTAACTGTATGCCTGCGGAAGGGTATATGGCTTATGATAATGAGACTTACTGGTTTGATCCGAAGACAGATTACGGTACGCTTGACTGGGGCAGGGGCGTGTGGACTTACGACAATACATGGTATTGGGGTTCGGGAAACGCCACTGTGGGAGGCAGACCCTTTGGGTTTAACATCGGACAGGGCTTTGGGGACGGATCGACTGCCACTGAGAATATTCTTTTCTATGCGGGGAAAGGAAATAAACTGGAAGATGTGACATTTCATGTTCCGGAGGATTATATGAAGCTGTGGCGGTTTACCTCAGCTGACGGGCGATTTGACATGGAGTTTGAGCCAGTGCTTGCCCGCGTGGAGAAAAATTCTGCTATTGCCGTGTCCCTGGAGCTGCAGCAGGTGTTTGGGAAAATGAGCGGAAAGGCAGTGCTGGATGACGGCAAATTTATAGAGCTGAAGGATTTTATGTGTTTCGTGGAGAAAGTGCACAACAGGTGCTGAACAGGTGGAACAGAGAATCTCCGGTGTTTTGACATCGGAGATTTTTTGTAACATTTTTAAAAATTGTGAGTTAATAAAGTGAAAGGAGGAGAGAGAAGTGGATATCGAGAGCGTATATAAGCAATATTTCAGAGATGTTTTTCTGTATCTGCGCAGTCTGTCCGCGGATGCCGGCACTGCCGAGGAGATCGCTCAGGAAACATTTATGAAAGCGCTTAAATCTCTGGATTCTTTTGACGGTTCGCGGGATATCCGTGCGTGGCTCTTTACCATTGCAAGAAACACTTATTATACGTTCTGCCGCAGAGAACATATCTATACGGACGCCGCGCTGTCTGAAAATGAGGCGGACGCACCGGCGGATGTGATCGAACAGCTGGCGGACGAAGAAACTTCTTTTCTCATTCACCAGTATCTTCATGATATGAAAGAACCTTATAAAGAAGTATTTACACTAAGAGTGTTCGGGGAACTGTCTTTCGATCAGATCGGGTGTCTGTTCGGCAGGAGTTCCGGCTGGGCAAGAGTAAGCTATTACCGGGCAAAAAAGATGATCCGGGAATACATGGAGGTGATAGAACATGAAAAAGATCAGCTGTGACATTATCAGGGATATACTTCCGCTTTATCTGGATGATGTGGTGAGTGATGCGACAAAAGAGATGGTGGAGGAGCATCTGCAGTCCTGCACATCCTGCAGAGCAGAAGCGGCTGCCCTGAAAAAAGACGTCATACTTCCGGCCAGCAAAAACCAGCGTTTTGCTGACGCCAGGGTGATAAAGAAAATAAAGAACAAAATTTTCAGGAAAAAGGTAATCATTTCTCTGATCACTGCGGCAGCAGTGCTGGCTGTTGGAGCGGGAGTGTATACTTTGCTGGTGCTTCCAAAGAGTGTGATTCCCTATGAAGAAAGCGGGGTATCCGTAAGCCGAGTTTCTCTCGGAGATTCCGGGAGCAGCCAGATTTACTGTAATATTGCGGCCGTGGAGGCAGCAGGGAGTGTAAGCCATGATCCGGTGACCGTACAGACAGAGGACGGGGAAAAGACCGTTGTGATCCTGTATGCCTACAGTACGCCATGGTCGAAATATATAAAACCTCATTTGGAGGATGAAGCAGAAATGGAGATGACGTTTGAACCGCTCGGCGGCGGGGATGAGATTGACGAGGTGTATTACGGAGAATTTGAACCAGTGGAGCAGTTTTATGAGAATCCCTCTGAGATTCTGGAAAAGGCGGAATTGATCTGGAGCGCTGAAGATCAGGAATAAACTGTTATGGTGTGAAAAAAGAGAAGAAAAAGGTTGACATTCTCACTGTAACGTGATAAAGTCGTTTTAAACCAGTGAGGAAGAGTAAGTAACTTCAAGGTACTGCTTTACAGAGAGCTGTGGATGGTGGGATCACGGCAGGTAAGTGGTGAGGTGAATGGACTTCTGAGGGCGAGCTGAACGCAGGCTGTGTGATGGTGCAAGTAGGTGAGACGGAGAGCACACTTCGTTAACAAAAAGAGCATATGTCAGTATGCATGAGAGGATGTATTATTACATCAAGCTGGGTGGCACCGCAGGAGTTAGGAATAATAGCTCTTGTCCCTGCAATAGTTAATTGTAAGGGACGAGAGCTTTTTTGTATAATCAGACAGGCTTGAGTCCCGGGAAGAGAAAGGAGAAGAAATATGAGCGAGAAAAAAATCCCTTACAAAATCTACCTGGAAGAAAGTGAAATGCCCAAAACATGGTATAATGTCCGCGCGGATATGGTGAATAAAGCGGCGCCACTTCTTAATCCGGCGACTTATGAGCCCATGACAGCAGAAGAACTGGGAGTTGTGTTCTGCGAAGAACTGGTAAAACAGGAACTGGACAATGACAACCGTTACATTGAAATCCCGGAGAAAATCCGTGACTTCTATAAAATGTACCGTCCGGCGCCCCTTGTGCGGGCTTACTGTCTGGAAGAAAAGCTCCAGACTCCGGCGAAGATATATTACAAATTTGAAGGAAACAATACAAGCGGAAGCCATAAACTCAATTCCGCTATTGCACAGGCGTTTTACGCCAAAGACCAGGGGTTAAAAGGTGTGACAACAGAGACCGGAGCCGGACAGTGGGGAACAGCGCTTTCCATGGCGTGCTCCTACCTTGATCTGGACTGTAAAGTGTACATGGTGAAGTGCTCTTATGAGCAGAAACCGTTCCGCCGGGAAGTGATGCGGACTTACGGGGCGAGTGTTACTCCGTCACCTTCTGAGACAACAGAAGTAGGAAGAAAGATTCTGGCAGAACATCCGGGAACCACGGGAAGTCTTGGATGCGCGATTTCAGAGGCGGTTGAGGTGGCAACTCATCTGGAAGGATACAGATATGTGCTTGGAAGCGTATTGAATCAGGTGCTTCTGCATCAGTCGATCATTGGAGTTGAGACAAAGATTGCAATGGATAAATATGGGATCAAGCCGGACATTATTATCGGATGTGCGGGCGGAGGTTCCAACCTGGGCGGCCTGATTTCTCCGTTTATGGGAGAAAAGTTAAGAGGAGAGGCGGACTATCATTTTATCGCAGTAGAGCCGGCGTCCTGTCCCAGCCTGACAAGAGGCGTGTATGCTTATGATTTCTGCGACACTGGAATGGTATGCCCGCTGGCGAAAATGTATACTCTTGGAAGCGGATTTATTCCGTCCGCAAACCATGCGGGAGGACTCCGTTATCACGGCATGAGTTCCGTTCTGTCCCAGCTTTATCACGATGGTTATATGGAAGCGCGTGCGGTGGAACAGACGTCTGTATTCGAGGCGGCGGAGAAGTTTGCGCGCGTAGAAGGAATCCTTCCGGCTCCGGAAAGCAGCCACGCAATCAAGGTTGCCATTGACGAGGCCATGAAGTGTAAAGAGACGGGAGAAGAGAAAACAATTCTCTTCGGACTCACGGGAACCGGATATTTTGATATGTATGCATACGAGAAATTCCATGATGGTAAGATGGGAGATTACATTCCGACAGATGAAGACCTGAAAGCGGGATTTGACGGAATACCGAGATTTCCGGGGAACATGGAATAATCCATAAAACAGGCGGGCAGCTTGTGTTTTGAAAGCAGATGTTTTCATATGCATTCAGCTGTCCGTTTCACCTGAATATTCGAACTTTTTAACAAATATTCGAACTTTTATTTTTTTGAAAATAATAGTTGACTTTTCGCCGTCGGGATAGTATTATATCACTTGTGGTCAGCGCCGAAAGGTTAAAGACCATATCCAATAAGGAATGCGGAAGTGTCGGAACTGGCAGACGAGCAAGACTAAGGATCTTGTAGCTTTCGAGCTGTGTGGGTTCAAGTCCCATCTTCCGCATTAGAGAAAAATAGTGGGAAGCTTTGTTTTACAGGATTCCTGCTTTTTTTGTTGCTTGATTCTTTTGGTTACAGTTGGTTACACTCTATGTTTTGCTATCAATTTAAATGTACCCAATAAAAAACAGACCGCAATTATTGGTCTGTTTTTTTGTTCTCTTAGTGTTATGACAATGATGTATTGTTTGCTACATTTCTCTTCATACACATTATATAGAATCTTTTTCATAACGCATAATGTCCGATACTTCACAGTCAAGTATCTTACATAATGCCTCTATCGTATGGGTGCTGACATATGCGTTCTTCCTGAGCCTGCTTAATTGTCCCGCACTAAAATTAAATTCTTTTATCAATTTATACTGGCTAATGCTATACAAACGAAAAGGAGAAGAGTATGGAGAGGGAAGAACTTATACAACGATTGACAGTCGCTTATCCATTTCTTGAGGAACTGGAGAATATAAGTGCAGTCTGCGAACAATGTGAAAACGGTTTTTATGAGTATCAGAACAGGCAGAGAAAGCCCCGAAGAATCCGTAATATTGCAATTATTATAGGTGTTCTTCTCTGTATCAGTGTTATTATGCAGTTAATGGGAAGCGGTGCAGGGTTTGCGGATTTTATCCAAGTAGTTCCTTATATGGTTATGGTTGGCGCTATTGTCACGGTAATTTCATTTATTACTAATATGATCTGTAAAAAACACGGCAAAGAAATGCAGGGCTTTGCAGATAAATATGCTCAGTATGAAGAACACTTCCAGAAACGCCTGGAAGAGGACGGAGACTTGATTGATTTTATTCCTGACCAGTACCAGAGTACATTTGCGGTTTCCTATTTTCTGGATGTAATACGAACAGGAGCGGCAAAAGATTTGAACGAAGCAATACAGCAGCTCTTAATCTATTCGGGAAATCTCCAACAGCAACAGGCTATGGCTGATTTAGCCGCACAGGCACAGTCTATGCAGAATCAGCTTAATGCAATCAGGGATGAAATGTTGTAAAATTTTAAGATGAAAGAGAAATTGATATGAAAGACGAAAATAAAAATCGCCTGAAAAAGGCTGGAAAAGTCGCTTCTGGATTGGGTAAGGCTTATGTACATGCTTCTCCCGGACTGGCAAAAGCTGCCGCGGATATTGCACTGGGAACACATACACGGACAGGAGAGAACATCAAAAACAGACAATTCACTAAGGCCGTTGATGCCATTAGAAATATAGGGCAGGATACCTCTGAACCGTCAGCAAAGGCAAGAGATATTCCCGATTTGAAGAAAAAGTAGAAAACAAAAAAGATAGGTTAAAGAGAAAGTTGCCAACGATTACTTGACAGTAACCCCGTCCGATGTTGGCACACCAGATGGTTGACTTTTCAGGGGCATTTGCTATAATGTACTTAGCAGGACAGCCGGAAAGTGACTGCACCTCACCCGACCCGGCGAAAGTAAATACTAAGCTATGAAATAGCCGTTCTTAAACTTTGACGAGAGCAGGACGGCTATTTCTTATGCGTAAAATTCAGAATGGATACTATCAGTAAGGCGGTGCTCACGATCAAGCTCAACTCTTCATATGTACTCATAATAATCACCACCTTCCGCAAGGACTTGGAATCGGGTGAGAGCACGTCCCCCGGCTGCCCGGTTAAATACATTATTTGCTTTTCTTATTGCCCTACTCCCATTCATCCGGGATTATCAGTTCTTTTCTCCCCGTCAGTTCATCTAATGAAACCCCGAAATAATCAGCGATCTTAATAAGGAGAAAGATATCGGGCAGAGTGACTCCGCATTCATAGGCAGAGATAGTCTGCCTGCCTATGCCAAGCGCCGAGGCAAGTACGGCTTGTTTTACTTTCTGTTGTTTTCTCAGTCTTCTGATATTTTGTCCGATTGTATTTTTCATAATATTTTTGATTATATCGTTCCTTTTTCTGGAAAAAACTGTATGTTTCGGGGAATTTTGTTTTATTTTAACATTGTTCTGATTTCATAAAACAGAATATCCTAAATATGAGTGCAACAATACATTGCATTTGGATAGCGCACCCGGTTCTATAAGATACAATAAATGTAAAATACTAAAGGGTGTGAAGTACATTGGATAACCGGGTGAGAGAGCTCCGCAATGAAAAGGGGCTCAGACAGGAAGACCTTGCCGGAAAGATCAATGTTTCCCAGCAGACGATTAGCCGGATAGAAAACGGAGTAAATTCTTTCCCGGCAGACCTGGTGATTCATCTGGCAAGATTTTTCCGCGTATCAGCAGATTATATATTAAAATTATCCGATACAAGAGTAACAGAGGAGTGCCGCATTGATGTGGAGCGGAAAATTGAGAGGGGGCGGGATTTTTTTCTCGCTTTTGAAAAATTGAGCAGGACAAATCAGGAACTGGTAGGCTCTCTGATGAAACAACTGGGGGAGCAGCAAAAAGAATGAAAAAGTGTAAAAGCGCCGAAACACAGTGCGGTTAAAAGCATATGTGTTTCGGCGCTTTTTTGCGTGATTAATGCATTGTACTGGTGAAAATTTTTTCTTTTTTATGTATTGTGTGATATAATTACAATAATTTAGAAAAACGAGTAAATAATATCTGAATAAGAGAGATGGAGGAGAGCTTATGTTAGAAAAAGTGGACCTGACGAAAAAGATATCCAAAGAAGAATATAAGGAAAAAATGCCTCAGCTGGAGGCAAAACTGGGACGGCTTCAAAGGGAGTGCAAGGCGCTCGGCATTCCTATCCTGATTGTTTTTGAGGGATTTGGCGCATCAGGCAAAGGCCTTCAGATCGGCCGGCTGATCCAGAGCATGGACCCCAGAGGATTCGAGGTGCATCCGATTAAAAATGAGACAGAAGAAGAACGGATGCATCCGTTTATGTGGAGGTTCTGGACAAAAACACCGGCCAGAGGAAGAATTTCCATTTTCGACGGAAGCTGGTACCGCCGCGTGCTCATTGACCGGTTTGAAAAAAGGACGAAAAACAAGGAGGTGGCAGACGCATTCCATTCGATCAATTCTTTTGAAGAGCAGCTGGCAGATGGTGGGAATCTGATCATCAAACTGTTCCTTGATATTAATAAAAAAGAACAGAAAAAGCGTTTTGAGAAGCTGGAGAAGAACAAGGAGACGGCATGGAGAGTGACCCAGGGGGACAAAGAGCGCAATGTCCGCTATGATGAGTATGCCGCCATGATGGAAGATATGCTTTTTAAGACGGACACAGAGTATGCCCCGTGGACGATCATTGAGTCAATGGACAAGCGCTTTGCGACCGTCAAGATTTATACCACCGTGATCAATGCCATGGCTGACTGGATTGAAAAGGTGAGAAGAGAACAGGCTGACAGAGAAAAAGAGGGGCAGACAGTTCCCTGTGAGGGCGAGGATGTGAAAGAACTTCAGGTCTCCATCCTGTCAAAAGCAGACCTTTCCCTTCAGTATACAAGGGAAGAATATAAGAAGAAACTGGACAAACTCCAGAAGAAGATGGAAAAACTCCACGGCGAACTGTATCGCAGAAGGATACCGGTGGTTCTTGGGTTTGAAGGATGGGATGCCGGCGGAAAGGGCGGCGCTATCAAGCGGCTGACAGAGAGGATGGACGCCAGGGGGTATGTGGTGAACCCTACCGCGTCTCCCAATGATATCGAGAAAGCCCACCATTATCTGTGGAGATTCTGGAGGGCAATGCCAAAGGACGGACATGTGGCGATCTTTGACAGAACATGGTACGGGCGCGTTATGGTGGAGCGGATCGAGGGATTCTGCACGACAAAAGAGTG
>CALWFY010000106.1 GCA_944377775.1 uncultured Mediterraneibacter sp.
GATACCAGTACCATCAGTCGGATGCGGATGTGTTTGCGGACACACAGATGGAGTATACGGACACTCTGTCGTTGACTTATCAGGAAAAAGTCTATGACGGAAAAAAGAAGTATCAGCCTTTTATCCGTCTTTGTGACTGGACGTTTTCCATAGGAAGTATCAGGAACAAATACGAGCACAGCGAGATTTTTACTGAAGAGACGCAGATGAAGCTGGGAGAAAATTTTTATCTGCCTTTTTCCTATGGGATGAAAACTGCAAAGTCCTATTCTTTTGAAGAAAAGAAGTACACAAAAGAAGAGGCAAGAGAGCTTCTGAGTGCGGATTTCAACCGATTTTGCGAAGATTTAAAGGAAAAAGGTATTCAAATCAGAGGAAATAGTGTTAAAATACAACTGTATGAAAATTCTGCCGCTGCTTCGGGAACACTGTATCTGAATGAGAGAATTACGGAGGAAGCGGATACAGAAATTTTAACAGTCGAAAGGAAAGAAACGGATGAGTCTGTCGGAACTGATGATTGATATACCTGCTGAACATGAAGCCAATGTGTTCGGACAGTTTGACGCATATGCAAAAAAACTTGAAAGAACATTCCATGTTACCCTGATCGCAAGGGATGGGAGCACGAAGATCGTGGGAGAGAGCGCTGCGGCTCAGAAAGTGCTCCGTGTGCTCACTCAGCTTCTGGAGTTGTCCAGAAGGGGCAACACGATCACAGAGCAGAACGTGGATTACGCAATCTCCCTGGTCTTTGAAGATCAGGAGGAAGGAATTGTGGAGATTGACCGGGATTTGATCTGTTACACCCTTCAGGGGAAACCGGTGAAACCGAAGACGCTGGGACAGAAAAAATATGTGGATTCCATACGAAGCGGAATGATCACGTTTGGCCTGGGACCTGCGGGAACCGGAAAAACTTACCTGGCTATGGCCATGGCGATCACTGCATTTAAAAGAAATGAAGTTAGCAGGATTATTCTGACGCGCCCTGCAATCGAGGCGGGGGAGAAGCTGGGATTCCTGCCGGGAGACCTGCAAAGTAAGATTGATCCATACTTAAGACCGCTTTATGATGCGCTCTACCAGATCATGGGAGCAGAGAGTTTTATTAAAAATTCCGAGAAAGGCCTGATCGAAGTGGCGCCTCTCGCATACATGAGAGGCCGGACTCTTGACAATGCCTTTATTATTTTGGATGAAGCGCAGAACACGACGCCTGCACAGATGAAGATGTTCCTGACAAGAATCGGTTTTGGGTCAAAAGTGGTGATCACCGGAGATTCCACACAAAAGGATCTTCCATCAGGGGCGGTGTCAGGGCTTGACGTGGCAGTCAAGGTGGTGAAAGATTTGGAGGATATCAGCATCTGCTCGCTGACAAGCCGGGATGTTGTGCGTCATCCCCTTGTCCAGAAGATTGTCAAGGCTTATGAAGAATATGAGAAAAAGTCTGATAAAAGGAGCAGCGTGAGAGGAAAAGGCAGCAGGAGGAAAAATTCATGACACTGTTTATCGAAGAAGAAGGAAATATTACGCTTCCCTTCGACATAAAAGAAACGGCGCAGCTCATGGTGGAGACGAGCCTTGCGTGTGAAAACTGCCCATATGAAGCTGAAGTAAATCTTCTTCTTACAACAGACGAAGAAATTCATGTTATGAACCGGGAATTCAGGGAGATTGACCGGCCTACGGATGTACTGTCTTTCCCGATGCTGGAATATGAAACCCCGGGCGATCTTTCCGGCGTTGAAGAGATGGATGATGCTTTTAATCCGGAAACCGGAGAGCTGGTGTTGGGAGATATCGTGATATCAAAAGACCGGGTTCTTGCCCAGGCAGAACAGTACGGGCATTCTGTAAAGAGAGAGTACGCGTTTTTGATCGCTCACAGCATGCTTCATCTTCTCGGATATGACCACATGGAGGAGGAAGAACGCAAAGTGATGGAAGACAGACAGCGTAAGATCATGGAAAAGGCAGGGATTCTGCGCTGATTTCAGGAAGCAGTTCCTGTGTTTTGACTGACAGATTATAATGAGCTGGAGGAAATAGAAATGGCAGACATACCAAAGACGAGGGTGAGAACCGCCCGGAATGATGATTTTATCGCCCAGGGCGCCATACTCGCAGTGGCAACTGTCCTTACAAAGGTTATAGGAGTTATATACAGGATTCCGCTGGCAAACATACTGGGAGACGCGGGAAACGGATTTTACGGGTATGCCTATCAGATTTATGCGATGGCGCTGATGGTTTCTTCCCTAAGTCTTCCGACCGCTGTATCCAAGCTGGTGTCCGCGAAAGTGGCGGTAGGCCAGAAGCGCAACGCAGTCCGGGTCTTTATCTGTTCAATGCTGTTTGCGGTTGTCGTAGGTCTTGTTGTGACCGCGGCAGTCTTTTTTGGCGCGGAAGCCATCTCTGTCCACGCGATGAAATCTCCTTTGAGCGTTTATGCTCTTCAGATGCTGGCGCCGGGGCTTTTTCTTGTGGCAGTTATGGCGGTGATCCGGGGATATTTCCAGGGCCTTGGGTCCATGATGCCTACGGCTGTATCCCAGATTATTGAACAGCTTATCAGAGCGGTAATCAGTATTGTGGGGGCGGGTATCTTCGTGGATATCGGAACACGCGTGGGAAAGAGAACAGGGGAAGAATTGTTAGGCCCTGCTTACGGCGCTGCCGGAGCCACACTGGGAACAGTACTCGGAGCTTTGATAGCACTTGTATTTCTGCTTTTTATTCTGTGGGCGTATAAAGGACAGATGCGCAGACAGTATCGGACAGACCGCTCCGGAAAGCAGGAAAGTTACCGGCATATACTGAAAGTGCTTGTGTTTACTGCAATCCCGATCTTGTTCAGCACAGCGATTTATAACATCAACCAGATACTGGATCTGACCATATTCAACCATATTATGGAAGCGCAGGGGTATGTAGAAGAAGAATACATGGCTCTGCAGGGAATCTACTCGGGTAAGTATGACACACTGGTCAATGTGCCACTGTCTATCCCGTTCGCTCTGTGTGCGTCTGTGGTCCCCAGTTTGACAGCAGCGATCGCTACAAAATCAAGAAAACTGGTTCATGAGAAAATCGACCAGACGCTGCGCCTTACTATGGTAATTACGATTCCGTGCGGTGTCGGATTCCTTGTGCTGGCATCGCCTCTTATGGTGCTGCTCTACAATGATGCAAGCAAGACCCCGGCGTATCTGCTCATGCTCGGTTCGGTCGTCGTGGTGCTCTATGCATGGGCGTCCATATCAAATTCCATCCTGCACGGGCTGAATCATATTTCCAGTCCGGCCAAGAATGCGTGTGTGGCTCTGGTCATTCACCTTATTGCATTCGTACTCATGATGGTCGTATTTAAGATGAATGTCTATGCACTGGCAGCCGGAAATATCGTGTTTGCCGCGTGCATGTGCTGGCTCAATGAGAGAAAGGTACATAAAGTATGCGGGTTCCGAATGAATCTTGCAGACACGTTCGTAAAGCCGCTGATTGCCTCCGGAGTGATGGGAATTGTCGCTTATGCAGTGTATCTGGTATTTGATCTTCTGGTGGGAGGCCGCTGGATACCGGTTACGATTGCCATTGTTGTGGCAGTGATCGTGTATGTCGTGATCCTTCTCAAGATCGGCACTCTCTCAGATGCAGATATAGAAGCACTTCCAATGGGAGTGAGACTTCTGCGCTGGTGCAGAAAACTTCATTTGATGCCTGCAGAACAGAACATGGAAAGATAAAATTGTATAAAATATGCCAAAAAGCCAATAATGTATGAAAAAGGAGTGGATATGATGAAATCCAGATACATTATCGGCTTTTTTGCGCTGTTTCTGATCGTGGGCGTTCTTCTTGCGGCCGGTTATCAGTTCACTTACGATCATGCGATGGACAGGCAGAAGGCTCAGGTCAGAGAGGAAGTGTCCGAGACAAAGAGCATTGCGGCAGAGGGGGAAAAGGTGGAAAATCCTGATGCCGCAGACGGCTTTTATCTGTGCGAACTGCAGGGATTTGTGGCAGTTTATTTAAGTGATCGGAAGACAATCTATGAATTTACGGAGATCCCGCTCACAGACCTGCCTGAGGAAGTACAGCAGGAAGTGGCGGCAGGCAAATATGTCCGAACGGAGAAGGAATTGTACGCTTTTCTTCAAAATTATTCAAGCTGACGCTGTCTGGACGAAGCGGAATAAATAGTGTATAATACAGTCCTGTGACAACGGACACAGGGAATGTGTGCCGGATTGGAAAATTTGACAGAGAGGAAAGAAAATGGACGAGCAGAAGATAAAGAGGATCAATGAGCTGTATAGAAAGTCGAAGGCAGAAGGTCTGACAGAGGTGGAGAAAAGGGAGCAGAAGCTGCTGCGCACAGAGTATCTCGAGGCTGTGAGGCGGAATTTGAGAGGACAGCTCAACAATATTGATGTGGAAGAAAAAGATGGGACGGTTGTAAATCTTGGAGAAAAGTACGGAAACAAAAGCGGACATTAGAGAGCGCGCCCTTAAATTGAGGGCTGAGATAGGAAAGACAGAGCGAAGAAAGGCAGAGCAGGAAATCAAAGAGAGGCTTATTGGTGCGTCTTTTTACGAGAAGGCGCACTGCATTTACTGCTATGCCTCTTTTCGTGATGAGGTTGGTACAAGGGCCATTATAGAAGAATCCTTAAAACAGGGAAAGAAAGTAGCAGTGCCCAGAGTCATCGGCAGAAGAAAGATGGCATTCTTCTTTATAAAAAGCATGGCGGACTTAAGGCCGGGTGCATGGTCCATACCTGAGCCCGGACCGTGGTGTAAAAAATCTCCCCTGCCGGACAGTGATACTCTGGTCATCCTGCCGGGCGCAGCCTTTGACCGTTCGGGTGCGAGAGTCGGATACGGCGGCGGTTTTTATGACCTGTATCTTGCGGGAAATGAGGAGTGCCGGAGAGTGGCGCTGGCTTTTTCCGTGCAGTGTGCAGGAGAGATTCCAAAGGATGTTCATGACGTCTGTGTGGAAATGATCATTACAGAAAAGGAGCTGATCAGATGTTCACAGGATTACCCGGAGACCCGGTGATGCTTTTAAGCGTTGTCAATACAAAATTAAGAGATCATTATCCGTCGCTTACAGCGCTCTGCGAGGATATGCAGGTCAATGAGCAGGAGCTTGCAGACAAATTGGCGGCGATTGATTATACATATGATTCAGGGAGAAATCAGTTCGTATAGGATGAAAGAACAGGTGAAAGAAATGATGGAAAACAGCAGATTAACCCCGGCTGACAGGGAGATAGATATTCCGGTATCAGAGCCGGAAAGACAATATTATTTTATCAGAAAAGCGAGAGAAAACCTGGAGAAGATGAAAGAGGCTGCCGGCCGTCAGCTTACTTTCTGCGTCACTACTTTTGGTTGTCAGATGAATGCAAGGGATTCTGAAAAGCTGGTGGGAATACTGGAACAGGCAGGATACATAGAAGAACCGGATGAGGAAAAGGCGGACTTTGTCATTTATAATACATGTACGGTCCGTGAAAATGCCAACCAGCGTGTGTACGGACGTCTTGGGCAGCTCGGACGCATCAAGAAGAAAAATCCTCACATGATGATCGCCCTGTGCGGCTGCATGATGCAGGAACCTGAGGTTGTGGAAAAATTAAAAAAAAGCTACGGCTTTATTGATCTGATTTTCGGAACTCACAATATCTATAAGTTTGCAGAGCTTTTAGTCACCCGCATGGAATCCGGGCGAATGGTAATTGATA
Organism: uncultured Mediterraneibacter sp.; assembly: GCA_944377775.1. Classification (GTDB taxonomy): domain Bacteria; phylum Bacillota; class Clostridia; order Lachnospirales; family Lachnospiraceae; genus Mediterraneibacter. Next base: position 5,760 of record CALWFY010000106.1, read on the forward strand.
TCTGGAAAGACACGGATAAAATCGTAGAAGACCTGCCAAGCGAGAGAAAATATCCGTTTAAATCCGGAGTCAACATCATGTTTGGATGTAATAATTTCTGCAGTTACTGCATCGTGCCCTATGTAAGGGGGCGCGAGAGAAGCCGCGATCCGCGGGCGATTATCCGTGAGATAGAACGGCTTGTGAAGGACGGCGTTGTGGAAGTCATGCTGCTGGGTCAGAATGTAAATTCTTATGGCAAGACGCTGGACAACCCGATGACGTTCGCACAGCTTTTAAAAGAGATTGAAAAAATAGAGGGACTTGAGCGCATACGTTTTATGACTTCTCACCCAAAAGATTTGTCGGATGAACTGATCGAAGTGATGGGGCAGTCAAAGAAAATCTGCCGGCATCTTCATCTTCCGGTGCAGTCGGGAAGCACCCGCATTCTTGAGAAAATGAACCGCCGATATACGAAGGAACAATATCTGGAACTGGTGGAAAAGATCAGAAAAGCCGTGCCGGATATTTCTCTGACTACGGATATTATCGTAGGATTTCCGGGAGAGACGGAGGAAGACTTTCAGGAGACGCTGGATGTAGTGAGAAAGGTCCGTTATGACAGCGCATTTACATTTATTTATTCAAAACGTACCGGAACTCCTGCTGCAGCCATGGAGGATCAGGTGCCGGAGGAGACAGTAAAAGACCGCTTTGACCGCTTGCTCTCAGAGGTGCAGAAGATAGCGGGAGAAATGTGTGCTGTGCACCAGGGAACCGTGCAGACAGTGCTGGTGGAGTCAGTGAATGAGCATGATCCGGAATTGATGACCGGGCGGCTCAGCAATAACCTGCTTGTGCATTTCCCGGGAGATGAGTCCCTGATTGGCAGACTGGTGGATGTCAGTCTGGATGAGTGCAGAGGGTTTTACTACATCGGGAAGCAGGTGTAAAATACATCTTTCTTATATAGACAAACAGTTGAGAGTATTTTAAACTTCATATTCTATAATATACGATATCCGCAGAACTATGACTGCGTCGCGGCTTCGGGCCGCTTCGCTCTACGAGCCGCTCGTGCAGCATAGTCCTGCGGATATCGTATGTTATGAAAATGAAAATTTTAAAATACTCTCAGCTGCAGGTCTGTAAAAGGAAGATGCATTTGTGGAATATTTTCTTTTCTGTCTCATATATTGTGTAAAGAGGTGGACAAGATGGAGGGAAAGGAAAGAAAAACACAAATATTGAGCATTTTAGCAAAAAGTATACGCAGGATTATTGAGGAGGAAGTGTCGGACATGACGGGACTTCAGGAAATACGGCTCCGCACAGGGCAGCCGCTGCGTATTCTTAAGAAGAACAGGGAGGCGGTTCTGCCGGGAGAAGAAGCGCCTCATATTATCACGAAGGAAGAGATGAGGGAGACAATGGAGTATATAAGCCATTACTCCCTCTATGCATATGAAAATGAATTAAGACAGGGATTTCTGACGATAGAAGGAGGACACAGAGTAGGCGTGGCGGGAAAAGTAATCGTGGAAAAAGAAAAGGTGAAGAACATCCAGTACATATCATCCGTAAATATCCGGGTATCCCACGAGGTACTTGGGTGTGCAGACCGTCTCCTGCCCTATATCACAAAGAACAGACAGGTATGCCATACACTGATCATATCACCTCCCTGCTGTGGGAAGACAACATTGATCCGGGATCTGATCCGGCAGATCTCGGACGGAAATCAGTATGTAAAAGGCTGTTCTGTGGGGGTAGTAGATGAGCGTTCTGAGCTTGGAGGATGTTATCTGGGCATTGCGCAGAACCATCTGGGAACCAGAACTGATATTTTAGACTGCTGTCCAAAAGCAGAGGGCATGATCATGCTCATACGTTCTATGTCGCCGCAGGTGATCGCAGTGGATGAGATTGGGACAAGTGAAGATATTCATGCCATTGAGTATGCCATGCAGTGCGGGTGCAAGCTGATTGCCAGTGTACATGGCCTTGATATGGAAGAAGCAAAGAAAAAACCGGTGCTTGGGGAACTGATCAGGCGAAAAATGTTCGAGAGGTATGTGGTGCTGGGAAACAGAAAGCACCCGGGAGAAATCAGGGGAGTCTATGATGAGCGGGGGAGTGTGCTGTGCAGAGAGTGATTGGGGCAATATTGATATTGACCGCCACTGGAGGGGCGGGGTATGTATATGGAAAAGAACTAAAGCAGTATCTGGAGAAAATGCAGTACTTCAGATATGTGATGAGCCTGATTAAAGGTGAGATTGCCTATACTCACGCGCCCCTTCCTGAGGTTTTTTCAGAGGTGGCCAGAAGGGTGAAGGAACCATATGCGCGCTGGCTTTCCAGGATGGGGGCAGAAATGGAAAAACGGGAAGAGTACAGCTTTGCCCGCACATGGAACCGCTGTGCGGATAAGTATCTCGGAGCACTGAATCTGAAGTGCGAACATATGATTCTGGTGAAAGAGCCCGGGACGTTTCTTGGAAGCATGGAAAAGGATACGCTGGATCACGCCATGCAGATGTATTTAAACCGAGTGGAACTGGAAATTGAAAAATTAAGAGACGGGCTTTCTGCAAAAATGAGGGTGAGCAGATGCCTGGGCGTGATGAGCGGTATTTTTCTTATCGTGATTCTGCTTTGACCGGGGAGGACACATGAACATAGGTCTCATTTTTAAGATTGCGGCAGTAGGGATACTGGTATCTATATTAAGCCAGGTGCTGAAGCACAGCGGCAGAGAGGAACAGGCGTTTCTTGCAAGTCTTGCAGGATTGATACTGGTTCTGTCATGGATCCTGCCGTATATTTATGATCTGTTCCTTTCTATCCGCCAGCTATTTGCCCTGTAAAGAGGAAAACGGCAGGACTGTGAAAAAGTTCTCGGTCTGCGAACATGAGTCAGGAGGTGCGGCAATGAGCGTGGTTCAGGCGGGAATCATCGGAGTAATCGGAGCGGTTCTGGCAGTTCAGTTAAAAGGAGGAAAAGCAGAATACGGGATTTATGTGAGTGTGGCCGTGAGTATTATTCTCTTTTCCTTTATCGTGGACAGGCTGGGCATTTTTATCAGCACAGTGGGCCAGATAGCTTCCTATGTCAATATGGGTTCAGGATATCTGGCTACAATGCTGAAAATGATCGGGATTACCTATATAGCAGAATTTTCTTCCGGTATCTGTAAGGATGCGGGATACCAGACCATAGCCGGGCAGATTGAAATTTTTGCCAAGCTGACCATACTGGCTCTCGGGATGCCTGTACTGCTGGCACTTCTTGAGACGATTCGGGAGTTTTTATCATGAGTGGAAGAAAAGGCCGGATTTTGTTTACATTTCTGCTTGTCCTTCTTGTATTCGGTCTGGGTACAAAGATCGTGAATGCAGCGGAACCGCAGGAAGAACAGAAGACAGAGGAGGATGCGGACGCTCTGCAGGATCAAATGGAGGAGGCCCTTTTGTCTGAGTTTGACTTTCAGGAGATTGAAGAGAGTCTGCAGGAAATGTTTCCAGAGGAAAAGATATCTTTTGGGGATGTGGTCACCTCGCTTATGTCGGGCGATGCAAAGGAAACAGGAAGGATTTTTCTTGATTTTCTCTCTGATCTGCTCGTCTATGAGTTTAAATATAACCGGAAAAACCTTGTTTATATCCTGCTTGTCTCACTGGCTGCCGCAGTGTTCAGCAATTTTGCGGGAGCATTCCAGAACAGGCAGATATCAGATATCAGTTTTTATGTGCTGTACATGCTTTTGATTACCCTGTGTCTGACCTCGTTCCAGACAGCAGTGCAGGGGCTGGAAGGACGGCTTGGTTCTCTGGTGGAATTTATGCGGGTGCTCTGCCCGAGTTATTTTCTGGCGGTAGCATTTGCATCCGGAAGCACAACATCTCTGTTTTTCTACAATGTAATCCTGCTGTTGATCTTTGTGGTGGAACTGGTGATTATCCGCTTTCTGCTTCCGGCTGTGCACATCTATATTATGGTTCGGATTCTGGGCAACCTGACCGGGGAAGATTTTCTGTCTGAGTTCGCGGGATTGATACATAAAATCGTGACATGGGTGCTTCGCACACTTTTGGCGTGCGTGGTAGGCGTCAATGTGGTGCAGGGACTTTTGGCGCCCGCCATAGACACGTTAAAGCGGAGCGCTCTGACAAGAACGGCAGAGGCGATTCCCTGGGTGGGAAATGTGATGGGCGGAGCTGCGGAAATATTTCTCGGGACAGCAGTGCTGATTAAAAATGGTATCGGCATGGCGGGAGCTGTCATCGCTGTTGTGATCTGCGCTGTCCCGATCATTCAGATGGCGCTCATGGCGCTCATGTATAAACTGGCCGCCGCTCTTGTACAGCCGGTTTCCGATAAGCGGATCACAGCATGTATCAGCGGAGTAAGTGAAGGTTATGAACTTATGGTCAGGGTGATCTTTACAGTGGGGCTTTTGTTTCTGCTGACGATCGCAGTAGTTGCAATGTCTACATCTTAGATGGGCACAGGGAATTTAAGAGTCCGTTTTGCATGAGTGGAAAGGCGGAATTATGTTGGAAGCAATCTATGAGTGGATACAGAATATTTCCATATATCTGATCGTGATGGCTGCGGTCATGCATGCCATACCCGGAAAAGATTATGGGAAATATGTTCGCTTTTTTTCCGGGCTTGTGCTCATCCTTCTGCTGGCGTCACCCCTTATGAAGCTGACCGGAACAGCTGATGACTTTCGCACACTTTACCAGGGAAAGGAGTATGAGATGGAGAGGCAGGAGATCGAGCGGGCGGAAGAAATTTATGAACAGTCCGGCCTTTCAGAATTTATAGACGGATATTCCGGCGAAGGCACGATGGCAGAAGAAAACGGAGAGGCCGGAGCGGGGCAGATTGGAGTGGAGGAGATCAGGATTGGAGAATAAGAAATGGAGGGACTGGATTACAGAGATTCGCACAGGGGAGAAGATGCCGCGGAAAAACCAGCTTGTCCTGCTCCTTCTGGCAGGCATCCTGCTCTTAGTCATTGCCATCCCGGTCAGCAAACCGTCTGAAGAGACTTTAGAGGATACACAGAGCGCACAGTCCACTGCCATACAGGATACGGGAGATTACGAGGAATATCTGGAAAGAAAGACTGCGCGCGTACTGGAAGATGTGGAAGGCGTGGGGGAAGTGACAGTGATGATCACACTTAAATCAGACGGACAGAAGATCATCGAAAAAGATCAATCCAGTTCTGCACAGACAACAGAGGAGTCAGACAGCGGAGGCGGTACAAGGAGTGTGGAAGATCAGTCATCCGATAAAACGAGTATCTATGAGCAGACTGCCGATGGAGCTTCTACCCCGTATGTGAGTAAAGAGCTGGCGCCCGAGGTGGAGGGAGTCGTGGTGATCGCGGACGGTGGAGATGATGCGGTTGTGGCGCGTAATATTACGGAAGCAGTTCAGGCATTATTCGGTGTGGAGGCGCATAAGATTAAAATAATGAAACGGGCTTGATACATAAAAGGAGGATCATAAGAGTGAAACGATTATTCAAGAAAAACCAGATCATTATTGCGACACTGGCGGTCATGATCGCAGTTGCCGGATATTTAAATTATTCCGGAAAATTGTTTGGGGAAACGGCAGACGGCACGGCGGAGGCAAATGCAGACCTGGCGAACCAGGAACTTCTGGACATATCCCAGGAGGATATCGAGACAGGCACAGAGGATATTGAGAGCAATGATTCAGAAGTGGAGGGAACTCCGGGGGAAGCAGTACTCACAAGCGGCGGAGCAGAGACAACGGTGGCTCAGGCGAAAGTGACAAGAGAACAAGTCCGGGCGCAGAACAAAGAAACGCTGCAGGGTATTATTGACAATACGAATTTAAGTGATGCGGAAAAGCAGGCGGCAGTGGATCAGATGGTGCTGATGACACAGATCGCGGAGCAGGAGGCAGCCATAGAGACGCTGATGGCCTCCAAAGGATTTTCAGAAGCAGTTGTAAGCCTTGACGCAGATTCTGCGGACGTGGTCGTTAAAGCGGATGAACTTACGGATGCGAACAGGGCGCAGATTGAGGATATTGTTACAAGAAAGACGGAGATTGCTCCGGAAAATATTGTGATCACACCGATTCATGAGTGAAAAAAAAGTCTCCTGATCTTTGCAAAAGCCGTACCTGTATACAGGGAAAAGCGCGCGGAGAATCAGGAGGCTTTTATTTTTGGCCGTTTTGCGGAAATTTCCCGTACAAATCTCTTTTTCCCCGGTTGAAGTCTTTTTTTAGATATGCTAGAATTATTTGGCATGTCCGGGATCATCCGGCAGTAAAAGTGATTTATGCCGCCTGTCAGGCGGTGGAATGGAGATTGTTATGTCAGACAGGATAAATGAGATAAAGAAAAGGCGTACCTTTGCCATCATTTCCCACCCGGATGCGGGAAAGACAACCCTGACGGAGAAATTTCTGCTTTACGGCGGAGTTATTAATACGGCGGGATCTGTAAAGGGAAAAGCTACGGCAAAACATGCGGTATCAGATTGGATGGAGATTGAGAAAGAGAGAGGAATTTCCGTGACTTCTTCTGTGCTTCAGTTCAATTACGGCGGATACTGCATCAATATTCTGGATACACCGGGACATCAGGATTTCTCAGAGGATACTTACCGTACTCTGATGGCGGCGGATTCCGCAGTCATGGTAATTGACGCGTCCAAGGGTGTGGAAGCACAGACGAGAAAACTGTTTAAAGTCTGTGCCATGAGGCATATCCCGATATTTACGTTCATCAATAAGATGGACAGGGATGCAAAAGACACCTTTGACCTTTTGGATGATATTGAGAAAGAGCTGGGAATCCCGACCTGTCCGGTAAACTGGCCGATCGGGTCCGGAAAGTCATTCAAAGGGGTATATGACAGACAGAAAAAAGAAGTAGAGCTGTTCTCTGATACACGAAAAGGGACTTCCATGGGAGAAGTGAAAAAAGTTGAGATCAATAATCCTGAGGTGGACTGGCTGATCGGAACTGAAGCGAAAGTGACCCTTGAGGAGGAGATCGAGCTTTTGGACGGCGCTGCCGCCGAGTTTGACCAGAGCCTTGTGGACAAGGGAGAATTATCCCCGGTATTTTTTGGGTCTGCTCTGACGAATTTTGGCGTGGAGACTTTTCTTAAGCATTTTCTTGCCATGACTACGTCCCCGCTTCCCAGAATGTCTGATCACGGAGCCATAGACCCGATGGCAGAAGAATCGTTCTCAGCATTTGTATTTAAAATACAGGCCAACATGAATAAGGCGCACCGGGACAGGATTGCGTTTATGCGTATCTGTTCAGGCGAATTTGACGCCGGAATGAGTGTGTACCATGTTCAGGGAGGAAAAGAAGTGCGTCTTTCACAGCCTCAGCAGATGATGGCCAGTGAGAGGAAGATGATTGACAAAGCCTACGGCGGAGATATCATCGGCGTATTCGACCCCGGTATTTTTTCCATTGGGGATACATTGACTACAGCAAAAGAAAAGTTCGCGTATGAAGGAATCCCCACTTTTGCACCAGAGCATTTCGCCAGAGTGCGCCAGGTGGACACTATGAAAAGAAAACAGTTCGTCAAAGGGATCAACCAGATCGCGCAGGAAGGCGCTATACAGATATTCCAGGAGTACAACACGGGAATGGAGGAAATCATCGTGGGCGTGGTTGGTGTTCTGCAGTTTGATGTTCTCAAATACCGGTTAAAGAACGAGTATAATGTGGAGATCATTCTGGAGAATCTTCCGTATGAACATATCCGCTGGATCGAGAATGATGATCTGGATCTGGCGCGTATCAGCGGCACGTCAGACATGAAAAAGATCAAGGATTTAAAAGGCAGGCCGCTTCTTCTCTTTATACACGAATGGAGCATCCGTATGACAGCAGAGAGAAACGAAGGACTCAGACTGTCGGAGTTCGGCCGCTAGCGTCTGAACTTTTTCTTTGCAAATAGAACTATATTTGTTATAATAGAAAAAGAGATTAGACAAAACGGGAGGTTTTGAATATGGCAAAGGACGAAAGAAGCACCTATACGATACAGAATGATTCCAATCTCGGCGAAGTGAAGATCGCGGATGAGGTTGTGGCAATCATTGCGGCACTGGCAGCCACAGAGATTGACGGTGTGGCTTCCATGGCAGGAAATATTACCAACGAAGTGATCGGGAAGCTTGGGATTAAGAATCTCTCCAAAGGTGTGAAGGTGGATGTTCTCGAAGGAGTTGTCACAATATCTCTTGCGCTGAATCTGAAATATAACTACAATATTATGGATGTTACAAGAAAGGTGCAGGACAAAGTCAAGAGTGCTGTGGAAAACATGACAGGACTTGAAGTGGCTGACGTCAACATCAAAGTGGCAGGCGTTGAGATGGAGAAACAGGACTGATCCGTTCCGCATAGCTTACTGCTTTTGCGCGATAAAGGATGTCGTAAGACATCCTTTTTCTATAAGTACAGGGGATGCTTCCCTTTATGAAAAAGAAAGGAATCACTTATGGTAAGGACAGAGCTCAGAGAGCACATTTTTAAGATGCTGTTTCAGATTGAATTTAATGACCCGGCGGATATGCCCGATCATCTGAAATATTATTTTGAGATGCTTGAAGATGCAGCGGATAAAGATAAGAAATACATTCAGGAGAAATATGAGGCGGTTGTCAGCCGTGTCCCGGAGATTGATCCTCTCTTAAATGAGAACGCGGAAAGATGGAAAACTGTCCGGATGAACAAGGTTGATCTGACAATTCTGCGGCTGGCAGTCTATGAACTGAAATGGGACGAGGATATCCCGGAAGGAGTTGCCATCAACGAGGCAGTAGAGCTGGCAAAACGATTTGGCGGTGAGAGCAGTTCTTCGTTTGTAAACGGGATTCTCGGAAAACTGGCAAAACAGGAGCCCTGAAAATGAAAAATGTCTATACTGTAAGACAGGTTAATTCGTACATTAAAAATATGTTCGCACAGGACTTCATGCTGAATCGGATTTATGTAAAGGGTGAAGTCTCAAACTGCAAATACCACACATCAGGACATATATATTTTTCTTTGAAAGATGAGTCCGGAACCATCGCCTGCGTCATGTTTGCGGGGGCGAGATCAGGGCTTTCTTTTCGGATGCAGGAGGGCCAGCAGGTAATCGCTCTCGGATCGGTGAGCGTGTACGAAAGGGACGGAAAATACCAGCTCTATGCAAAGGAGATCGTGCCGGATGGGGTTGGCGCGCTCTATGAGCGCTTTGAAGCACTTAAAAGAGAATTGTCTGAAATGGGCATGTTTGCGCCTGAGTACAAGCAGCCGATTCCCAAATATGTGCGTACAGTCGGGATTGTCACGGCGCCCACAGGAGCGGCAGTGCGGGATATTATCAACATCGCCGGCCGGCGTAATCCCTATGTTCAGCTTATCCTGTACCCCGCGCAGGTACAGGGCGAGGGCGCAGCGCAGAGTATTGCGGCAGGAATCCGGGCGCTGGAGAAAAAGCAGGTGGATGTGATGATCGTCGGGCGCGGCGGAGGAAGCATGGAGGATCTCTGGGCGTTTAATGAGGAGATTGTGGCGCGGGCCATATTTGACTGTACTGTCCCCGTGATATCCGCAGTGGGACATGAGACAGACACGACGATCGCAGATTTCGTGGCTGACCTGCGGGCGCCTACTCCGTCTGCCGCCGCAGAACTTGCGGTATATGATGTCCGGGAAGCGAAAGACCGTATTCTCTCATACAGAGAGACGCTCAGGCGGGACATCCGTCTTGAGACGGAAAAGAGACGGAAAATGCTGGAACAAATGGCGCTGAGACTTAAGATTGCCCATCCCAGTCAGCGGTTAAATGAGAGCAGACAGTATGCGGCGGACATGGAGAGCCGTTTAAGATCACTGATGGAGGAAAGACTGATAAAAGAAAAGCACCGGATGGCACTGTGCGTTGAGAAGATGAAAGGACTTTCACCTCTGTTGAAGTTAAACCGGGGATATTCCTACGTACAGACAGAGAGTGGGAGAAATGTGAAGAGCATTGCGCAGGTGCAGGAGGGAGAATCCCTTGATATTTATGTGAGTGACGGCAAGATCAGAACAAGAGTTCTGTCTTCTGAAAAGGTTTCCTATCCGGGAGACGGGCATGAACCGCAGCAGAGGACAGAATTCCGATGAGCAGGGAGGAGGAACAAAAGGTGGAAACAGTGGAAAATCAGCAGAAACAGAGTCTTGAAGAGATGTTTGCACAGCTTGAAGCAGTGATCGGACAGATGGAGGAAGACGGGGTTTCTCTGGAGCAGTCCTTTGACTTGTACAATAAAGGAATGAGTCTGTTAAAGCAGTGCAGCCAGTCTATTGACGAGGTAGAAAAGAAAGTGCTTGTTCTGGATGAGGATGGAGAGACACATGAATTTTAATAAAGAATATGAAAGCCGGATTTCCTATATTGAAAGCATATTGAATCAGTACCTTCCGAAACAGGAGGGATACCAGAAGATCATCATGGAGGCAATGGAGTACAGCCTCATGGCTGGGGGAAAACGCCTGCGGCCCATGCTGATGTGGGAATCCTACCGTTTGTTCGGAGGACAGTCCAAGGTGATTGAGCCGTTTATGGCTGCGATCGAGATGATACACACCTATTCCCTCGTACATGACGATCTTCCGGCAATGGACAATGACGAGTACAGGCGCGGGAGAAAGACAACCCATGTGGTGTACGGTGAGGACATGGGGATTCTGGCTGGGGATGCTCTTCTTAACTATGCCTTTGAGACAGCGTGCCGGGCATTTGAGATGGAGCCGGATAACAGCAGACGCATTGGCGCAGCTCTGAAAATTCTGGCAGGAAAAGCCGGGATTTACGGTATGATCGGCGGGCAGGTGGTGGATGTAAAAGAGTCCGGAAACAATCTGTCCGGAGAAATGCTTGATTTTATTTACCGCCTGAAGACAAGCGCCCTGATTGAGTCATCCATGATGACAGGCGCGGTCCTGGCGGGAGCGGATGAAAAAGATATCTCAAAAATAGAACAGATTGCCCGCAGGATCGGACTCGCATTTCAGATACAGGACGATATCCTGGATGTCACAAGTACAACAGAGGTGCTGGGAAAACCGGTGCACAGTGATGAAAAGAATGAGAAGACGACTTATGTGACATGGAAAGGGCTGGAAGAGTCCAAAAAGGATGTGGCCCGCATGACAGAGGAAGCAGTAGAAGAGCTTCATGCGTTCAAACCGGCGGACGGCTTTCTAGAGGAGCTTTTAAAAAGGCTTGTGTACAGGGAGAAGTGAGGAGGACCGTGATGGTGCTTGAGAAAATCCGGAAAGAAAATGATATAAAGAAACTGGATGAGGGACAGTTAAAGGAACTTGCAGAAGAAATAAGACAGTTCCTGATCGAGAAGATCAGCCGGACAGGAGGCCATCTGGCTTCTAATCTTGGAGTGGTGGAGCTGACAATCGCCCTTCATCTGACTTTGAATTTCCCGGAAGATAAACTGATCTGGGATGTGGGGCATCAGTCCTATACCCATAAACTGCTGACCGGCAGGAAAGATGGATTTGACGATCTGCGCAAATACGGAGGAATGAGCGGATTTCCGAAGCGCAAAGAAAGCGCCTGCGACGCCTTTGATACAGGTCACAGTTCTACTTCCATTTCCGCAGGGCTTGGATATGTGGCAGCCAGGGAACTTTTGGGAGAAACATATAATGTTGTGTCCGTGATCGGTGACGGTTCCCTCACCGGAGGTATGGCTTATGAGGCGCTTAACAATGCTTCGCGGCTTAAGAGCAATTTTATTATTGTTCTCAACGACAATAATATGTCCATATCTGAAAATGTGGGCGGGATGTCCAAATACTTAAACGGTCTGCGTACCGCACAGGCATATACTGGACTGAAAAAAGGCGTGGAAGATACATTAAAGAGAATTCCGGGGACAGGCGACCGTATTGTCAATCAGATTCGAAAGACAAAGAGCGGGATCAAACAGCTTCTCGTGCCGGGAATGCTTTTTGAAGACATGGATATCACCTATCTCGGACCTGTTGACGGTCATGATATCCGTAAGCTGTTAAAAGTGTTCCAGGAGGCGAAACGGGTAGATCATGCCGTGCTTGTCCATGTAATTACCGAGAAAGGAAAAGGGTATGCTCCTGCTGAGGAGAATCCTGCACGCTTTCACGGGCTCGGACCGTTTGATATTGAGACCGGAGAGCCTGTTAAGGGCAGTCAGACGGACTCTTATACTGAGGTATTTTCCAAGGTGCTCACAGATATTGCCAAAAGGGACGAAAAAGTTGTGGCAATCACGGCAGCCATGGCGGACGGCACCGGCTTGTCTGCATTTGCCAGACGATTTCCTCACAGGTTCTTTGATGTGGGAATTGCAGAAGAACATGGGATGACGTTTGCGGCAGGACTGGCGGCAGGAGGGCTGAAACCTGTGTATGCAGTGTATTCATCGTTCCTCCAGAGAGCCTATGATCAGACCCTCCATGATGTCTGTCTGCAGGATCTTCCGGTTGTGATAGCAGTGGACAGAGCCGGGCTGGTAGGAAATGACGGGGAGACCCATCAGGGGATGTTTGATCTTTCATTTTTGACGACCATACCGAATATGACAGTCATCTCTCCGAAAAACCGCTGGGAGATGGCAGACATGCTCCGATTTGCGGTGGATTTTAAGCATCCCATAGCCATCCGTTATCCGCGGGGAGCGGCATGTGAAGAAATGCAGCAGTTCCGCGCGCCCATTGAGTACGGCAAAAGTGAAGTCTTATATGAGGAAGAAGATATTGCTGTTATTTTTGTGGGACACATGACAGAACTGGCGGACAGTGTGCGCAGAAAACTCAAGCAGACCGGGTACAGCTGCAGCCTGATCAATGCAAGGTTTGTCAAACCTCTGGACACGGAGATGTTGGAAAAGCTGGCGGAAGACCACTGTCTGTTCGTAACCGTAGAGGAGAATGTGATGACAGGCGGATTCGGGGAGCAGGTTATGGATTATGTTTCCCGGGCGGCTTTGAACGTGCACGTCCGCAATATCGGTATTTCAGATGAATATGTGGAACATGGAAATGTGGAACTTTTAAGAAAAGAAGTCGGGCTGGACTGTGATACAATCGTGAAACAGGCGGTTGCAGATTATTTGATAATAAAGGGAAAGTAGTATGAAAGAGCGTTTAGATGTAATGCTGGTAAAGAGAAATCTGGCTGAGTCAAGAGAAAAAGCGAAAGCTGTCATCATGTCAGGCAACGTGTTCGTGGACGGACAGAGAGAAGACAAGGCCGGGAGTACATTTGCGCCGGATGTCAGCATCGAGGTCAGGGGACATACCTTTCCTTATGTGAGTCGGGGCGGACTGAAACTGGAAAAAGCCCTCGCCAATTTTGATGTGGATGTAAACGGCAGGGTGTGTACGGATGTGGGTTCCTCCACGGGAGGATTTACAGACTGCATGCTCCAGAACGGGGCGAAGAAAGTGTTCGCTATTGATGTGGGCAGGGGTCAGCTTGACTGGAAACTGAGAAATGACCCGAGAGTCGTCTGCATGGAGAAAACAAATATCCGGTATGTAACCCCTGAAGATATCGGGGAGCCGGTGGATTTTTCGTCCATTGACGTGTCTTTCATCTCGCTTACAAAAGTGTTGGGACCGATCCGGGAATATTTGAAAGATGACGGGCAGATCGTTGCCCTTATCAAACCGCAGTTTGAGGCGGGTAGAGAGAAAGTCGGAAAAAAAGGCGTGGTCAGAGAAAAGAGCACACACCGGGAAGTGATTCAAAAAGTTATGGATTATGCACAGTCCACAGGATTTGATCTGTGCGCTCTTGATTTTTCTCCCATCAAAGGACCGGAGGGAAACATCGAGTATTTGATTCACTTGAAAAAATGCGCTCAGCTTCCGGGGGAAAATGCGGGCATTGACCCGGATGCTGTGGTGGAGCGCGCTTTTGGAGAACTGGCGAAGTAAGAGACAGCAAGAGGTGTGATATGGATTGTTTTTATATCATTACAAACAAACTGAAAGACAAGGATTATAAAATTACAAACGAGATACGGCAGTATATCCAGAGCCGCGGCAAAACCTGTTTTCTCTCGGAGAAAGACGGGGAAGGACATATTATTCCGGGAACGATTCCTGAGGAAGCTCAGTGCGGGCTGGTACTGGGGGGCGACGGGACTCTTATCCGGGCGGTCAGGGATATGGGCGGGCAAAGTCTGCCTCTTTTGGGAATTAATCTGGGGACGCTCGGATATCTGGCGGATGTAGAACTGCGTGATTTTAAGCAGGCGCTGGATCAGCTTTTTGACGGAACGCCGGATATTGAGGAGCGGATGATGCTGGAGGGCGTTTTCCGCGGAGAGAGAAAAGATATCGCCATGAATGATGTGGTGCTGGCGCGGGAAGGAAAGGTGCGTATTGTCAGATTCAATATATATGTGAACGGCATCCTTCTCAATACCTATCAGGCAGATGGAGTGATTATTTCAACGCCCACGGGAAGCACCGGATATAATCTGTCTGCCGGGGGGCCGGTGGTGGAGCCCACCGCGCAGATGATCGTGATCACACCGATCTGTTCTCATGCGCTCAATACAAGCAGTGTTGTCCTGTCGGCAGATGATGTGATTGAAGTGGAAATCTGTGAGGGCCGATACGGCAGACAGGAGCAGGTGTCGCTTTGCTTTGACGGAGCGGAGCAGACGACCCTGATAACCGGCGAAAGTGTCTGCATCAGACGTGCCGGGCAGACTGCGAAGCTCATCAAGCTGAGCCGGGAGAGTTTTATGAAGACAATGCGTAGAAAGATGAAAGGAAATTAGGAAAATGAAAGTCAGCCGTCATGCAAAAATCATTGAACTGATCAGTCAGTATGATATCGAAACACAGGAGGAACTTGCGGAGTATTTAAACAATGCGGGTTTTAAAGTGACACAGGCAACTGTCTCAAGAGATATTCGGGATCTGAATCTGACAAAAGTGTCTGTGAACGGGGGAAAGCAGAAATATATCATACACAGGCAGGAAGAGCCCGGAATGAGTGAGCGATATATGCGGGTTCTTCGCGATGGATATGTTTCCATGGATATGGCGCAGAATATTCTCGTGATCAAGACCGTGTCCGGCATGGCTATGGCAGTGGCAGTGGCAGTGGATTCGATGCAGTGGAACGAAGTTGTCGGCTGTATTGCGGGAGATGACACAATCATGTGTGCAATCCGCACCGTGGAGGATACGATCGCAGTTATGGAGAAGATACGGAAGATTGTTTCAAAAGGGATATAGGTATGGATATGTTACAGAATCTGCATGTGAAAAATCTGGCGCTCATTGACGAGACAGAGGTGGATTTCGGACCGGGTCTCAATATCCTGACCGGGGAGACCGGAGCCGGAAAATCTATTCTGCTCGGCTCGGTAAGTCTGGCGCTGGGAGCGAGATACAGCCCGGATATGCTGCGCAGCGGGACAGAGAACGGTCTGGTAGAGCTTACATTTTCTGTGGATGACAAGAGGTTGATAAAAAAGCTGGAGAAGCTTGATATTTTTCCTGAGAACGGACTGATCACACTGAGCCGCAGACTGATGGCGGGGCGCAGCATCAACAGAATCAACGGAGAAACCGTAAACATGGTCACGCTTAAAGATGTGGCGAGCATGCTTATAGATATTCACGGTCAGCATGATAACCAGATGCTTCTTCACAGGAAAAATCATCTGGCCCTGCTTGATCTGTATGCGGGGGAAGAAATCCGTCCTCTTAAAAAAGAAATGAGCAGGAGTTATCTGAATTACCAGGACATCTGCCGCCAGGAGGAGGCTGCTTCGCTGGATGAGGATAGCAGAAGGCGGGAGTTGTCTTTGGCTGAGTTCGAGATTGGCGAAATCGAAGATGCAGGACTCATACCAGGTGAAGACGAGGAACTTGAGGAAATTTATCGCAGGATGACGGAGAGCAGAAAAATCACGGAAGCAGTGGGAGAGACCTACCGTTACACGTGTGAGGATGCAG
>CALWFY010000107.1 GCA_944377775.1 uncultured Mediterraneibacter sp.
CTCAAACTTTTCCTCTTCTTTTGTAAGATAATACACTCTCATCTTGTACAGATCACAGACATATTCCCCCAGCAGTTTCCGCGACATTCCCATATCCGCAAGCTTTTCAACTGTTTCACTGTCCCGCCTTTTGAGACAGGCATTCAAATTGCGAAGCTGAAAACTTTTCACGCCTTGGAAAATGAGATATGCAACAAACACAACTGCCACAATAAATATTGTTATCGGATTCAAACAGCCACCTGATTTCTCTTAAGATTAATAGAAGGGGGGGGGATTAAAATCCCTCCCCTCTCATCTCTCCGATGCATCCGCATCAGAGCTTTCATTCATTTACAGCCTACTCAGCTGCTTCCTCCGTTGGGTACTCATACCACTCAACAAGCGGTGTGTATCCACCCGGAAGTGTATTTCCTTCAGCGTCCATAGCCTGGGAGTTACCAGACCAGATACCGAATGCACATCCTACGATACCTACTACAAGAATGAGGATGATACATTTTACAGGTGTCCATCCCTTCTTGATCAGAGCATAGATACCAAGTGTGATCAGAAGCGGGATCAGCTTCGGCAGGACACCGTCAAGCAGTCCCTGAATGTTGATCTGTGTATCACCAACGATCATACGAACTGTTGTGGAACCATAGTTTGCGATAAGACCGCCAACTACGAAGATACCAAGGATACTTGCTGCACGTGTAAACTCTTTTGCATTAGATGTAAGAAGAGTAACAGCTTTTGTTCCAAGACCATAAGACCAGTACATAAGTCCGAAACGAACGATAAACTGAACTACGTTGAAGATGATAAGGAACAGGATTGCACCAAAAATCTGTCCTTCCATCGCCATGTTAGCCGTAAGACCAGCTGTGATCGGAACAAGTGTCAGCCAGAACAGAGCGTCACCAATACCACCAAGCGGTCCTGCTGCGGAGATACGCACGGAACGGATTGTCTGTGTCTCAGCCTTGTTCTGCTCAAGTGAAAGAACAATACCCATTACAAATGTTACAAGGAACGGGTGTGTGTTCAGGAAGTCAAGGTTGTGAGCCATGGAAGCTTTTAAGTCTTCTTTGTTTGTATGTATTTTCTGAAGACCTGGAAGCATGGACCAAAGCCATCCACAAGCCTGCATTCTCTCATAGTTGAAGGATGCCTGTAAGAAACAGGACAGCCAAACCATCTTATTTAATGTTTTCTTATCCAGCTGCGGTGCCGGAGTCAGATCCTGATATCTATCCGGAATATTATATGCCATCCTGGTCACCTCCTACAAAGCCGGCACCTGCGCCTGCGTTCTGTTTGATCTTTGTCTGTGTTGTGAAGTCATAGATTGCAATAGCAACACCTACGAATGCACACAGGATCAGAGTTGCTCCTGAAGTTGTCGCATTTGCGCTGCAAAGCAGTGCCATAACGAAACCTGCAAGAAGGAATCCCCACATCTCTTTAGACATCATAACTTTCATCAGGATAGCGAAGCCGACAAACTTCATAGCGCCGCCTGCTGCATCCAGACCAGCCATTACCCAAGAGAAGTCATAGGAGAACTGCTGAAGTGTCTCACCAAGTGCAGAACCACCGTACAGACCTGCAACAGCCAGAATACCGAACAGGCATCCCAGAACGCCCATCTCAAGGAAGTTCAGGTTACGGATACCTTTTACGTTTGCCTCTTCTGCATATTTGTCAGCCTTAGCCATCATACCTTACATAAATGTGAATGTCAGTGTAACAGCATACTGTCCGAATACTGCGAACGGAATTGCAAGACCAAGTGCTGCGCCAACGCCGTCTGCAGTTGCCTCCATGTTAAGTGAAACTGCAAAGATCGTTGCCATGATACCACCGAGGATTGCGTTCGGCGGCTGTGCTCCACCGATCGGCATACTACCGATCTGGATCAGCTGGTATGCACCACCAACTACGATACCAAGCTCAAAGTTACCAAGGATCGCTCCGATGATCGGGCAGGTAACGATTGGCTGGTACAGAGACTCTAAAAAGCTGAACTGGTCGATTCCCATGATAAATGCAACCACAAAGACCAGAATTGCCTGGATAATTGAAATCTCCATGTTTACTCCTTTCCATTTAACCAATAAAACCTGTTTTTTAATTACTTAAATAATTTGTCAATGCTTTCTGCCGGCGTATCCGGAACTCGTTTGATCTCAAGCTCCACGCCAAGATCCTGCAGCTTTTTAAAAGTTGCAACATCATCGTCATCCACTGCAACAGAAGTTGCAACCTGACGCTTGCCGTCAGCCATGTGCATATTTCCGATATTTACTTTCTTGATCGGAACCCCGCCCTCAACCAGCTTGAGCACATCCTGCGGCGTCTCGCAGATAATCGCAATATGCTGATTCGGAGAAGCCTTATGAATGATGTCGATTGTCTTCTGGATCGTGAAGAAACGTGTCTGCGCATAAGACGGCGCTGCCATGTTCATCAGTCCCTGACGGAACTCGTCAGCTGCGACAGCATCATTCGCAACAAGCAGAAGATTCGCGCCTACAACGCCGCACCACTGTGTTGCAACCTGACCGTGGATCAACCTATTGTCGATTCTTGTCAATTTAATGTCTGGCATTTCGCATCCCCCTTTCTTTGAGTATTAGCAATCATCGGACAGGTCAAAGTCTCCTTCCTCATGCTGTGTTAACAAGCCCTTTCCGAAAAAATCAGAAAGTAAAATCTGCTTACAGTTGTTATTATACCAAACTTCGGACTAATTAGTTTGCACTTTTTATGCATCCCTTTGCATTTTTGGTTATATAATTTTAATAAAAAATACAGGGAAATTTTACTTCTTTCTCACAAAAGTAACAATTATATTTCTCAGTCTTTTCCTTCGTTTAATGGGCCTTCCGCATATTATAATAGTGGAAAAAAAGCCTGTATTTGTCGGCAATTTTCTCCAAAAAGGCCAACAATCAGGGTATACCGAACATTTTTCGGCGGCCCCTCATATGATGTAGTATAAGGCAGAGCTCTCCTTTTACTATATATATGGAGGTAATATGATGGGTATTACTAATTCTAACAAACAGATCAACACAGATCAGATAGACTGCAACGGAACATTAAAGATAACCCTTGCTCTTTCGGCAGCTCCGGACATCGCTTCCAACCCCACGGACATTGTTCTCGTCCTGGACCGCTCCGGCAGTATGACAGGCACTCCTCTCGCAAACATGAAAGTGGGGGCGGATACCTTCATTGATATTATTGATGAAGCAACAGACAGCTCAAACGACGGGATGATCGGTTCCGGCAGCCGGATCGGGATTGTCAGCTTTGCAGACAGCGCCACGGCTGACACCCAGCTCATCACATCTGTGGCAGCGCTCAAAAGCGCAGTCAACAATTTAAATGCGGGCGGGTCCACCAACCATGCGGATGCTTTTACCAAAGCGGTACAGCTTTTTGATCCAGCTTCGTCCAACGCCCGGGTGATCGTCATGTTCACAGATGGAAAAACCACATCCGGCGTCCCCCCTGCTCCAATCGCTGCTGCAGCCAGGGCATCGGGCATTATCATTTACTGCATCGGTCTGGTCGGCGACGACGGAATCGACGTAAATGTATTAAACGACTGGGCAACCGATCCGGATGCTTCCCATGTGGCGGTGACACCGGATGACGCAGACCTGGAAGAATTATTCGCTGATCTTGCGGCAAATATTTCCAAACCAGGTGCGACCGACATTGTAATTGATGAAACTGTGAATCCGGATTTTCGCATCACCAGTGTTATTCCACCAACAAAGGGAACTGCCATGATGATCAGCAATACAACTCTCCAGTGGAAAATTTCTGAGCTGGGCGTGTCTGGAAACGAGGGAGCATCCCTGGAATTTTACGTTATGCACGTCAGCCAGAACACGGGCACAAAACTGGTCAATGCTTCCATTCTTTATTCGGATAACGAAGGAAATGCAGTGACATTTCCTG
The DNA here is from genome assembly GCA_944377775.1 of uncultured Mediterraneibacter sp. GTDB lineage: Bacteria > Bacillota > Clostridia > Lachnospirales > Lachnospiraceae > Mediterraneibacter. The sequence goes on from CALWFY010000107.1 coordinate 3,961, forward strand.
ACCCCAGTGTGTTCGTGGACTGCGGCATCGTAGTAACGCCGGAGTCCTGTCCGGTTCCGATAAAACTGACTGTGGAGGGATGTCAGGATTCTCTTGTTGCGAATCTGGGAGACGTATATCTGGAATCTCTCGGCAGAATCGTCCAGCTTGACCTCACTGTCAAACGCGTATGCCCCCACAAACGTACAGCGCTGGCCGTCGTGTTGACGGAAGTAGACTCTTACGGCGAGGAATACCAGAGAGGTTTAAAAACGATCACACTTCCCGCCCACAACTATCCTTCCTGCCGGGATATCCAGGTAAAATGTATCAGATTTGTACTTCCTGAAGACCTGAATGTTTCCGTGCCTGATCCAAAAGGCATATGCAGCCCCAGGAACCTGAAAGTACGCGTCTTTGCCAACACAATCGACACAGATTTCCGGTGCTGTGAGGGAACAGTAACTGTATAGTTTATCTTCTTATCGGTTTTAAATCAGGGCTGCCCTTTTCATGGGGCAGCCCTGTCTGCCATATCTGACCGTCTTGTTGTTTATATATGACAGGCCTGCTTTCCATATTACATCCCCTCTCCCCTTTTCCGTTCATTTACATATCCAAACCTTGTATTTTTATGCATACATTGTATTATTTTTGCATATTTTCGTTTTTTATTAATTTTCTCTTGCATAATTATAACTTCTAGTGTATAGTAAGTTCTAGCTTGTAAAAGCGGTATGAAAATCTTCTTTCCGCTCTGCCAGGTGTAGGCGGAAAACGAATAAAAATACATTCAGGAGGCAATTAAAATGAGTAAAGAAAAAGTAGTATTAGCATATTCAGGCGGTCTGGACACAACAGCCATCATCCCATGGCTGAAAGAGAACTTTGACTACGAAGTTATCTGCTGCTGCATTGACTGCGGACAGGCAGAAGAACTGGACGGTCTCGAGGAAAGAGCAAAACTTTCAGGAGCTTCCAAATTATATATTGAAAACATTATCGACGAATTCTGTGACGACTACATCATGCCCTGTGTAAAAGCCGGCGCTGTCTACGAGAACAAATATCTTCTCGGCACATCCATGGCCCGTCCAGTCATTGCAAAAAAACTAGTTGAGATTGCCCGCAAGGAAGGCGCGACAGCAATCTGCCACGGTGCAACAGGAAAAGGGAATGATCAGATTCGTTTCGAGCTGGGCATCAAAGCCCTTGCTCCGGACATCAAGATCATCGCTCCATGGCGTATGACAGATATATGGACCATGCAGTCCCGTGAGGACGAGATTGAATACTGCATGCAGCATGGAATTGATCTTCCATTCGATGCCAAGCACAGCTATAGCCGCGACCGCAACCTGTGGCACATCAGCCACGAAGGGCTGGAACTGGAAGACCCGGCAAACGAGCCGAACTACGATGATCTTCTCGTACTCGGCGTAACACCGGAAAAAGCGCCGGATGAAGGGGAATATGTGACAATGACGTTCGAGGCAGGCGTTCCCAAGAGCATCAACGGAAAAGAAATGAAAGTCTCTGACATCATCACCGAGCTGAACGCTCTGGGAGGAAAGCACGGAGTCGGCATCATCGACATCGTGGAAAACCGTGTCGTTGGGATGAAGTCCCGCGGCGTGTACGAGACACCGGGCGGAACCATCCTCATGGCAGCCCACGAGCAGCTGGAGGAACTTGTTCTCGACCGCGCTACTTACGAAGTGAAAAAAGACCTTGGAAACAAATTTGCTCAGATCGTTTACGAGGGAAAATGGTTCACGCCGCTGCGTGAAGCAATTCAGGCATTTATAGATGTGACTCAGCAGTATGTAACCGGTGAAGTAAAATTCAAACTGTACAAAGGGAATATCATTAAAGCAGGTGAAACTTCTCCGTATTCTCTGTACAGTGAGTCTCTGGCAAGTTTTACAACAGGTGAACTCTACGATCACCACGATGCAGAGGGATTCATCAACCTGTTCGGACTGCCGCTCAAAGTCCGTGCCATGAAAATGCAGGAGATTGAAAAACAGAAATAAGACTGAAAAAAGGCGTAAGCAGTACCTTTATTGCAAGGTGTGCTTACGCCTTTTTGTATTTCACAACTGAGCTTTACCCAGAAAAACAGGATGAAAATTTAACCGCCTGTTAATATCTGTCTACAAAACCGTATACACCCACAGATTATTGATCTGAGGCTCCAAAGTCGCATAATCCCACAACTTTTCGCTTCGTTTCACACTGTTCGGATCATTCACCCGGATTTTCCCATCTTCTATCCCGACAAGCACAATAAAATGTCCTGTTGTAGTAAAATCCCCTGGGCTCATACTGCAGATAACCGGATTCCCGTTCTCAAGGGCGGAGATGATCTCCTCCTCGCTCAGCCCCATTTCTTCACCATGGATTCCGAACTGCCTGACGCCCTCTGTCATAAGCGACCAGCTTGTTCCTGCCTCCCCTGCGTAATAGCCGTTTTTCTCAGCGAATTTCGCCACTTTGTAAGGAGTGACCGTACTGTCTCCGGTCAGTCCGGCTGCCACCATAGAAAGGACGGTCGGCCCGCATCCGTTGACAGCGATCAGATTATCTCCATATATCTGATACCCCCACCGTTCGTCCCACTGAAGGAAATGAGGGATCACTCCCGCCTGCACTTCCTCCGCGCTCTGTGCCGGCGGATTATCCTTTTTCTCCATATAATTTTTTACAAAATCTGCTGTTTCCGGATTATGTTCCACAAGCTCCCTGAGTGTGTCAGACATCTCACCCGCCTCGTCAAACACAGGTTCAAGCCCGCCTTTCCACACAATTCCTTCCCCAGTCAGAAGAATCTGGTTTCCGATCACATTTTTCACACAGAAGATCAGAGCAACAAGAAACACCACAACAATGCTCCGCCTTAAAAACTTTGCTTTGCGTCTCCTTTTCTTCCGCTTCACATTATGTCCTGCATATTCTCTCCCTGTTCGTCTGTAATCCGCCTCTGTCCACGGCATATACATCTGCCTCCGTTTCTGTAACGATAAAGCTTCCCCAAACAGTGTCTGTTCTGTCCAGCGGAAAATCATATCTGTTCATAACCCATATTATAGAAATAAAGACCTATGATTTTTTAATGAAACTCTTAATATATTTTTAATATTGAAACTCCAGGTTTAATGTTTCCCCCTTCCGGAAAGCAAAATATCCGCAGCACAGTGCTGCAGATATCATGCATTATGGAAATTAAAGTTTACAATCTATTCTCAAGTCTTTATGCGTCTTCTCTGTCATTTGTCAGTTTCAGTTTATCCAGCACATAGAATGTCAGTCCCATGAGCATTCCCACTACACATGCCAGCACCATTCCGGTAAGCTGGATACTTCCAAACTGCACTGTGATTCCTGAAAGCCCGGTGACAAAAATCACGGAAGTCATAGCCATATTTCTTGATCTTCCGTAATCCACCTTTGATTCCACCAAAATGCGGATACCCGATGTTCCGATCATTCCGTAGAGGAGGAAAGAAATCCCTCCGATCACGGGTCCCGGAATCGTATTGATCAGGGTTGTCATTTTCCCGATAAACGAGCAGATAATGGACAGGACAGCCGCCCCTCCGATCACATACACACTGTACACCTTCGTCATTGCCATAACTCCGATATTCTCTCCGTAAGTTGTGGTCGGCACTGAACCGATCAGTCCGGAGATCATCGTAGAAAAATTATCTGCAAACAAAGAACGGTGGAGACCCGGGTCTTTCAAAAGGTCACGACCCACAATCTTACTCGTCACAATCTGATGTCCGATATGTTCGGATGCGATCACCAGAAGCACCGGCAGGATGATTACAATCGCTTCCCACTTAAATTTGGGAGTAGAAAAGTTCGGGATCGCAAACAGGGACGCCTGAGCCACTTCTGTAAAATCCACGATACCGCACAGAAGTGCCGCAATGTATCCTGCTATAATAGCAATCAGGATCGGGATGACTGCAAGAAATTTTTTGAACACGACAGACCCAAGCACTGCTGTCAGCAATGTTACAAGAAACACAATCACATTTTTGCTGTCCACGGTTTCAGCCGTAAGTCCCGCATTGGAAGCAGCGGTTCCCGCCAGCTCCAGTCCGATCAGGGCAACTACCGGTCCCATTGCCGCCGGCGGAAGCACCACATCAATCCAGTCAGAACCAAATTTATAAATGATCAAAGCCAGAATACATCCTAAAAATCCTACTACTACAAACCCGCCCAGTGCATATTCATATCCCCACTGCGAGATCACGACTCCTGCCGGAGCCAGAAATGCAAAACTGGATCCGAGATAAGCCGGCGCTTTTCCTTTTGTGATCAGGATAAACAGAAGCGTTCCAACTCCGTTCATAAACAGTACAACCGCAGGATTAATCCCAAACACAAAGGGAACGAGCACGGATGCACCGAACATAGCGAACATATGCTGGATACTCAGCGGCACAAGCATACGAAATGGAACTTTCTCTTCGACCTGAATAATTCTTTTGTTCTCCATTTTCTACCTCTCTTCCTTATGAATCCTCATTTCTCTACATCATACCATACCCAGGGCTTCTGCGCCATAAATTTTCACATTCCGGACATTTCTTTATTTTCACATTCCGGACATTTCTTTATCACACGGGCTTTCTGTTCATTTTTCCCACACTTCTCTCAAAACACGCATCGCGTTCCCTCGTGCGATCTTTTCGATCTGACCGACAGTAAGGCCCTGTTGTTTCATGGCATGCCAGACTTTCTCCATATCCTGGACGTCATGGATTCCATGTGGGAGCGCCTCTTTTTCAAATCCGTCAAAATCCGACCCCAGAGACACTGCCTCTTCTCCCGCAACACT